>DATKTN010000001.1:0-7569 GCA_035531135.1 Anaerolineae bacterium
TTGGTTGTCCGCCCCGTCGCCCCCCGCGATCGTGACCGCCAGCCCCTCCATCACGCCCGCTCCCGCCAGTTCGTGGTACCCGCTGTCGTCGCGCAGATAGTCGGCGTGCAGGTAATCGCGGTAGAACGAGGGCTCTCCCCGCCGGGCCACGTCCCACCCGATGTCCTGCCCGCTGACGAACAGCCGCCCTCCTCCCTCCAGGTACGCCGTCAGCGCCTCCTGGTCCGCCCCCGTCAGCGTATAGTCCCAATCCCGCCCCGTCAGCCAGATCACCCCCCGGTACCGGGCCAACACCTCCACCGGCGGCCCGTCCGCGTCGTCCGCCACCGCCCACACGTCATACCCCACCCCCAACCCCTCCAGCGCAGCCGTATAGTACACCTCGTCCCCGTAGGCCTTCCCGTCGCTGTCATAGTCGTCGTCCACCACCAGCACACACGCCGTCGGCGCCAGCGCAAAGTCCTGCCGCTGGTCCCGGTCCACGACGACCGTCCGCGTCGCCGGGCGGTGGTACCGCGCGTCGACGCTCATCACGTAGGTGCCGCCGGGCACGCTGGCGCTGTAGTGGCCGCTCGGAGCCGCGATGGCCGGACCCCCGTCGAACCGGACGGTCGCGGCGAGCGGCAGCCCACTCACCGCGTCGGTTACGCTTCCGCTCACCGTGTACGTGGACAGCGGCTCCAGGACGAAATCCACTCGCGTGGTGGTGCCGGTCAGGGCGGCGACGCCCGCCAGTGCCTGTGGGGAGTAGCCGGGGGCCGTGGCGTTGACGGTGTACACGCCGGGGCGCAGCAAGAAGGAGTAGGCACCGGAGACGTCCGTCGTGTCGCCGAACGCGCCATCCGGCCCCGCCGCGGTCACCGTCGCGCTCAACGGCGCGCCGGTTCCCGCACCCGTGACCGTACCGCTGATCGTCGTAGGCACCGGCCGGGCCAGGTGGGCGAAGGCGGCCAGGCTGGCCCGCGCGTACTCGCGAAAGTAGGCCAGGTTGAGCGTGCTCAGCCGGTCGCCGGTCGTGTGATAGTTGGGATTCCAGTCGCGGGGCTCGTACGGCGCTTCGCTGGTGTTGTAATAGTCCTCGATCGCCATGATCGCCGCGTACCCCCGGTCCCAGAAGCGGGAATGATCCGAGAAGCGGGCGCCGTTCTCGATAATCTGGGGCTCCAGGTCGAGGCCGTACACGTCCACCACCGCGGCGAAGAGGTCGGCCAGATCGTCGGAGTCGTCCTCGACGCTGGGGACGTGGGAGTGCAGGTCGATGGCCGGGCCGGACTTGGCGTCCCAGGCGATCATGTCGAGGTTGAGCACGCCCAGGACGTCCTCCCCGGCGTCCGCCACGTCGCGGGCGTAATAGTAACTGCCCCACATGCCCTGCTCCTCGCCGGTGAAGAAGACGATGCGGATCGTATAGTCAAAATCCAGGACCGCCAGCACGTCAGCCGCGGCCATCAGCGCGGCGGAGCCACTGCCGTTGTCGTCGGCGCCGGGGGCCGGGTCGTGGGGCCAGCCTGCCGCCCGGGAGTCGAGGTGGGCGGTGAGGAGGACGACTTGATCGGGGTGCACGAGGCCCCGCCTCTCGCCGACGACGTTGCGCAGCGCATAGCCCGAAAGCGTGTAGTCGTGGTAGCGGACGTCGTAGCCCAGCGCCCGCATGTGCTCGTAGACGTACTGGGTGGCCTTGGCGATCGGCTCGCCGCTGTAGGTGTAGCGAGTGCGGAAGACGTATGGCTGGCCGCCGATGGGCACGGGCCATTCGCCACTCAGCCCCCCGTCGTACGCGGCGAGGGTGCCGGTGGTGACCCGGGTGAGCAGGCCGGCGATCAGCGGGTCGTACACGGGGGCGGTGGGAACGTCGCCGGTGACGCGCGGCGTGAGCACGATCGGATCCGGGCCGAGGCGAACGACGCGCACGTCCGACTCCTCGGCCGCCTGTGCCCTCACGCCTTCCTGCAGCCGGCCCACGGCCTGGCGGCCGTCGTCGTGGACGATGGCAAAGGCCGGGGCCACCCGCTCGGCCACGCGCGGCTGGCCGCTCTCGACCAGGTAATAAACCGCCCCCTCGGCGTCGGCGTCGAGGACAGTCAGCGGAAGGCCGAGCGAGCGGAGTTGCTCCTGCTGTTGAGGCGTGAGCACGGCCAGCAGATAGTCGGCGCCCGGCACCGTCAGGTGGGCGTATATCGGCACATCCAGACCATCCACGCGGGCCAGGTCATCCGCTCCCGCCAGGTCGACTCGGACCAGTGCGAGCCCGTCCGGCGACTGGGCCAGGCCCGGCGCGGCCAGCACCAGCACCGCCAGCCCCAGCCCGAGCAGCGTGGAGAACAACAGTCTACGCATTTCGGTTCCTCCTTACTGCCGCAGCACCACCGGCAGATAGACGCGCCTGGCGTTCGCCCATTCGCTCAGCGCAAGCGCGACCCGCCGGTCGGCCACCGACATCGGCAGCGCGTCCAGTTCGGCCAGAGTCACCCAGCGGAACGCGGCGCAGTCCAGGCAGCGGGGTTCGCCACCCACCAGCCAGCAGTGGAAGGCGTGCAGCGTGATCCGGAAGTGGGTGTAGGCGTGCCTGACGACGGCCAACTGCTCGCCCACCGCGACCTCCACGCCCAGTTCCTCGCACATCTCGCGGACCAGGCACTCGGGCAGCGTCTCGCCGTCCTCGCGTTTGCCGCCAGGGAATTCCCACAGCCCACCCAGCATGTCGTCCACGTTGCGCTGCGCCACCAGCACGCGACCGTCGACGCGGGCCGTGACGGCGGCGGCCACGTCGTAGTGGGGAATCTGCCGGCGCGGACGGCGCACCGGCAGCGCCTCCGGGTCACCCCCGGCATAGGCCCGGCACAGATCAACCAGCGGGCAGCGATCGCAGAGGGGCACTCGGGGTGTGCACACCGTGGCCCCCAGCTCCATCAGCGCCTCGTTGAACGCGCCCGCCCGTCCCGGCGGGAGCAGCGTCGTCGCCAGCGTCTCCAGCTTCCGCTGCACGCCCGACCGGGTCACGTCCTCCCGTACCTCGAACACACGGCACAGCACCCGCCGGGCGTTGCCGTCCACAGCCGCCACGTCCCGCCCGAACGCGATCGAGGCGACCGCCCCGCCGATGTACCGCCCCACTCCAGGCAACCCCAGCAGCCCCTCGAACCTGTCGGGAAGCTGTCCGCCGTGCGCGGCCACGACCCGCCGGGCGGCGGCGTGCAGGTTGCGGGCGCGGGCGTAATAACCCAGTCCCTCCCACGCCTTCAACACCTCCTCCAGCGGCGCGCCCGCCAGCGCCTCGACGGTGGGGAAACTCTCCAGAAAGCGCTCATAGTAGCCCACGACCGTCTCGGTCCGCGTCTGCTGGAGCATCACCTCCGCTACCCAGACGCGGTAGGGGGTCCGCTCCCGCCGCCAGGGCAGGTCCCGGGAGCGGCGGGCGAACCAGTCCAGCAACCGCCCGGCAAAGGCAGCGCGGGTTTCGGGATCAGGCAGCGCGTCCATGGTGACGCAACTATACCGCGATTTGGACAGAGGGCAAGCTGCAGGCGTGCAGGGCCACTGGACACGCTACGTGCCAGGCACATGGGCGGTGCCTGGCACGTTTGATCTGCAACGATCCGAGCCGAGTTGAACGATGGGATGGATACCCTGCGGCTACTGCCGCAGTACCAACGGCAGGTAGATGCGGCGCAGTGTGAACTCGTCCGCTCCGAGATCCTCCACGGCCACGCCGTTCAGGTCGCCATCCACGGGCCGCCGGTCACCATCCATGTCTTCGACCATGCCTGCGTTTACGCCCCTGTCAATCGCCGCCGATTCCGATCCGATGTGGTAATCCCCGCCGTCGGCAAAGTCCGGGGCGCCCCAGGTGTTGTGAGAAGCGTGCCGGTGATGACCGTGCCCGCACCTCCCCAGTCAGTGTCGTTGGTCCAGAGTCCGCTGCCCCACAGCGTGGCCTCCAACGTAGCCGAGTCTCCCACCGTGACTGTGATGCCCAACGTCTAGCTGACCAAGATAGTGTTGGTCACAGCCACGTCGCCATAATGCGGGCCTATGACAGTTGAAAAGCGCCGAGATTAGCCAAGTCGGGTTCGTGCGGTTGTTATGCCGCCTTCTCAAGCAAACAACTCTTTTGCCAAGATATGATTAGAGTTACAACATTCCTCATTACGCTTCTCAGGTTTGCCTCAAAGTCCAATGCCGCGTCGCTATCAGCTCTGTCGGTCACTCCGCGAATCTCGACAAATGGAACATTATTGAATTGACAAGCACTTGCTCCACCCGCCCCCTCCCAGGCCACAGCAAGTGCTCCTGTCAACCCATAAAGCTCCTTCCGCCTATCAGTATCTACCACATCCTCATCTCCACTAGCTATTGGACCGAAATGCACTTGGAAAGAGTTGCAGACCGGTGTCACGAAGCGGAGAGCAGATAAAACGGTCTCCGCACTACTGAATCTCGGAAGAAGAGGCTCGCCGAACTTGTTGTTAATGTCATGCTCCACAGTCTCCGTCGACACAACAACATCCCCGACAGATAGATCGTCCACTAATGCTCCAGCCGCACCGGCACAGATAACCAGATCCCAGTCAGGATAAGCATCCAACAGGTGCTGAGTTTGAACTGCAAACTGGACCTTTCCGAGCCCGCCACGTGACAAGGTGATACCAAGATCAGCAAATCGCACAACTGGAAGCTTGCCGATCATCAAATTCTCCGCTACAAGTTCATACGCAGCACAGCTTTCCAGGAAAAGATTGAACTCATTTTGAGTTGGGATAACTACAAGTGTTCTCATGAACTCCTCTTGCCTTGCAGGTGTCTGGCGGCCGAACGAGAGCATAACCGGCCTGGCATTTTTGCCCCAGGCGCTGCTTTTATTGTACCCAACATTGGCAATTCGCGCCGCGTACCCTCTTGGCGAAGCCAAGTCCGGTTGATGCAGGGTCAGGTAGCCAAAGGCCCCTTTACCTCGGCAAATGCTACTCTCTCGCCATCGAAAACATTCATCTCACGACCAAGTGGCTTGAGATAAAGATCTTGGTACTCGGCAGCACCAACATCATCTATTAGCTCTAATCCACGGTCGGACAGGTATTGCTCCAGTTCAACTGGATCAAGACCAAATATGAAAGGTGACCCTACTTTTCTGGCAAACGACAAAAATGGCCGAAACCATTCAGGGCAAGCAGTCCCATCGATTATTCCCCGACGAACGTAGGTAAATACTATCGCACTTCCAACTCCAGAAACACCCGAGACAAATTCGAGGGTATTATTGACCGCTTCTGCCGTGATGTATTGTGTCACTCCCTCCCAGATGAAAAGCGTTCTCTTCCCCTTTTGAAAACCTGCGGCTCTCAATATGTCATCCAGGTCCTGTTGATCAAAGTTCATACCTATTAATGTTACATTTTCCGGGACCGCCCCCAACACTTTCTCAATGCGAATTTGTTTCAGCTTTCGTGTCCCGGGAAGATCAACTTCAAATACCTGGACTTTTTTCATACCGGCAATTCGATAAGCTCGACTGTCAAATCCCGCCCCAAGAATCACCAATTGTTCTATCCCTTCTTCCAATGACCTTTTCAACACGTCATCAATATAACGTGTCCTACAGAGAATCGCTCCCAATGTACCAGGCATCCGCCGTTCACGTAAAGACAAAACCGCGCTCCGCAATCCTGGCAGGTATACCAGTCTAAAAAACACCCGCCACCCAAAAGGAAGAAATTTAAGCGCAAATTGATCATCAAAGAGTCTCTGATCTTTAGGATAATACAATTCAATTACTCGAGTTGCTGATGTGGCTACTCCTGCAAAGCTCTCACTTGTAATTTTCATATTGCTTCTTCAGGCCATTTGCCATCTAGAAACCTCTCAACTGAAGGGAAAAAAGTCTCGGGGGCTTCCAAATGTGGAAAGTGTCCGACTCCCTCAATAGCGAGAAGGCGCGCTTGAGGTAGTATATCTACCCACTCGCGTGATGACTCCAATGGAACCAGATCCTCCATGCCGTGAACAACTAGCGTAGAGGCAGTAACCTGACTCATTCGGTCGCGCCAATCATAATTGCTCCGCGTCTCGAGCGGAACATGAATCTCGTGATGCTGGTGGAGGTTATGCCACCACTCGTTCGGGTAGGCACAGGGGTCGCTCTTCATGCGTGCCAGTGCGTCAGGACGGCCCATCTGGCGCGGGACGATCACCCGCTGGAACTCGCGGCAGAACCATTCGGGCTCCTCTATGTGTCGTCCACTTGCCATTATCTCTCGTAAACTCGCGGCTGCAACCGGGTCGATGCGAGCCTGTTCCTTGTGTTGGGTTGCCTCAGGGTCATCATAGGGGGCAGGGCTGCGCGGAGAGAGCGGGCACATCATCACCATCCGGCTGACCCGTTCAGGGTATTGCCCGGCATAGAGAGCTACTATCCCGCCCAAATACGACCGCCCCAACAGGGCCATCCGTTCCAGACCGAAGTGTTGGCGCACAGTTTCCAAGTCTCTCACTTCATAGTCTGTCCATATGTGCTTTGGATCTGGGTCACGGTCCGATTGACCTCGCCCACGCGGGTCGTAGAAAATCAGGCGGCGATCTTTCGCCAGAGGACGCAGATCCTCCAATAGCAGGCACGCTGCGGGAATGACGATGGTGACTGGACCATCGCCCAGCAGATGATAGTACAGCCGCACTTTATCGTCGGTCGAGACATAGCCTTCGTTGTCCTGCAACACAATCCTCCTTTGCTCGTCGTCTGTTAGGATAGGCCACATAACGGCATGCGGTTCAGCCGCCGCCGATTCTGGCAAGACTCGCTCTAATGACCAAAGCGATTGTTGGCAAGACGCGCCACGCTTACCCGCACCGCAGGCGGTCGGCTGCAACCGCTTGGTGCGACCCGTTCTCCCGAAACCGGTGCAAACCGGGGGATGGGAGGCAAAAAACGCCGGTGAATTTGGCGAGCAACGGACGCCAAGGTCACCACGAACTTTGACAACTGTGTATCCACGTCGGTGCGATGTTCACCACAGCTTACACCGAAATCACCAAAACATCAACTCCGACCGCCCCAGGTGCCGGGGTGTGAGCATCGTCCTACGGCAGGAGACTGGTCATCAAATGTCGGAAGCGAGGACGAAAAGGCGGTAAACCGCAAACCAGACGCGGCGACCCCGTTGAGCAGGCGGCTATGGTCAACGCAAGTGAAGGTGTGATGAGGCGTCGTCAGGCAGACCCTGCCTACGCTGGCTATCTGTCCGCAAGACAGGAGGCAGGCCCAAAAGGGAAAGGTTCTTTGGCCTGGCTTGCCAATCGAAGTCAGGCGGCACTCGACACAGAGCCCGGCGTAAAGCACCGGCCTAACGTCGCGCAAAGTGGATACACGGAACGGTGGAACCCATTGGTGGCTCTCCGGCTATGCCGGAGCAGGTGACCAGACCGCAAGCGCCAATGGGGAGCATGCCCCAAGAAGCCAAGGCCCTGCTGTAATGGTAGGGATACGCTGACCCTTCGGCTTCGCTCAGGGCAGGCTGTGGGGCCGGGATACGGGAAGGTAGAGGTACCAAAGGAGGAAAGGTCTTATGGCAGACG
>DATKTN010000002.1:0-5647 GCA_035531135.1 Anaerolineae bacterium
TCCAGTTCGATTTTTCGCCGGGGCATGATCACGCTCCCACGTCAGGATAGGTCCAATCATGCACGCCCCGGATGAAATTGTCAAGAAACCGACTGCATATATTTCGGGCCAAAATGCCCCAATGTAACGGAGTCCAGCTCATTTCAAAAATCGGGGCTACCCTTGCGAAGGTTAGAAAGTGGTTCGAAATTGACACAGTTCCTGGCAAACGGCGGCCCTTGTGGCCCGGAATCTGTCCTGGAACC
Source organism: Anaerolineae bacterium (assembly GCA_035531135.1). Lineage (GTDB taxonomy): Bacteria > Chloroflexota > Anaerolineae > B4-G1 > B4-G1 > DATKTN01. The sequence goes on from DATKTN010000002.1 coordinate 246, forward strand.
TGCGCAAGGCTGCCTTCTACGCTCTGAAACGCGGACTGTGGTCCGCTCGGAGCGCCGGTGGATGGTGCTCGGAGGGGACCACAGTCCCCGGCTTGATTCGAAACACACCGTCCTTCGCCCGTCCTAAGCCTGTCTTTCGCACTCCTCCAGTGGGAATGGATGCCGAAACTTGTTTCGGTCGCTTTGCACAGGTGAAGCCTGTCCAGATACGACCTTGCGCCTGCCGAAGACGCCAACAAGTTGGCGCGTCCATTGCCCACGACAGGGTGCGCGATGCAGATCAAGAGGCGGACTGTGGTCCGCTCGGAGCGCCGGCAGATGACGCTCGGAGGGGACCACAGTCCCCGGCTTGATTCGAAACGCATCGTCCTTCGCCCGTCCCAAGCCTGTCTTTCGCACTCCTCCAGCGGGAATGGACGCCGAAACTTGTTTCGGTAGCTTTGCACAGGTGAAGCCTGTCCAGATACGACCTTGCGCCTGCCGAAGACGCCAACGAGTTGGCGCGTCCATTGCCCGCGACAGGGTGCGAGTTGCAGACCAAGAGGCGGACTGTGGTCCGCGCGGAGCACCGGTGAATGGTGCTCGGAGGGGACCACAGTCCCCGGCTTGATTCGAAACGCATCGTCCAGCGGGAATGGATGCCGAAACTTGTTTCGGTCGCTTTGCACAGGTGAAGCCTGTTCAGATGCGACCTCGCGCCTGCCGAAGACGCCAACAAGTTGGCGCGTCCATTTCCCGCGACAGGGTGCGAGATGTAGACTAAGATGCGGATCGTGATCCGCGCGGATCTTGCCCCGCTTGAACGGGCACCAGGTCGCAGTAATAGAACCGGTTCTCCCGCAAAACCACTTCCCCCTTCGCGTATAGGACCCGCTCCCGAAAGATCGGCCCATTATACACGAACGAGTGGAATGCGCCATTTTCGCCACAGGGGTCGATGGATGAGGGAAGGTCCGCCAGGAACTGCCCGTCAAAGTCCCGGCCGGCGAACGGGCGGCCCAGGACCTGGGTGTCCACGCAGGTGATGACCGCCTGGAAGCCCACGTCGATGAACGTGTGAGCCAGCTCGGCCGTATCCCGGCCCCAGAGCGGGAAGAGGGCCCGCATCCCGACCTGCGCCAGCCTCTCCTCCCGGTACTTGCGGACGTCCTCCAGGAAGATGTCCCCGAACGCGACGGCCGAGACGCCGCCCCGCGCGTATCGCTCCAGCACCTCCCGCATCTTTGCGCCGTATTCCTCGTCCGAGGTATCCGCCGCGATGAACACCTCCTCCAGCGGAAGGCCCAGCGAGTCCGCCTGCTGCTCGAGCAGGACGCGCCGCACGCCGTGCATGCTGACCCGGTCATAGTTCGCCGTCACCGTCGTGAGGAGCGCCGCGATCTCGTAGCCCCCGCCCTCCTGAAGCTCGCAGAGCGCCAGCGCGCTGTCCTTGCCGCCGCTCCACGACAGGAGCACTCTTTCGGTCACAGGCGGTGTATCTCCCGGCCGCTGGGCAGCGAGCGACAGTTGGCGTCCCATCGCTCCCCCGCTACAGCTCCGGCAGGCCAGCGACGCCCAGCGCGCGCAGGACGTCAGCGACGATGAAGGTATCGGTGGGGTCGAGCCCGGCCAGGAGCGCCCCGGGATCGCGCTCGCCGGCCAGGACCCGGCGCAGCGTCGCGGCCAGCTCGCGCCAGTCGTCCTGGCCGGACAACTGCTCCAGGAAGGGGCCCACCTGCGCACCAGCCTCCGCGTCCCCGCCGCAGGCGGCGACGACGGCCCGAACGACCGGTCCCCACTGCTGGCGCAGGTGGGCGACGGCCTCCGAGACCCCAGGGGTTTCGGAAACCCCTGGGGTCTGGACCGTGCCCACCTGCGGGGTTGGGATGGGGGCCTGCTCCCCCGCCAACTGGGCCAGGATGGCGCGGACAATGGCGCGACTGTTATAATCAATCCCGGAGGTTAACGCCTCCTCGTCCCGCTCGCCAGCCCAAATACGTTGGATGGCATCCACGATTTGCCAGTTACCCTGCCTGAACGTGTCAAACAGGCTCTCCACCTGCGCTTTGGCTCGCGCATTCCCTTCACAAGCAGCAACAACCGCGGCAATGACCGGCTGGAACTGCTGCAAAATGGGAGCAAGTTGATACCGCGTACCGGCAAACGCATCACGGCTCTCCTGCCCCTTGCGCCGCCACCCCGCGGCCTCGTCCGCGCGGCCCCGGGCCTCGGCGATCCGGGCCAGGATGGCATAGTCTTTCCATACCTCGACGGACGGGTCGCCAATTGCCTCGTCGATTTCCATCGCCCGGCGGGCATAGCGCGCGGCCTCGTCGAGCCGGCCCTGGGAGAGGTAGAGGCCGGCAAGGTTGCTAGAAGCCGCCGCGGCATACTGCAGTTGCTCCGTCTGCTCAAACCCCTCCAACGCCCGCAGATACCACCGCTCCGCGTCGTCGGGCCGGCCAGCGCCCTTCGCGACGTTGGCGAGTTGGTTAAAGCTCGCAGCCAATCCTGGCAGATCGCGGATCTGCTCGCGGATGCGCACCGCCTCCCGGTAGCAGCGCTCCGCCTCGTCCCAATCCCTGGCCTCCTCCGCCACCCTCCCCAACTGGTGCCAGGCGACCGCCTCCATCTGCGGCTCGCCCAGCGCGCGGAACGTCTTCAGCGCCTCGTCATACCGCCGCGCCGCCTCGCCCAGGTCGCCCCGCATCATCGCCAGCGTGCCCAGTTGGCCGAAATGGACGCCAACAGCGCGGTGGTCTTCAGTGTCTTTGGAAATCTCCAGACCGCTCTCGTAGGCCTGTTGCGCCTCATCAAATCGCCCCACCGCACGCAGATTATCGCCCAAATCGGTATAGACCCTGCCCAGCATCCCTTTCGCTGACTCGCTCGACTCGCTGATTCGCTCAAACTCCCCCAACGCCCGCCGGTGCCACTCGATCGCCTCCGCCGGCCGCCCCTGCGCCGTCAGGCAGCGACCCAGCGAGAGAAGCGTCACCGCGTGGTCGTATGCCGCGTCGTAGGCCGCGCCCGCCTCCAACTGCTCCAGCAGCCCGCGGAACACCCGCTCCGCCTCCGCCGCCCGGCCCTGCTGCCACAAGGCCTCCCCCTGCCGGCTCAGCATCAGGTACTCGGCCTTCGTCACTCCCTCTTCGCTGGAGATTAGAGATTGGAGATTGGAGATTTTGTCCATCATGGCGTCGCGCTCCCGCCAGCGGCCAAAGACGTCCAGGAACCTGGCGATGCTGGTGGCAAAGTCCACCGCCGCCTCCACCTCGCCGGCATCGACCGCCAGGTCGAGCGCGCGGCGCAGGTTGGGCAGCTCGCGCAGCGCGATGGCGCGCGCCTCGTGGGGGTGTTGGGTGTCGGTGCGGTACAGATAGTTCGCAACGGCATAATATCGCTTCCAATACCATTCTTCCAGTTCGGCACGCCGGGCAGGCGAAAGCTGGTCAGTCAGGTAGGGCAGGAGCGTGGGATGGAAGCGCAGGAACGGGAACGTGACGTTGGGCAATGGCTCAGCCGTGACCAACGCCGCCTGCTCCATCTCGACGCGGGTGACACGCCAGAGTTCCGGGTCCATCTCGATGATCTCCAACAAATCGTCCTCAAAGGCCCCGCCCTGAAACACCGCCAGGTCGGGCAGGGCGGCGCGGGTCTCGTCGCCCAGGCGATTCAGCGAGAACTCGAGCGAGACCGCCAGGCTCTCGTTCCGCTCCTTCGCCGCGCCGGCCGTGAAGCCGGGCAGGAGCTTCTCGAAGCGGGCCGAGAGCTCGGCCGGCGTATGGTCGCGCAGGTGCGGCAGCACCAGGTTGAGCGAGAGCGGATGCCCGCCCAACTGGTCCATCAGGTCGACCAGCTCCTGCCGGTCGATCGCCCCGCGGTCGATCCCGTGGTCGTCGAGCACGGCCGCCGCCAGCGCCAGCGCGTCCTGCTGCGCCAGCCCTCCCAGCTCGACGTGCGCACACCACTTCGATGGCCCAAACCGGGCATCACTGAACGTCGTATCCCGCGTCGTGATCAACACCCGGCTCCCCCTCCCCCTGTCCCCCTGTCTCCTTGTCCCCTTGTCTCCTTGTCTCCTTGTCCCCCTGTCTCCCCCTCCCCCCGCCCACCCCCACACCGCGTCCAGCACCGCCCGCAGCTCCTCCGGCGGCATCAGCGGCTCCCGTCCCAGCACCGACTCAAAGTTGTCCAGGATCACGAGCGCCGGCCGCTCGCGCAGGAGCGCGCCCACGCGCTCGACCGGGTCGCCCGCGCCGAGCGAAAAGTCGGGGTCGCCGCTGACCGCCTGCCCTACCCAGGAGCAGAGCTGCTGCAGCGAGCCGCCGTGCTCGAAGGAGACGAAGGCCGCGCCGCCGGGCGTGCGCCCGGTGCGGTAGAACCAGCGGCCGGCCTCGGCCGCCAGCGCCGTCTTGCCCATCCCGCCAAAGCCGTGGAGGACGACGACGGCGCGCTCGGCCAGCCCGCGCTCCAACTGGAGCATCTCGCGGGCGCGGCCGTGAAAGCCGTGGCGCGGCGCCGGGGGCAGGCCGCCGGGGGCGCGGGGGTCGGTGAGCGCGCGGGGAAGGCCCATCCCCGGCCCCTCCCCGGGAGGGAGGGGAGTGTGTGGGGGACCCTCCCCCGGCCCCTCCCGCGGAGGGAGGGGGGCAAAGACGACCGGGTCGGCGGATTGCTGGTACAGGGCAGGGAGGAACCAGTCGCGCAGGCGGACGGTCTCCTCGACCAGGTCGCCCTGCTGGTTGCGGCGGGTCAGCGTGTGGCGCTCCTCGTCGGCGAGCAGCGTGACGCGGCCCTCGTCGACCGCCTGTCCAACGGTCAAGCCCTCGGCGAGCGCGCCGTAGAAAGCGGCGACGAACTTGCGCGCCGCGGCGACGAGCACCGAATAGTTCATCGCCAGGACACTGCCCACGCCGGCGCGGATGAGCCGCGCGGCGACGCTGGCGTAGGGGTTGATCTCCTCCTGCCGGGCGCTCTGGCAGGCGCTCAGCACCATCAGCGGGACGCCGCAGCGGCTCAGGAGCGTGCCCAGCCGATTCGCGTCGACGCCGTCGCCCTGGTGGGCGTCGTTTTCAAGCAGGAGGTAGCCCAGCCCCTGCGTGGCGTCGTAGACGCCGTGCCCGTCAAAGTGGACGACGTGGACCGGCAGCGCTTTGCGGTCGCGCAGGCGGGCGGTCAGGGCGGCCAGCGTGGGCGGGTACAGGAACTCGACCGCGGCCCGGTCGCCCAGCCCGTCGAGCGCGTCGAGCAGCGGGAGCGCGTCGCCGCGCGGATCAAAGAACCCGGCGTCGTCCGGCCGGGAGACGACGACGAGCACGCGCACCGGCAGCGCAAAGGGCTTGACCGGGGTGGCCGTCACCTTGCGCAGCCGCCGCCGCACGCCGACGCCCGCGGCGAAGACGTGCCCGCCCTCGTCGGCCAGC
>DATKTN010000003.1:0-4056 GCA_035531135.1 Anaerolineae bacterium
GATCGGCGTGCTGGGCGGGGGGCGGGGCACGGCGGCCCACTTTGGCCTGACCGACCAGGTGGACCTGACGATGGGCACCTTTAGCAAATCCTTCGCCAGCCTGGGCGGGTTCATCGCCGCCGCTGCAGACGTGATCCACTATATCCAACACCACGCGCGCTCGCTGATTTTCAGCGCGAGCATGCCGCCGTCCAACGCGGCGGCCGCGCTGGCCGCGCTGGACGTGATGGAAGCGGAGCCGGAGCGGATCGCACGGGTCAACCAGATCGGGGAGCGCATGCGGGCCGGGTTCCACGAGCTGGGCTTTAACGTGGGGGCGAGTGAGACCCCGATCATCCCGGTCATCATCGGCGATGACATGAACACGTTTATGGCGTGGAAGTCGCTCTACGAGGCGGGTATTTACACCAACCCGGTCGTCTCACCGGCGGTGCCGCCGGAGCTGGCGTTGCTGCGCACCAGCTACATGGCGACGCACACGGACGAGCAACTCGACCGCGTGCTGGCGACGTTCGCGGAAGTGGGGCGGGAGCTGGCGCTCGTAGATTAAGGGTCTAGTCCGGCGCAAAGACGGCCAATGCACGGGTTGGCGGTCGGCTTGTGGGTAGGACCCGACCAAGACTTCGGCGAGCCCCTCGGCCTGAGCTCGGGACGAAGGCTCAGTCGAGCCGTTCGGGCATCCAAGGCTCCCCCGTGATCTTGACGGTGAGGGTAAACGGCGGTACAATGGGCCTGGAGGTGGAGGCCATGCCGCTATACGAGTACAAGTGTACCGATTGTGGGACACGCTTCGACGCGCTGCGGGCGATGGCGGATGCGGACGCGTTCATCGCCTGCCCCAAGTGCGGGAGCGAGAACACGCGCCGCATGATCTCACTGTTCTCGGCCGTGGGAGGTGAGGGGGTGATCGCGGGGGCGGGTTCGTCGTGTGGCTCCTGCACGCCTTCGGGCTCGTGCGCAACCTGTGGCGTCAGGTCGTCGCACTAGACCGGGCGGACACAAACCACAGGGCCGCAGCCGGTATCGGCTGCGGCCCTTTACCATTGCGCGTTTACGCTCCAACTGTGCCCAGGGAACTGCTCTCCCACTCGCGGATGGCATCCCGGATAAGCGCCTGCACCTCAGGTTCGGGGATGTCGTCGACTGACTCAAAGCTCTGCGGGCCGACGTAGAAGCGCAGGGTTCCGCCCCTCTCAGTGGTCAGGAAGATGTGCCAACCGGCCAGGTCTGGTCGCTTCCGCAGCCGCTCCTGCACCAGGTCGTTGATCGCCTCGACGGGGATCAGCGGTCCCACCCGGGATGATGCGGGGGTAACACCTGCGGAGAACAGATCGCTGCGGCCCAGTTGCTCCAGGAAGGCTTCCTCGTCCACGGTAGACTTACTAGAAGCGGGCTGGGACGGTGCCTGCCGTGACGTGGGGAGCCAGCCTTTGGCGAACGCGAGGACGGCCTTGATGGCCTCGATCGTCTCGCGCCCAACCTGGGGATCGGTGATCTCCTGCAGATGGCGGTAGCGGCGGCCCTGCACAACGACGACCAGCTTGCCCTTTTGCGTGCGTGAGACGCGCAGCAGCTCTTGCTCGCCTTCTGGCGCTGATGTCCCAACGGTCGTCGGGTTCAGGCGCTCTCCTGAACTGCTGCTGTCTTTGCTGCCAGCGTAGCGAATGATCCACACGAGCAAGCCTCCGGCCATGGCCAAGGCAGCCAGGGCGAGGACCAGGTAAAAAAGAGCAGGTAGTGCACCCATCGGTAACCTCGTTTGTGGTGCCAGACGCCCCGCCTGCTTCAATGATCGCACCAGGAATTGAGTTTATGATACCACAGATCGTGCGACATGTCTATAGGATAGAGGTCATGGGAAGGTTCGCCTCAGCAATCCAGTTCGCCGGGTCTCAATCCCATGGGCAGTGGCGCTGGCCTGGGGCAGTGGCTCTCGATCTCGACGTGTCCACCAGTCTTTGAGGCTTCCTCAAAGGCATGCATGACGTCGAGGACGTGGTAGGCCAATTCACCGCTGGCCCGGTGCGGCCGGCCGTAAGCGAGCGCGTGGGCCATGTCGGCGACGCCGATACCCCGGCCCACATCGGTGCTGTGTGTGAGCGGTACCTCTCTCCACTCGCCCGCCTCAGGCCGCCATATCCGGACAGGACCGCCAAACGTGTTGGGGTCTGGAACGCTGAGCGAGCCTTCCGAGCCGTAAATCTCTATCCTGGGCAGGTTGGCGGCCCAGACGTCGAAACTGGTGATGATCGTGCCCACCGCGCCAGAGCCAAAGTCCACGACGCCAGCGACGTGGGTGGGGGTACGGACCTTGATCTCTGTTCCATAGTGCGGTTGGCTCGTGATCAGCCGTTCGGGAAAGCTGATCTGCGTTGACCCCGTCACCCGTTTCACCGGGCCGAGCAAGTTGACCAGCGCCGTCAGGTAGTACGGTCCCATGTCGAACAGCGGGCCCGCGCCCAGTTGATAGAGGAATTCCGGGTCTGGATGCCACGATTCGGGCCCCCGGCTGGTCATGAACGCGGTGGCGGCGACCGGCTTGCCGATCCACCCGTCGTCGATGAGCTTGCGGCACGTCTGCAGGCCGCCGCCCAGGAACGTGTCGGGCGCACAGCCGACGAGGACGCGCTGCTCCCTGGCCGCCGCAAGTACCCTGCGGCCGTCTTCGCGGGCCACGGCGAGCGGCTTCTCGCTGTGCACGTTTTTCCCGGCGCTGATGGCGGCCAGGCTCACCTCGGCGTGGGCCTGGGGGACGGTGAGGTTGACGACGATCTGGATCTCTGGATCGCTCAGCAGTTCGTCGACCGGGCAGGCATTGGGGATGCCGAATTCCCGCGCCCTGGCCTCGGCACGGGACGTGACGATGTCGGCGCAGGCGACGACGTCCAGGATGCGGAACGCGGTGCAGCCTTTGACGTAGGCACCGCTGATGTTCCCACAGCCGATGAGACCGACCTTAGCCCTGGTTGCCATGAGCCAGCCCGTTCCTCACAAGATAGTGATAGCTTCTCTCGACGGCCTCCACCATGTCGGTGGCGCAGGCATCCAGTTCGACGATCATCCATTCCGTCGATCCCGCGCCGGCCTCGGCGATCCGGGAGAAGTCCATAGCGCCATCGCCCACCGCGACCATCGGTTCGCCCCGGGCGCAGGGGCCGTCCTTGATGTGCAGCAGGGGGGCCCTCTTGCCCAGCCTGCCCACGACTTGGGCGGGGTCGGCACCGGCCGTCTGGACCCAGTAGGTGTCGATCTCGAAAAACACGTCGGGCTCCAGGCGCTCCAGCATCACCTCGAACACGGGGCGGCCCTCCACTGGCTGAAACTCCCACCAGTGGTTGTGGACGCCAAACGCCAGCCCGTTTTCACGAGCGACCGCGCTGGCCTCGTTGAAGAGATCACAGGTCCGCTTGATCCGGTCCACCGTCGTGAAATCATCGGGCCCTTGGCCAGAGATGATGCGCTGACAGCCCAGCGCGGCCATCGTGTCGAGCACTTCGTCCTTGTGCTCGCCAAGCGGCAGCTCGGTGTGGGCACTGGGGACGGCCAGGCCCAGGTCCTTGAAGAGCTGGCCGGCTCGTTCGGGCGTCGTGCCCGGAAAGTCGGCAGTTTCGACGCCAACGTAACCGATCGCGGCGATTTTCTCGACGACCCCGCTAAAGTCCTCCGCCAGGGCATCCCGGACTGTGTAGAGTTGTATGGCAATGGGTGCAGGCATGGGTGTATGTCCTTTGTCTTGTGTGCTGTGCAAATCGGCAAATCGGCAAATCTGTAAATCAGCAAATCAGCAAATCGGCAAGTTAGCGAATCGGCGAGTCGGCGGCTGGGAGGTGCCGGGCACCGGGAGAGATGGGCCGATGGGGGGCATCCTACCCGGGCGCGGCCGCAGAACGCCAGGGCTAGACTCGCAGCACGCCGCCTTCTACGAGACCGATCAGGAGGGACGCGTCCGGGCCGAGCCCCTGCGGGGCCGCCACGGAGGCGATACCCTGTTCGATGGACAGGCTGGCCTTCCAGTCCGACCAGGATGCGCCGCCGTCGCGCGAGACGAGCACCGCC
>DATKTN010000004.1:0-4787 GCA_035531135.1 Anaerolineae bacterium
GGAGGCCGCGCCCGGGGAGGGCGAGGTCTCCTTTGGCGAGGGGGCCGAGGGGCTGGTCGTGCGCCGCACGCTGCGCTCCGGCCAGAGCCTGCGCCACCCGGGCCACGTCGTCGTCATCGGCGACGTCAACCCGGGAGCGGAGGTGGTCGCCGGGGGTCACATCGTCGTGTGGGGCCGGGTGCGGGGGTTGGTGCACGCCGGGGCGCTGGGGGATGAGGAAGCCGTGATCTGTGCGCTGGATCTGGCGCCCACGCAGCTCCGCATCGCCGGCCACATCGCCCGCTCTCCCGAGGATCGGCGGCGCAAGCCCGTGCCGGAGGTGGCCGCGGTGCGTGAGGGCCAGATCGTGGCCGTGCCCTGGCACGGCTACGGCCCAGACACAGTCAGGGCAAGGGCATCAGGTTCGTAGCAGGCGCAGGTTCGTAGTAGGCGCTCCATCGCCATGTTCGTAGTAGGCGCTTCAGCGCCGTGATGCAAGTTCATAGTAGGCGCTTTAGCGCCAGTCCTCCGTCTGGTGATTTGGGGTGGGTGGGTAAGGAGAACTGATGGCGGCAAGAGTAATTACGGTGACTTCCGGCAAAGGCGGGGTGGGCAAGACGACCATGGTCGCCAACCTGGGCATCGCCCTGGCCGTGCACGGCCAGCGCGTGGTGGTTATTGACGCCGACGTCGGCTTGCGCAACCTGGACGTGTTGCTGGGGCTCGAGAACCGGATCGTCTACGACCTGGTGGACGTCATCGAGGGGCGCTGCCGGCTGCGCCAGGCGCTCGTGCGCGACAAGCGGCTCTCGGAGCTCTTTTTGCTGCCGGCTGCCCAAACCCGCGACAAGAGCGCGGTCCAGCCCGAGGACATGGTGCGCGTCTGCGACAGCCTGCGGGAGCAGCACGATTTCGTCCTCATCGACTCGCCCGCCGGTATCGAGCATGGTTTCCGCTTCGCCATCGCCCCGGCCGACGAGATCCTGATCGTCACCAACCCCGAGGTGGCCGCCGTGCGCGACGCCGACCGGATCATCGGCCTGATCGAGGCGGAGGAGCAGGGCCCGGCGCGGCTGGTCATCAACCGGATCAAGCCCGACATGGTGCGGCGTGGCGAGATGCTCGACATCGCCGACGTCGTCGAGCTCCTGTCGGTTGACCTCATCGGCATCGTGCCGGAGGATCAGGCCATCCTGGTCGCTGCCAATCGCGGCCAGCCGCTGGCCTTCTCCAGCGATAGTTCCACGGCCGGCCGGGCGTTTCACAACATCGCGCGCCGGCTGCTGGGCGAGGACGTGCCCTTCATCACGCTGCGCGAGCCGGGTGTGTTGGAAAAACTGTTTCGTTTTGTGCGCTCCGAGGGGGATTGACTATGAGATTGCTTGGACGCCTGCTGGGCCGTCGTGAACCATCGTCGAGTGGGGAGGTCGCCAGGGAGCGGCTGCGGTTGGTGCTGGCCCACGACCGATCGAACATCTCGCCCGCGCTGCTGGACACGCTCAAGGACGAGATCATCACGGTGATCTCGCGCCACGTCGCCATCGACGCCGAGGGTGTTGAAGTGACCTTTTCCCAGAGCGCGCACGAAACGCGCCTCGTCGCCGACATCCCGTTGATGACACGGCGCGGACGACACAAGGGGTAGGATGACGAGGTTTCGGCTCTGGCGGCACTTTGACTACGTGCTGCTCCTGGTTACGTTTCTGCTGACCGCCTACGGCGTGCTGATGATCTACAGCGCCAACCTGGGCAGTCTGGACACGCGCCTGCACGATCTGTGGCGGCGACAGGCTCTTTTCGGGGCCGCCGGGATAGGGCTGATCCTCCTGCTGGCCGTTTTCCCGCGCGACTACCAGTGGCTCGGTGATTTCTGGTGGCTGGTCTACCTCCTCGCCGTCGCGCTGCTCGTGCTCGTGCTCTTCTTCGGGCAGAGCGAGATCGGCGAGGTGAGCGGCTGGTTCGACCTGGGCTTTTTCCGCTTGCAGCCCTCGTTCCTGGCGATGAACCTGCTCGCCATATCGGCGGGATCGATCCTCGGCCGCCGGCGGCGGAGGCGCGGTCCCACTGACCCGCCGCTCTTTGGAGCGCCCAAGACGGGCCTGCTCGAATTTACCGCCGACCGCCCGGATTTCGTCGGTTTCCTGGTTTCCGTCCTGATGGCGCTCGTGTTGGCGGCGTTGGTCTTCCTGGAACCCGACATGGCGACCGCGGCCGTGTTCGTCTTTATGTGGCTGGTCATGCTGTTTGCGTCGGACGTGTCGGTGCGATACCTGGGGTTCACGGCGCTGCTTGGGTTGGGGGCGCTGGTGCCGATCTGGGAGGTGATGGCCCGCTACCCGTACATGCGCCTGCGCGTGCTGGGCTTTATCAATCCCAGCGGCAATCCCGACGTCGAGTATCAGCTCGGGCAGGCGTTTATCGCGATTGGCTCCGGTGGGCTCCTGGGGAAAGGGCTCGCGCAGGGCACGCAGAGCCAGCTCCGCTACCTGCCGGTGCGCCACACGGACTTTATCTTTGCCGTCACCGCCGAGGAACTCGGCTTTGTGGGCGTGATGGTGCTGTTTGCGCTCTATTTGCTGCTGTTCCTGCGGTTGCTGCGGATCATGCTGATCGCGGCGGACACGTATGGGCGGCTGCTGACGGCGGGCACGCTGGCGATGATCCTGTTCCAGGTCGTCTTCAACGTCGGCATGAACCTGGGGCTGCTGCCCGTCGCGGGGCTGCCGCTGCCCTTCGTCAGTTATGGCCCCGCTGCGCTGCTGACGACGATGATCGGCATCGGGTTGGCGGAGAACGTGGTGATGCGCCACCGCAAGTTAGAGTTCTGATGGGAGCGAAAGGGGGAGCAACGCGCGAGCGGATGAATGCCCATCAACGTGATCTCAATCGACCGGTGGCGCTGGTGCGGGGGGAGAGCCGCTATGGGAACGCGGCGGCGGCGCTCGCGCTCGTCGCGGACCAGGTCCGGCTGGACCGTGCCCGCTGCGTCCTCGTCAAGCCCAACTTTGTCTCGGTCCGCCGCCAGGTCGCCGCGACCCACGTCGACGCTGTTCGCGCCTTGCTCGACTTTATCCGGGCCCGCTACGATGGCCGCGTCGTCGTCGCCGAGGGGGCGGCGCTGTCGTCGACCTGGGAGGGGTTTCGCGGCTTTGGCTACGAGCCGTTGGTCGAGGAGTACGGCGTCGAGCTGGTCGACCTCAACGCCGGCGACGTCGTGCCGGTGCAGGTCTACGACCGCCGCCTGCGGCCGCTGACCGTCTACCTGGCGCGCGCCGCCGTCGAGGCCGACTATCGCATCTCCGTCGGCCCGCCCAAGACGCACGACCTGGTCATCGTCACGCTGTCGATCAAGAACATGGTGATGGGCGCGCTCGTCAACCCCCAGGTGGCCCGGCAGAACGGCGGCTCACCCGGGCGGGTGCAACGGTTGTCCGGATTGGCGCCGGGGTGGGTGTGGCGGTCGGGACTGGCGGAGTGGGTCAAGGGCACGCTCCTCGGCCGGGTGGGGGGATCGAGCAAGATGATGATGCACCAGGGCACCCAGGTCCTCAACCTGAACCTGGCGCTCGTAGCGCCCGCCGTGTGGCCGCACCTGGCGCTGATCGACGGCTGGGAGGGGATGGAGGGGAGTGGGCCGGGGGCGGGCGACCCCGTGGACTGGCGGGTCGCGCTGGCGGGCACCGACCCGCTGGCGGTCGACGCGCTCACGACACACCTGATGGGCTTTTACCCGGAGCAGGTCGGGTACCTGCAGTACTGCTCCCGCCTGGGCCTGGGCGTGGCCGATCTGGGGCAGATCGCAGTCGTGGGCAACGCGGCGCTCGACGATGCCCGGCGTCCCTTCGCGCCCCATCCGGCGTACCAACGCCAGTTAGGCTGGCACATGGACGGGGTGGAGCGATACCTGAAACGTGAAGCGTGAAACGTGATGCGTGAAACGACTCCACTGAAAAAAGGTTGCTTGCCGATAGTCAGTGGGGAAATCTAGGTCATAAATGCCTTGTTTTGGTGATGCTGTCCCTAAATTTGCTCATTCTGTGGCCATAAGTGGGGCGCTGGCCCTATCGACCTCGCCAATTCCGAGTTATTTCAGGGGAGTCGTGAAACGTGAAACGTGATGCGTGATGCGTGATGCATGATGCGTGAAACCTGAAACCTGAAACCTGAAACCTGAAACCTGAAACCTGATGCCTATAATGGAGCTACGAACATGAGTATGCCTGACACTGCCTCTACCCCGACCGACTTTATCCGGGCGGCGGTCGAGGAGGACAATCGGACGGGCCGGTACGGTGGCCGCGTGCACACGCGGTTCCCGCCGGAGCCGAACGGCTACCTGCACATCGGGCACGCCAAGGCGATCTGTATCAGTTTCGGCATCGCCGAGGGCTATGGCGGGCTGTACAACCTGCGGTTCGACGACACCAACCCGACCAAAGAGGAAGTCGAATACGTAGAGTCGATACAGGAGGACATCCGCTGGCTGGGCTTCGATTGGGAGGACCGGCTGTTCTACGCGTCGGACTATTTCGAGCAGCTCTACGAGTACGCCGTGCAGTTGATCAAGAAAGGCAAGGCCTACGTCTGCGACCTGAGCGCGGACGAGACCCGCGAGTACCGGGGCACGCTGACCGAACCGGGCAAGGACAGCCCGTATCGGAACCGGAGCGTCGAGGAAAATCTGGACCTGTTCGAGCGCATGCGGGCCGACGAGTTCGAGGATGGGGCGCGCGTGCTGCGGGCCAAGATCGACATGGCGTCGCCCAACCTGAACATGCGCGACCCCGTCATATACCGTATCCTGCACG
>DATKTN010000005.1:0-2126 GCA_035531135.1 Anaerolineae bacterium
GGGCCGTCGGAGCGGCAGCAGCGCACCGACTGGGCGGACTACGCGATCCCGCTCGTCGAGCCGCCGTTCTGGGACGTGTGGGCCGGCATCGACCGGATCATCAACCTGCTCACGGAGCGGCGGCTGAAGATCCACGACTGCTGCGTGAACCTGATCAGCGAGATCGGCGACTACAGGCGGGTGCAGAACAAGAAGACGGGCGAGTTCACCGACGTGATCTACAACAAGGGCGCATACGATTGCCTCGACGCGACACGCTACGGCGTCGCCTGGCTGACGGGCGGCGAGGAGATGGCGCAGGTCGTCTACCGGCCCGAGCTGATCGGGCGGCAGTACTAGAGGGGGTGCGATGCGCGACCTGATCGCGGTTTTCCTTGTGACGCTTGCCCTGGTCGTCGTCGCCTATCCAACGGTGCTGGCGCTGATGGCGCATGGCAAACGAGACCACTGAGGGGATACAATGAACGAGATCCTATGGTTCGGGATGGGCGCGGTGGCGACGACACTCTGCTTCATCGCGGTCGGTATCGTCGTGGCGAAGAGGGAGCGTAGGGTCAAGTTCCTCGCGCATAGCGTCCTGCTCCCCAGCGAACGGATATTGCTGGCGCGGTTGCTGACCCAGTTCAGGACACTGGCGGCGGACGAGCACGCCGCCAACCTGGAGATACTGCGGCAATTCGGCATGGTCCGGCAGGTGGGGGATGCCGACATCCTGACGCCGCTCGGCAGGCGGGTGGCGGCGCGGGTCAAGGAGGACGGGAGATGACGGCGGGGGTGTGGTTCGCGCTGGGCGTACTCGCGATGGCCACGGCGATCCTGGTGGTCGTCTGCGTCGCGGGGCGCCAGGCGCGCAAGCTCAGGTATCACGCGGGCGTGCTGTTCCTGCCGGAACGGGAGATGCTGAAGCGTGCGGGTGTGGGGCCCATCGTGCCGAAAGAGACGGAAAACGTGCACTTCCCGCTGCTGGAGGAGCTGGGCATGGTCGAGAAGGTCGGCAGCGGACGGTACGCGGTGACGCCGTTCGGCAAGGAGGTCGGGGAGTTCATCGAGGCAAAGGAGTCCTACCGTGTCGACTGAACTGGACTACGACGTGTGGTGCTCGCGTTGCGGGGAGCGGCGGAAGGCGCGGCGCGCCTCGGGCTGGCGCTGGGACGGCAGGTGGACGCACCACTGCGCGGACCTGGCGAAGCCGGGGGAGACGTGCCCCGCCGTCCACGCTCGCCTGGACGCGGGTGCCTTCAGGCGGCGGCTGCTGTTCTGGAAGGTCGAGCTCAAGCCCGCGAGGCGCGAGTCGCTCAAGCGGTTCTGGCGGCGGCTGTGCGCGGAAGGTCACCCGGCGCTGCGCAGGAAGCCGCGCCGGTGGCGCAGGGCGACTGTGCGCGAATGGTACGGAGAGGCCAAGAGAGCCGGGGGGGGCTTGAGATGCCAAAGGCGCGTTTCACCGTGACGCTTGAGATGACGTGCGAGTTCGACCTGGAATACGACGGCACGCCGAACGGGTTTGTCGCCGCACAACGCGAGGTGTTCGAGATGCCGTCCGGAGAGATGGTCGAACTCGCCGCCCGGCAGGCCCGCGAGGTTCGGTACAACGTCCGTGGCATCGGCATGCGGACTGGCGAAGGAGAGGCGGGATGATCGCGGCATTCCTTTGCGGCGCGTTCTACGGCGTGCTGGTTTGTATGGTATACAAAAGTCGGGGACGATGGCTCACCGTCGAAGGGACGATCGAAGAGATGGCCCCCGACTTGCTCTCCAAGTGGAAGGCTGCTGGGAAGCTGGGCCCGGCATCGGTGATTTGGGCTGGGCAAGATTATTCCACCATCGCGGACGCGCTGGCAGCTGGGGCAAAGATAATCTTCATGGAACCAACCTTGACTTCGGAACCGTTCAATGACGGACCGAACTATAGGTGGATCCCCGGAGGAGAGATAGGATGATCGCGGCGCTGCTTTGCGGACTTGCATTCGGGGCACTCGCTGTCTGGGAACGATGGGCGTGCGCTGAGCGGGAACGGCGACACCGGGATCTGCTGGAGACGTTGCCGTCAGATGAGGATGATTGGCCAGACCCGCCGCTTGACGCTTACGAGGACTTGGGGAACGGCTACTGGCCAGAACACTCGGGCA
>DATKTN010000006.1:0-2049 GCA_035531135.1 Anaerolineae bacterium
TTGCCTATGAACGAGACGGCGACGGCGATATACGAGGCCACGGTGGGGAATGAAGAACTTCGAGCCAGTCTCGATCCTCCATCATATGGTGCTCCCGCCACGCTGGAGTACTACGTCCAGGCTTTTGATGGCATAGGGAACCCTTCCGAAAGCCCCACAGGCACGGTGGCGGTTGACTACTGCCTCTACTGAAACTGGGGAGGTCACACACAATGCTTACTTTTGAACAAGGCCATGCGCTCGTCGTCGGCGTCGGTGCCGACCTGCCCAACACAGTGGAGGACGCCGTCGGGCTGGCGGAGATCCTCCGGGACCCTGCCCGATGTGCCTACCCACCCGGCCAGGTCCACCTGCTCACCGGCGAGGACGCCACACGCGAACAGGTCCTGGCTGTCCTCGACACGCTCGCCCACTCGACCGATGCCCAATCCACCGTCCTCATCTACTACTCCGGTCACGGCTACCGGGCCGCTTCCTCCACCGGCGAGTTCTACTACCTGATGCCGTATGGCTACGATCTGAACCGGCTCTACCAGACCGCAGTCAGCGGCGCCGAGTTCACCGACCAGTTGCGGGCCATCCCGGCCCAGAAACTGCTGGTGCTGCTCGACTGCTGCCACGCGGGCGGGGTGGGCGAGGCGAAGGCACCGGGGCTGCAACTGGCCAAGTCCCCCCTGCCGCCCGAGGCCCGAGGGCTGCTGGCCGAGGGCAGCGGCCGGGTGCTCGTCGCCTCCTCGCAGGAGGACGAACTCTCGTTCGCCGGGAGGCCGTACAGCGCGTTCACGCTGGCGCTGATCGAGGCGCTGTGCGGCGCGGGCGTGGCGAAGCAGGATGGCACGGTCCGCGTGGCCGACCTGGCGCTGCACGCCCGCGAGGTGGTGCCGGGGCGTACCAGGGGCCGGCAGCACCCCATCCTCCATTTTAAGCAGGCCGACAACTTTGTGCTGGCCTATTACGCCGGCGGCGAGACGCAACCCAAGGGGGTGCCCTTCGCCGCCGAGCCCGAGATCGAGCCGGAACCGGGGGCGTGGAGCGGGCCGGTGCTCTCTGGCACGTTCCAGGGCCCCGTCGCGGTGGGCGGCGGCGAGGCGGTCGACATGCGCGGGGCGCAGGGGGCGGTCTACAAGCCCGCCGGCCCGGTGGAGCAGCAGTTCGGCCACCGCCTGGTCATCACGGGCAGCGACGTGAGCGGGCAGGTGGCGGTCGGTGAGGGGATCACCCAGGTCCAGACGGTCGGCGTGGGCCGGCCAGAGGTGACGGAAGCCGACCTGGCCGAACTGCGGCGGTTGCTGGCCGATCTGAAGGCACGGGTGGCGGCCGGCGCTCCACCCGACAAGAGGGACGCCGCGCTGGAGCGGGTGGATGAGCTGGAGGAGGCCATCACCGCCGAGGAGCCCGACCTGACGACGATGGAGTACGTCAGGGGCTGGTTCGCCAGGCACCTGCCGGGACTGGCCGGGGCCGTGACTGGCGTCGTCGTCGACCCAGTCGTGGGTAAGATGGTGAAGATGGCGGGTGACGCGCTGGCTGCCGAGTTCCGCCGCCGCTTTGGCGCATGACGCGAGCGCAGGGTGCGCTTGCTTGATTGTGCTGTGCGGCTGATAAATTCTACGCCGTTCAAGTCTCAGCGTGGCCCACAGTTCAGCAAGGCGGCGAGAATTACTGCGACAACGAAGCCACCACCTCGATAAAAATGAAGGGGGTCGTGGCGCTCAACCTGGCCACGACGGTTGGGACCGAGGCCGGTGTTTGCGCCGATACTGATGTCATCACCGTCGCCGCTGGCAAGCCGGTGTTCTACTGCTACCAAATGACGAACCAGGCCGTGTACACCTGAGTACCCACGACTTGTCCGACGCCAAGTTGGGGGGTGTTGTATCCGGCTATACCTATGACCTGTCACCGGGCGAGACGTTCGTGTGGATCGAGCCGGCTGTCCTCACGCAGACGACACACAGCACTGCTACCTGGACTGCCTCTACCGCCCCATACGCCCTCACAGCAATGGACGTCACGACGGTCAATGTGCGCCATCTGATTTACTTGCCG
>DATKTN010000007.1:0-8764 GCA_035531135.1 Anaerolineae bacterium
AGCTATATCACGCTCCAGGCCTACGTCCAACCGACCGCCGAGGCTGACGTAGCGCTGGCCGCGCTGCGGGTGCGGTTGCGCGACCGGTTCCAGCTAGCGACGACGGTCGGCTACGGCCCCCGCTTCCTGCACTCCACCGGCCAACTGCACAAGGGGGACGCTGGCCGGGGCCTGTTCATCCAACTCACGGCCGACAGTCCACGCGACGTGCCTATCCCCGACGAAGCGGGATCGCCGGACTCGTCCATCTCCTTCGGCGTACTCAAACTGGCCCAGGCGCTGGGCGACCGGCAGGCGCTGCTGGACGCCGGGCGGCGGGTGATCCGGTTCCACCTGGGGGAGGATGTGGTCGATGGGTTGAAGCATCTGCTGGAGGCAGTAGCGTGAGCGTGCCGAGAGGCGAATGCGATGATCCGGGCCATGATCTTTGATCTGGACGGCACGCTGGTGCAGACGGAGCGGCTCAAGGCCCTCTCCTACGCCCGCGCCGCGGTCGAGCTGTGTCCCCACGCGATCGATGAAGCCGACGTGATGGAGGCATTCAAGGATGTGGTGGGCCTCTCGCGCCAGGAGGTGGCGCAGGCACTGATGGCGCGGTTCGGTCTGGAGGAGAGGGCCCGAGCACGTATGATGGAATTTGGGGTGCGCGCGCCATGGCAGGCCTTCGTCCAGGTGCGGCTGCGCTACTACGAGAGGCTGCTGGCGGACCCAGAGACGCTGCGGGCGAACCAATGGCCCCACAACGTCGCCCTGCTGCAAGAGGCCCGGCGCGCCTTCTGCAAAGTTGGCCTGGCCACAATGTCCAACTGCGCCCAGGCACGGCGCGTGCTGGAGATCCTGAATTTGACCAACGCCTTCGACTTTGTCGCCACGCACGACGACGTGAAGCACGGAAAGCCTGACCCGGAGATATACCTGTTGGTGGCCCAGGTACTGGACGTCCCTCCCGACGAATGTCTGGTCATCGAGGACTCGCCCTCCGGGGTGAAGGCAGCGCTGGCGGCCGGGATGTGGTGCATCGTCGTGACCACGCCCTTCACCCGCCGGGCGATCCACGCCGAGCAGTTGCGGATAACGCCGACGCGGGCCGCAGACGGCCCGGCAGCCGCAGGCGGCCCGGCAGAGGTCGACAACATCCGAAAGCTGGAGGAACGTTGGATCGTGGACGATCCGGCCACGCTCACGGCCGTGGTGCAGCAGATGGTTGTGGAGCGGGAGCAGGACTGAGGAGCGGACGAGGTAAGAGATGGACATCCCACAGCTCAAGCAGAAGGCGGGTTGGTACGCCGTGGATTTCGTCAAGTCGGGGATGGTGGTGGGACTGGGCCACGGCAGCACGGCCATCTTTGCCGTGCGCTGCATCGCCCAGTTGCTTCAGGAGGGACGGTTGCAGGACGTGCTGGGCGTGCCGTGTTCCCGCCACGTGGAGGCGGAGGCGCGGCGGCTGGGCATCCCGCTGACCACGCTCGACGAGCACCCGGTCGTCGACGTGACGATCGACGGCGCGGACGAGGTCGACCCCGACCTGAACCTGATCAAGGGCGGCGGCGGGGCACTTTTGCGCGAAAAGATCGTCGCGCAGGCCAGCCGCCGCGAAATCATCGTCATCGACGAATCCAAGCTTTCGCCCGCGCTCGGTACCCACTGGCCGGTGCCGGTGGAGGTCATTCCCTTTGGCTGGCGCGCGCAGGCCGCCTACCTGGAGTCGCTGGGCGCGCCCACCCTGCGCCTTGACGCCGACGGTACGCCTTTCAAGACCGACCAGGGCAACCTGATCCTGGACTGCAATTTCGGGCCGATCCCGGACCCGTCCCAACTGGCGGGCCGGCTGAACGAGCGCGCCGGCATCGTGGAACACGGCTTGTTCATCGGGTTGGCGACGGACGTGATCGTTGCAGGTGCCGAGGGAGTTCGCCATCTCAGGCGTGAAGCGTGAAGCGTGAAACGTGAGACGTGAAACGTCAGCTTCATCTGAGCGGAAATATCACGCATTACGCAGTACGCAGTACGCAATACTTGCAGGAGTACCAAATGGTCAAAATCGAGGCTTCTATCCTGTCAGCCGATTACGCGCGCCTGGGCGAGCAGGCCCGCGAGGCCGAAGCCGCTGGCGTCGACGGCCTCCAGGTGGACGTGATGGACGGGCGCTTCGTGCCCGACATCACCTTTGGGCCAGGCATCGTGCGGGCGTTGCGCCCGCTGGTGAGCGTGACGCTGGACGTGGACCTGATGATCGTCGAGCCGGAGCGCCACCTGGCGGCGTTCGCCGACGCTGGCGCAGACCGCCTGACCGTGCACCGGGAAGCGTGCACGCATCCCCATCGCGTGTTGCAGTCCATCCGCGAGCTCGGCGTCCAGGTGGGCGTGGCGATCGGCCCCGGCACGTCCCTCAGCGCCGTGGAAGAACTGCTGGAACTGGTTGACCTGGTCCAGATCATGACGGTGAACCCCGGCTGGGGCGGGCAGCGGTTCCTCTGCAGCCAACTGGACAAGATCCGTCGGCTGCGACAGATGCTGGACGAACGCGAGCTGGACATCCCCATCGGCGTGGACGGCGGCATCAACCTGACCACCGCGCCGCTCGTCGTGAGCGCCGGGGCCACCGTCCTCGTGTCCGGGTCGAGCGTGTACAACGACTCGGCCCCGGTGGTCGAGAACGTGGCGGCACTGCGCGCCAGCGTAGCGAGTGTCGCGTATCGAGAACAGGAGAAGATCAGCTCAGATGGACGAATCGTCCCAGACTCTACACATTCACCTGCTGGGTGACTTCCGCCTCGCCCACGGCGACGAGGCGGTGACAAAAGTCAACACGCCCCGGCTGCAATCGCTGCTGGCCTATCTCGTGCTGCATCGCGACGCGCCCCAGTCCCGCCGCCATATGGCGTTTCTCCTCTGGCTAGATTCGACGGAGACCCAGGCGCTCACCAATCTGCGCAACTTGTTGCACCTGTTACGTCGCGCCTTGCCCGACGCCGACCGCTTTCTGCAGGTCGACGCTCACACGTTGCAGTGGCGGCCCGATGGCCCGTTTGCGCTCGACGTCACTGAGTTTGAAAGCGCGCTGGCCCGGGCCGGGCGGGCGGAGCAGGCTGGCGACAACGCCGCCCTTCGGACAGCCCTCGAGGAAGCGGTGGACCTATACCGGGGCGACCTGTTGCCCAGTTGCTACGACGATTGGATCCGGCCTGAGCGGGAGCGGTTGCAGCAGGCGTTCATCAAAGCGCTGGAGCAGTTGATCCACTTGCTGGAAGAACAGCGGGACTATCGCACGGCGATCGGCCACGCCCAGCGGTTGCTGCGGCACGACCCGCTGCACGAGGCGGCCTATCGCCGCCTGATGCGCCTGCACGCGCTGACTGGCGACCGCGCCTCGGCCCTGCGCGCCTACCATACCTGTGCCACGGTCCTGCAGCGCGAACTCGGCATGGAGCCAAGCCCTGCCACGCGCGAGGCGTACGAGCGGTTGTTGCAGGCAGACGGACTGCCTGCGCCAGCGCCGACGCGCCCGGCGGAGTTGGTCGCCGTCTCGCCGCTGGTGGGACGGGATCAGGAGTGGACGCAGCTACGGCGGGCCTGGCGGGCCGCCGCGGTCGGACGCACCGAGGCGGCGGGAGGGCCACACTTTGTGCTTGTCACGGGAGAGAGCGGCATCGGCAAGACGCGGCTGGCGGAGGAGCTGATGCAGTGGGCCAAGCGGCAAGGGATCGCTACCGCCGCCGCCCGCTGCTACGCCGCCGAGGGAGAGCTGGTCTACGCCCCCGTGGCAGCCTGGCTGCGGGCACGCCCGCTGCCGCGCCTGGCGCCGGTCTGGCGGAGCGAGATCAGCCGCCTGTTACCCGAACTGCTCGTCGAGCAGCCCGACCTGCCCCGACCTGGCCCGCTGACCGAGGCCTGGCAGCGCCAACGGTTTTTCGAAGCCCTGGCGCGCGCCATTCTTGGGGGCAGCCAGCCGCTCCTGCTGCTGATTGACGCGCTGCAGTGGTGCGACCGGGAGACGCTCGAATGGCTGCGCTACCTGCTGCGATCCGACCCGCAGGCCCGGCTGCTCGTCGTCGGCACGTGCCGCCTGGAGGAGATGGGGGAGGATCATCCAATGGAACCGTTGCTGCAGGCTCTACGCCAGGGCGGACAACTGACCGAGATCGAACCGAGTCCGCTGGACGAGGCCGGGACGGCGGCGCTGGCGGCGAAGGTGGCCGGGCAGGAACTTGATCCCGACCTGACCGCGTGCCTGTATCGGGAAACCGAAGGCAACCCCCTGTTCGTGGTAGAGACCGTGCGGATGGGGTTGCTCGCCGGGGCCAGTGAGCCAGGGGCCGGCGACAGGGAGACCGGGGCAGTGTGCCTCCCCCGACCTCTGCCATCCAGAATGCAGGCAGCGATCGAAGCACGTCTGGCACAGCTTTCGGCCCCGGCCCACGAATTGGTGGAACTCGCCGCCACCGTCGGGCGACAGTTCAACTTTGCTGTCCTGGCACGGGCCAGCGACCTGGACGAGGGCACGCTGGTTCGGGCTCTGGACGAACTGTGGCAACGGCGGATCGTGCGCGAACAGGGCGCGGACGCTTACGACTTTAGCCACGACAAACTGCGCGAGGTGGCCTACGCCGGACTGAGCGGAGCGCGGCAGCGATGGCTGCATCGCCGAGTCGCCCAGGCGCTGGAGGAAGCGTACGCCGGTGACCTGGACCCGGTCAGTGCACAGGTAGCGGCACACTATGAGCGCGCCGGCCAGCCAGAGCAGGCGATCCCGTACTATCAGCGGGCGGCCGGGGTGGCACGGCGGATCTATGGCAACGAGGCAGCGATCCCGTATTCCGAGCAGGCTCAGGCACTCCTTGAGCCTGGTCACCGCTCATTTTCCCTGGAATAGCGCCTCAGAGAAGATACTCTAGCACAAGGCCTGCCCACCGTCAAGGCTTCGGTATGGGCGCTCAGCCGAACGGTGCGGCGGGTTTGTGCTTCCCGACGAGGAAACGATCATGCCCAAACCCGGATACGGAAGTCCCGCAACTGTGACGAATCACTCCCCCCGCGCGATAGCGGACCTGGGGCCCGGAGACCACCTCTGCTGCATATACGAGACCGAAGAGGAGCACCGATCGGTGGTCACGTCTTTCTTGCGCCAGGGGTTGGAGCAGGGCGAGAAGGTGATCTACATTGTGGACACCCACACGGCTGCGACCATCCTGGGGTACCTGCGGGACGAGGGGCTGGATGTGGAATCCCACCTGGCTCGCGGGCAGTTGGCTGTCCTGACCCGCGACGAAGCCTACATGCGGGAAGGGGTCTTTGATCCGGAGGGGATGATCGCCCTGCTGCGGGACGAGACGGAGCAGGCCCTGGCGGAGGGCTACCCGGCCCTCCGCGTCACCGGCGAGATGACCTGGGCGTTGCGGGGACTACCTGGCTCCAAGCGGTTGATCGAGTACGAGGCCCGGCTGAACGAGTTTTTCCCTGGCAGCCAATGCCTGGCGATCTGCCAATACGACCGGAGACGGTTCGATCCGGCGGTGCTGTTGGAGGTGCTGCACACTCACCCGATCGCCATCATCGGCACGGAAGTCTACGACAACTTTTACTACATCCCGCCGGTTGAACTGTTGAGCGATGACCCCGCGGCGGCGGAACTGCGCTACTGTGTGCACAACCTGGCCGAGCGCAAGCGGGCGGAGGAGGCGCTGCAGCAATACGCCGAACGCATAGGAACCTTGCGCGAGATCGACCAGGCCGTCCTGGGCACCTACTCGGTGGAGGAGATCGCCGAGGCCGCCCTGCACCACGTGCGGCAACTGGTGCCCTACCAGCGCGCCAGCATCGCCGTGTTCGACTTCGAGGCGGGTGTGATGTCGCTGCTCGCCGCCTCCAGCGACGGCGAGTCCCGGTTAGGGAAAGGATGGCGTGGTTCCTTGGAGCAGGCCTGGTTTGTCAAAGAACTTGATCAGGCTCACGTGGTGGAGGACCTCCTGGCTCTCCCGCCATCGTCGTCGTTGATCAGAGCGCTACAGGCCGAGGGAGTGCGCTCCTACGTCAACCTGCCCATCATTGCCCAGGGAGAACTGATCGGCTCCCTCAACCTGGGGATGGACCGCCCCGGCAAGTTGGATCCCGAACATGTGGACATTGCGCTTGAGGTGGCTGACCAACTGGCGATTGGCATCCAACAGGCTCGCCTGTACGAAGAGGTACGACGGCACGCCGATGAGTTGGAACGGCGTGTGGCCGTGCGCACCGCCGAACTGAGGACCAGCCAGGCACGGCTCCGGGCGATCTTTAATGGGACCGCCATCGGCATCGCACTCGTGGACATGGAGGGCCGGCTGGTGGAGAGCAATCCAGCACTGCAGGAGATACTGGGTTACAGCGGCGAAGAGCTTTGCGGCATGGTTTTCACCGACTTTACCCATCCGGACGACGCCATGACAGTCGGGAATCTGCACCGAGAACTGGTGGCAGGGAAACGTGATCGCTACAAGACAGAGAACCGCTACATTCGGAAGGATGGCCGGAAGGTGTGGGCCAATCTGACGGTTTCCCTTGTTCGAGGAGCCAGCGACGAGCCACAGTTCGCCATCGGCATGGTGGAGGACATCACGGAGCAGAAACAGATCCAGGCTGCGCTGCTCCAGGCAGAGAAGCTGGCAATCGCGGGCAAGTTGGCCGCTTCGCTGGCCCACGAGATCAACAATCCCCTGCAGTCAGTCATCGGCTGCCTGGGTCTGGCCAAGGAGACGCTGGCCGAAGGGGGAGACGTGAGTCAGTATCTTCGGGTAGCCCACGAAGAGCTGCGACGGGTAGCCCGCATCGTGGCCCAGTTGCGCGACCTGAACCGACCGCCGAGGCCGGAGAAAAAAGAGCCCACCGACGTGAACGGACTGTTGGAGGGGGTGTTGGTGCTGAGCAGGAAGCAGTGCGAAAACCGCCAGGTAGAGATAATCTGGAAGGCGGCGGCAGATCTGCCCCTGTTGCTGCTGGCGCGCGATCAGGTGCAACAGGTTTTCCTGAACCTGCTGCTCAACGCCCTGGATGCCATGCCCGGTGGCGGCCGGTTCCAGGTGAGCACGACCCGTACCAGCCAGCCGGCCGGGGTACGCATTGCGTTCACCGACAGCGGAGTCGGCATCCCACCGGACGTGCTGCCTCACGTTTTCGATCTATTTTACAGCACCAAGCCCGAGGGCCTGGGGTTGGGGTTGCCCATCAGCCACGACATCGTGAAACAACACGGCGGCCGCATCGAGATAAACAGCCAGGTGGGAGAGGGAACCACGGTCACGGTGTGGCTGCCGGCCTGACCCCACCTCCCTTCTCCAACCAAATTCCAACCCTTCTCAACCAAGCACAACAGCAGTCCCAACCGAATCCGTCGGTTTGGGACTTTTTTTTATGATAACATAGTGGAGGCCGCTCCACGGCCCGACTGGTGGATGGTGACACGCCGGCCAAGATCGACGAGCCAAAAGCGAGGGACGCTACTCTAGCCAAAGGATGAAGCATGGGCGGGCGTAAACGTATTCTGGTCGTTGACGACGAGGTAAACGTGCTCTTTATCATGCACGATGCCTTAATCAGGCTGGGCAGTGAGTATGAGATCGTGACCGCTCAGAACGGTCACGAAGCACTGGGCAAGGTCAGGGCGATGCCTTTCGATCTGGTCTTCACCGATCTGAGGATGCCGGACATAGATGGCGTGGAGCTCACAGAAGCGATCAAGGCGGTGAATCCCAATACGGTCGTGATCTGGATGACGGCCTACGGCTGCCATAACGTGAGGGCCGAGGCAGCGCGGCTGATGATCTATGAGTGCCTGGACAAGCCTGTGGAAGTTACCGAGATCTGGCGGATTGCGCGGGAGGCATTGCAGAGCGCCTGGGACCAGAATCCAACAACGTGAGCGTTCACCCGGAGGGTGGAACCCTGGGGAAAAGGACAAAGTACGATGCATCATCTCATTCGTGTGGCGGGGTTCATCATCGCAAGCGTGTTGCTGCTTACCGTAGTCGTAGGGTTGGCCTATGATCCCCAGGCGAGGCACGCGCAGGGCGAGGTGGCGCCAACTCCTACTGACGGCTCCGAACAGGCAGAAGACACGACACTCGTCTGTCTGGCGCTCGTCGGCGGCACAGCGCTGCTGGCAGTGAACGTATGGCTGCGAGAGTTGCGACGCACGGCCGGCTGAGATCCGATTCCTGTGTTGTGGTGTGCCCGCCTACTGGAACCACTCGATCGCGAACGAACTGAACCCGGCCTAGCCGGGCTCGACGCTGCTGCCCCAACTGGCGGTGGTCAAGAACTATGCGGACTGGCTCAATCCGCTGCGCATGGTAGGCATAGCCCTGCACGGGGGCGTCATCCCCTAGGCCGCGACCTTCCTGACCTTCTCCGACTTTATGCGCCCGATCCGGGAGGCACTACGAATAGTTGGTTGATGGGCAACACGCTATATCGACGAGTCAAAGCAACTCTTTTGTCAGAGTATGGGAAGAGGAGTAGAATAGGGAGCAGCCAAGGAAAGACCGCGTGGGTATGACCCGGGTGCTGGTTTGTCCACTGTAGGGAGGGAAACGCCCAATGAATCAAACGAATCAGAACGCAGAGCCCGCCACGATCGTCATCTTTGGCGCCTCGGGCGACCTGACGCGGCGGAAGCTGGTGCCGGCGTTGCACAGCCTGGGATGTGGAGGCTCCCTGCCCCCGGCCACGCGGGTGCTCGGCGTCGCGCGCACGTCGCTCTCCGACGAGGCGTTTCGCGAGCGCCTCTACG
>DATKTN010000008.1:0-6236 GCA_035531135.1 Anaerolineae bacterium
CGTAGCCGCGCCACTCCCACTCGTTCCATCCGGCGCCAATCGCGATCTCGGCACGACCGTTGCTGGCGATGTCGAGCGTCGCCATCATCTTGAAAAGTAGCGCGGGGTTGCGAAATCCAGCACAGAGCACGCCCGAGCCGATCGTCACGCGCTCGGTCACCATCGCCAGCGCGGTCATGTGTGGGAAGATTTCGATCGTCGGCAAATCGTTGTGGACGCGCACGTTCTGCAAGTGGTCGGGTACCCAGAGTGTATCGTAGCCGAGCTTTTCAGCCAGACGCGCCAGTTCGAGTGTGCGATCCCAGGCGCGACGCATGTCCCAACCAGGGAAATCGCCACCCGCCCCGTTCGGAATATAGACCCCGACTTTCATCGTCCGCTTCCCTTCATGTCTTTACGTTCAAGCGAGCCTATCATACCGAAGTCGACGCCACCCGCTGCTTCGCCAGCGCCGTAAATGCGCAAAGGTGACGTCGTCGGTTTCACGCTGAGTAGGCGACCATGGTGAATTGGTCATCCCGAGGTCGCAACCGAGGGATCTCCCCGTCTGTCAATTTCTTCGGCAGTGCGGCGAAACGAGGAGATCCTTCACTTCGTTCAGGATGACTCTCTGTCAGAATGGAGGGGAGGCAGGACACGGCGGCTGACCCACAGGATGACTGGCGCTGAGGTGCCCAGAAGCAGACCTGTCGCCGCCGCGTCCCGGTCCCAACCGACGACGGTCCCGGTGACCTGATAGGAGCCAGGCCAACGCAGGTGCCCTGAGAGAGTCCTGTCCCAGATCGTCGTCGGTCGGGTATCCATGTTGGAGGATAGCATGGTAACCATCGGCGTCGATACGCACAAGCGGCTCATCGTGGCGGTAGCGCTCGATGCGGCCGGCCAGGTGATCGGAGACTGGTCCGGAGACAATACGCCGGACGGTTCGCGCCACCTGCAGATCTGGGCGGTGGAGTTGGGACCCGACCGCGTCTGGGGGATCGAAGGGAGTGGCCAGTATGGCCGCGGCTTGGCCCAACAAGTGGTGGCGAGCGGAGCCACGGTCTACGAAGTGAACCCGCGTTGGACGGCGGCGGCGCGGCAACGGGCACGGCAGCCTGGCAAGAGTGACCGGCGTGATGCGCTCGCGATCGCCCAGGTGGTCCGGCAAGAAGGTGCCCACCTGCCGCAGCTGCAGCCCGAGGATGCCACCAGCGTCGTGGCGCTCTTGACCAGCGAACGAACGGATGCGGTGGGCATGGCTACCCAGGTGCGCAACCAGTTGCACCAGTACTTGCACCAGCTTGATCCGACCGATCGAACCGTCGAATCCCACCTCACTCATCCGCGCACGGTCGCCACGTTGGTGACCTACACCGTCGCCGCCGACGCTCCCGCCCTGACCCAGACCCGCGCTGCGGCCGTCCGTCGGCTGGCCACCCACCTGCGCCTGCTCCAAACCCAGATCGACGACCTCACCGCCGAGATCGAAGCCCAGGCGCGGCAGCACTGGCACGCGCTGACCGACCTCCCTGGCGTCGGTGACCTGACGGCGGGCATGCTCGCCGGGTATCTCGGCCCGGGCAACCGCTTCGCGACCGATGCCCAACTGGCGTCCTATGCCGGAGTCGCCCCGCTCGAGACGGGCTCGGCCGGCACCGTACGCCATCGTCTCAACCGCCAGGGGCAGCGCCAGCTCAATGCCGTGATCCATCGCATCGCGCTCACCCAGGCCCGCTGCTGCCGCGCGGCTCGCGACTATCTCGACCGACGACGAGGGGAGGGGAAGACGTGGCGGGAGGCACTCCGGGCCCTGAAACGCTTCATTGTGCGGGCCATCTGGCGTCAGTGGCAGCGCTGTCTGGCTGCCCAGAACGGCGCGGTCACCCCCACCTCTTGACATAGGAGCGTCTGGGCATGCACCGGTTTCCCCGCGGTCATCCTGAGTAGTCTGTCACTGGCTCTGTGTTCTGTTCGTACACGGGATAGAGGTGCGCCAGCCGAACGCGTGCCTGGGCGCAGGTGAACTGCCAGTTGAGCCAGACGCCAGCGCATTGC
The DNA here is from genome assembly GCA_035531135.1 of Anaerolineae bacterium. Classification (GTDB taxonomy): domain Bacteria; phylum Chloroflexota; class Anaerolineae; order B4-G1; family B4-G1; genus DATKTN01. The sequence continues at coordinate 2,038 of DATKTN010000008.1, forward strand.
GCTCGGCCACCCAGGCGTCGACCTCCTGCGTGAGGGTGGCCTGATCGGGCAGGCGTCGGGCCAGGCCCTGCCGGCTCAGGGCACTCAACTCGATTTCGGCGAGATTGAGCCAGGAGCCATGGATGGGGGTGAAGCGGAACTCCAGCTTCCGGGCGAGCCGATGCGCTTCCGCCGGCGGGAAGGTCGGATACAGCGAACTGCGCTGGTGGGTGTTGAGATGGTCGCGGACCACGATGATGCGGTCCGCCTCCGGGAAATCCTCATCGACCAGGGTGCGCATGGCATGCGCGAAGTCGCGCTGAGTACGGCGCTCGCTGACGCGGACCTGGCGCCAGCCGAGATGGGGGGCGACCGTGAGGAAGAGATTGGCACTCCCCTGGCGGCGGTACTCCGGGTCCTCCCGGCGCGGATGGTGAGCGGTCATCGGCGGCGGGGGGGCGCACGTTGGCCCGCAACTCCTTGCCGGCTTCGTCGAAGCAGACCCGTGGCACCCGCGGGTCGGGGGGGGCGGCATAGGTATCCAGGATGGTTTCCATGGCGGTGACAAAGCGGGCATCATGCTCGGGCGGGATCACGAAGCGCTGGATCTGCCAGGGGTTGCGCCCCCCTTTTTCAGCGTCCGGCGGACCGTCTCATACGACCGGGTATCGACGATCTCGAGCTCGACGGCGCGCTGGGCCCGCAGGCGCAGGGTCCAGCGCGCGCGTCCGGCCGGGGGTGCGGTGGTGGCGACCGCGAGCAGTTGGTCGACCTGGGCGGGGGCGAGTTTGGTGGGGGTGTTCCGACACCGGGGCTGGCGCTGGACGGCGGCGCGTCCCCGGTCGACCCAGGCGGCCCGGGTCCGCGCCACGGTGCGGGGCGAGCCGTCCAGCGCCTCGGCGAGCCGCGCGTCCGTCCAACCGCCCGCGGCCTTGAGCAGGATGCGCGCGCGGGTTTGCGCCGCGGCGGGGATCGTTCCGCGCTGCAGCCAGCCACGCAAGACCTGACGATCGTCCGCGGTGAGGTGGACGAGGTGTTGTTTCCGCGGCATGATCCACTCCTGTGCGCACACCGTCAGCGGTTATCCGCCGCAGTCTACCCCCCCCCAGGTGCCTATGGGTCAAAAAGCTTGTGATCGTCTACCCAGGATGACATAACCACCGTGGCCGACCACTGAGCCGCCGCGAAGGATCTCCCCGCGCGCCAGAGCGGAGACCGCGCCGGTCGGCCAGGCCAACGATCGGATGACAAACGGGAGCGGACCGTCGAACAGTGCCGAGTGCCAACGACTTTGACATCGCCCTGGGTGGCGATCAGGGCGGTGTCAAAGTCGTGACACGATAAAGTCGAGCGCTGGAAACCTCCTCGATACCGAGACATTAACGGGCGAAATGGCACTCGAATCGCTAGAGCCTGTTATGCACTTGGTGGTGCAGCAATCAATGTAAACAACTGTTGCAACATCAGACAACTGAAGGCGACAAGATGCACGCCCACGACGGTTTCCACCAGCCGTTCATAGTCCCGCACCAAGCGGCGGAAGCGTGTCTTCCAGGCGAACGATCGCTCGACGACCCAGCGACGCGGCAGCAGGACAAAACCGTGCTTGGCGTCCGGCAGCTTGACTACGTGTAGTTCGATGCCTTCTTCCGCCGCAGCCGCAGCCGGGATATCGCCCGTGTAACCTTCATCAGCGTAGACCAGTTCGACGTGTTTGCCCGTCGCGTCTTGGACGGCTTTCGCCAGAGTTGCGACCTGGGCACGGTCCTGTTCGTTGGCCGGAGTGACGCACAATGCCAGGAACTGGCCCAGCGTATCGACCGCCAGATGCACGTTCGAGCCCTTCTTGCGCTTATGGCCATCGTAGCCTGCCCGATGACCACTTTCTGGGGTGCTCTGCCGCGTCTGACTATCGAAAATCGCGGCCGAGGGCTGCGGGTTCCGGCCTTGGGCCAGACGCAATACCAATCGCAGATCTTCGACGATGGCCGCAAAGCAGCCCGCCTTGATCCAGCGTTGGGTTTGCTGATAGACCGCTTCCCAACGGGGAAAATCATGGGGGAGCATGCGCCAGGTCGCGCCTGCACGCACCAACCAGCGCAGCGCATTGAAGAGTTCGCGCAACTCGTAGTGCCGTTGCGGGACATCTTCGGTCATCAAGGTCAGGTACGGAGCAACGAAAGCCCACTCGGCGTCGGTGACATCGGACGGATAGGGGGTACGTGATTGGTTCAATGCATTCATCTTCTTAGTTTAGCAACCGCGTCCACCCAAGTCCATAACACGCTCTAATACTACAACGGCACATCATAGTGGAGTCGTTTCCATCGCTGATAATGGCAGCGGCGGGCCTCCGCCTGGCGTTTGCGGCGCCAGCGCGACCAATGGAGGTGAAAGCCCTGCTCGGCGGCCGGTTGCGTCAGTAGGAGCAGCAGGCGTCGCACCTCCGGCACCGTCAGCGGAATCAGGTCCTGGTCCCCCCTTTTTCGCCGTCTGTTCCGGCAGCCCGCGTGACTTCCAGGAAGGCGTGAGCCAGCAGACTCAACGTGACATGCCGGTACCAGGCGGTCCATTTCCGCACCTCATACTGGTCCAGTCCCACCTCCCCTTTGGCCCGCTCGAAGCTCTCCTCGATCACCCAGCGTGTTCCCGCCACCTCTGCCATCGTCTGGCTGGTGGTGTCTGCGGGCCCAAAGACGCGGTAGTAGGCCAGTTCCGTCGGTTCGCTGACGGAGCGCCGCACCCACCGCCACTGCCCGAAGCCCGGTTCGCGCTCATACGGCAAGCGGGCCAGAGCCCAGTCATAGACGCGTGGTCCTTTGCTCCCCGCCGCCACCGTGAGCCGTTGCCACCCATCAGCCGGGACCTCGGCGGCCACGGCATCCACCCGCCGCTGCTCGAAGTCCTGCCAGACCATGTGGTTGCGGGTCACGGCCAAGAGGTAGGGGCGGTGCTGGGACTGGAGCCAGAAGCGCAGCTTGCTATCGTTCCCATAGACGCGGTCGCCGGTAACCCAGGCGGCCGGAACCTGGGCGGTGAAGGCCCGCGCCAGCATCCGCTGCGCGAGCACTGGTTTCGTGGCGAAGATCACGTCCTTGGGGATGCCCGCAGCCCGGCAGCGCTCCGGATCATCGGTCCAGCCTTGGGGGAGATACAACGCCCGATCCAGGAAGGCATGGCCGTGGGGGCTGGCATAGGCCAGGAAGACACCGATCTGAGCGTTCTCAATGCGCCCTGCCGTGCCACTGTACTGCCGCGCCACCCCGGCCGAGTGTGTCCCCTTCTTGAGAAAGCCGGTCTCATCGATGACCAGTGCGGCTACCGGATCGCCGAGGTGCTCCACCACATAGGCGCGCAGATCGTCGCGAACGGCGTCGGCATCCCAACGGGCCGTGCGCAACAGCCGCTGCACGCCATCCGGGCTGCGTTCCCCAATCTGCTCGGCGACTTGCCAGCCATTGCGCCGCTCGACCCGACCCAACAGCCCCGCCAGATAGCGCCCGACCCGCTCCCGGACCTCCTGGCGCCGGAAGCGCGGCGCAATCCGCCCGGTGAGCACCATCAGGTCGTTCTGCCAGTCCGCGATCTGCGCCAGTTGGCGGGCCTCGCCTGCGTCAACCATCACCATCCTCGCAGTCGTCCCCAGTGTCGACCAGTTTACCAAACTGCCGTTGTAGTACTAGGCTACAAACGCCACGTTATTCCACAATCCATCTGCAATTTGTGGTGAGCCGGGGGCAACCATTGATTCGGAGATCAAGAACGCGCAAGAATTGCCCGGGATGTCCGGGAGGAGGCTCCCTACGCAGTCAAGACTGACCGTGTGGCATAGCGCGCAGTTCTGGCGAATGCTCGTCAGACGCCGTGCTCGTGAGCTGAATCCTCGGTCCGAGGCGACCCCTTAGGGAGGTGCATCTTCGTCGACAGCGACGTACAATATGATCTTACGATCGTATGTTCGCATTCGGTGGGGCGTAGGCACGGGGCAATATGGCAAGCGACAAGATCGTGATTCGCGGAGCGCGCGAGCACAACCTGAAGAACATCGATGTCGAGATACCGCGCGATAAGCTGGTGATCATCACCGGTTTGTCGGGTTCCGGGAAGTCAAGTCTCGCGTTTGACACGATTTACGCGGAAGGCCAGCGACGCTACGTCGAATCGCTCTCGGCTTACGCGCGACAATTCCTCGGCCTGATGGAAAAGCCCGACATTGATCA
>DATKTN010000009.1:0-3068 GCA_035531135.1 Anaerolineae bacterium
TCCCGCCCCACCGGCCAGGCGTCGAGGCGCAACGGGCCGCCGGCGCACGTTACGCTGGCGAGCCGGGGGGCGGGCGTCGGGGAGATGGCCGCGGCGCCGGCCCGCTGCCAGGCCAGGCGGGCCATCGCCGCCTGGCTCCGGTCAAAGTACTCGACGCGCACCGCGTGGTTCCCCTGGGAGAGCGAGGCATAGCCGATGCGGGTCCCACGCATCGGGCGCCAGGCGTCGACGATGACCTGGTCGTCCACGTATAACCGCACGCCGTCGTCCGTGGTCGTGGTGAAGCGGTAGCGGCCGGCCTCGAAGGGAAAAGTGCCGCTCCAGCGCACGGAAAAGTCGTCGCGGTTCATCCCCGCTGCAGGAGCCTCCCAGCCCCAGTTAAAGTCGAGCGCGGCCTCGGTGCGCACGAGGGCGGGCGCGCCCGTGAGCCCCTGGTTGTTGAAATACTCCCCCTGCCAGGGGCCGGGCAGGGTAATCGGGGGCGCTGACGCTGGCGCCGACGCCGGCGCTGGCGCGGGGCCGGTCGGAGACGGGGCCGTGCCACTGGATTCCCACCAGAAGCGGATGCGAGCCCCACCGCCGTGCTCATAGTACTCTACCTTGACGGTATGCGTGCCCTCCAGGTAGGTCCCGTCCACATAGTGCCATTCATAGTCCATCGGCCGCCAGTAGTCCATCACCACTCCCTGGTCCAGCCAGACGCGCACACCATCGTCGGAGCGGACGTTGAAGCGGTAGTATCCGGGGCTAAAGGTCACCTGGCGGGTCCAGGCGACCGAAAAGTTGTCGTTCGGCATACCGGCGGTGGGAGCGCCCTCGCCCCAGTCAAAGTTGATCCCGCCCGTTTCGCGGTCGGCGGTGTCCTCGCGGATCAGCACCGGCCCGCCGCGCAGCTCGGCGTTGTCATAGTAACGGCCTTCCCAGCCGCCGAAGGCGCCCAGCCGGTCCCACCACACGTGGGCGCTGGCCCTGCCGCCGCGCTCATAGTACTTGACGACGACGGTGTGCTGCCCGCCGCCGAGCGTGACGTCGCCCCAGCGGGTGTTGGACTGGTGTGCGCCGCCCCAGGCGTCGACGACGCGATTGTCGTTCACATAGATGCGCACGCCGTCGTCGCTGCTGGTGTAGAAGCGGTAGGTGCCGGCGGCGAGCTCCACGGTGTGCGTCCAGCGCACGGAAAAGTCGTCGGCGGGAACGGCCGGATCGGGGCTGCCCTCCTTCCAGTCAAAGTCGATGGCCGGGTCGTAGCGCACCAGGACCGGCGAACCGGTGAGGTCGCGGTTGCCAAAGTACTCGCCCCGCCAGCCGGCGCGGCTGCTGACCCGCTCCCACCCTACCTGCAGCGCGGCGCCGCCGCTGTGCTCATAGTACTCGATGCGCACGCGGTGGGTGCCCCGGGGGATGAAGCGGTCCACGATGGACCAGGCCGCCTCGCGGTCGCGCCAGTCGTCCACGACGAGCGTATCCCCCACCCAGATGCGGATGCCGTCGTCGGAGCGGTAGGAGAAGCGGTAGGTGCCGCTCTCGAACCACTCGTCGCGGGTCCAGCGGGCGGAGAAATTGTCGGCGGGGACGCCCGGATCGGGGCTGCCGTTGCCCCACTCAAAGTGCAGCCTGTCCTCGTATCGCGTGACGGCCGGTCCACCGGCGAGGTCGCGGTTGGCATAGTACTCGGCGTACCAGGCACCTGTCGCCGCTGCCCGGACCGCCGGCGCGCCGAGGCTCAGCACGGTCAACAGCACGATGGCTACAGCGCCGAGACGGTAGATCTGTCTTTTCATTTCAGCACCTCCTCGTGTCCTGCGCAACACATTTGGTCGGCATCTTGCTCACCCAGCTCCTCGCTGGGCGTTGACATCATACCAGGCTTTGGCCCGGCGCGCATCGGCTGGAAGACCGATCTCGGCTCGGACAAAAAGACCGCTTCGGGCGCGGCCTCTGGTGGGTCAAATGACCGGTGCGGCTACGTCAAATGACACAGTCTCCTGATTGACTGGCAGATCCAATTCGGGACGCAGATTCACGCAGATTCACGCAGATAGGGCCGCTTCGCTCAAGGATCGGCGTGGATCAGTGTCAAGCATCGGCCAATTTTTCACCGATACCGGCCTGAAGCCGAATGCCAACAACAGCATTGTGATCACGGACACGACGCTGGCGGGCGCCTACGTGACTGAGTTTGAGGAGACGTGGGCGGGGAGCTTGCACGAGGACAAGGCCGACAACACGCTCCATCTCCTGGACTGGGATGGCACCGGCGTGGAGCACTTCGCGCCTACCGACCCGGGCGGCCTTCGAGGTGTGGGGTGAGTTGACTAATGCAGGCCAGACGATTCACTCTGGGATGTTCTGCTGAACGGATGACGCGCTGGCTGACCGGGTCGTGGAGCGTCTGAGGGCGGGTGTGGAGGAAGGACGAGGGGCCGCTGACGAGACGCGGGAGGCTGAAGGCGGATCAACGCCGATTGATGTATGATAGCGTCTGTCGAGTCGAATATGCTATTTCCGGCGGAAGCACAGCGGAAGCCAGACAGACGTAGCCCCAGGGTTGACCTCAGACGCGGTCAGGTCGTACGTGTCATCAGGGCCGCTGGTCGAAACCAGGTTGATGACCCTGATGTAGTAGTACCCATCGTAGGCAGCGTACCACTTGGCCTGCGAGCAGAAGCCAGGACCGTCGTCATCATCGGACTCTATCACGCTGTTATTTCGGTTGCGGATTTCCATGTACGTGTCGACGCCGATCAGATTCTCGGTCGTGGCCTGATACCAGCGCCCATCCTTGACGTAGAAGGCGAACCAGTCCTCGTCTGGCCCTGCTCGACCCTCGTAAGGATAAAAGTTGAGATCCGCCAGCACGATCGACATCGCAATCGGCACGTAGTATGCCTCGTTGAAACTATCGTTCGGTTCGCAATCGTCCCAATCAGTCGGCTCGGCCATCTCGAATACGTCCAAGCAATACCCGGCCGTCTTGACAGTACTGGTGCTGACACCGACCGCCTCGACGCGGATGTAATGGGAGGCCGTGTTCGCCGTCCAGGATATACTGGTACTGGTGGCCGATG
>DATKTN010000010.1:0-2544 GCA_035531135.1 Anaerolineae bacterium
TTGCTCCAGTCCGCCTCGGTGTACTCCCAGGACCAGAAGCGCAGGTAGACCGGCTCAGAGCCGGCCAGGATGCTGACCGGGCCGGTCTGGATGCACCCGGAGTTGGGGGTGGAGCCGGTGTCATAGTTTCCCGTCGCTTCCTGGCCGTACCACCAACTGGCCGCATCGTTGTAGGCGTTGGGATAGTTGCTGCCCGCGTCGACGATGTGCCACAGGCCGGTGGCGGTCCATTGGGCAGGGCCACTTTCCATGTCGTCGAAAAAGTACTCGACGTCGAAGGGTCCGCCGCCGACGCCCAGGGGGCCTGCGCCCAGCATCTCCGCCTGGCCCAGCGCGCCCAGTTCAGACGCGACGAGCGGGAGGGGGCGCTGGCCGCGCCCGGGCTGTGGAGGTAAGGGGGCTTCCAGCTCCGTCCGGAACCTCGGAGGGCCGTCGCCAGGGGGCCCTATTGGGACGTACGGTCCGCCTTCACGGCGTGGCGTTCCATCGTCCGGTCCCTGGGCAGCCACGGCCCACGTCAGGACGAGCGCCATGCCCAGGATGAGCGCAAATACAACGAGCAATCGTGCTTTCATCGGTAACTCCTTTCATGTTTACTGGCTAGCGGTTGGATCACGTTGGGATGAACGATCAGATTCTCCCGGTCCTACCTCCTTTCCGCTGCGTTGCAGGCGAAACTCGACCGACGAACCAGACGTCCGAGGCGCTACCCCTGCCCCCGGGCGCAACGACACGCCCCTGCCGTTCGGCCAAGGCGTACGTGCTCGGTGACTTTGCTCGACCGAGCCACCTATCCATTATAGCACACTTTTGCTTGCATGACGTGAAAGAATTATTAAAACACGCCACCACCTTACCACAGTGAATATAAAGGGCTCGTAGTGGCGACTTTCGCTTCCTTCGCTTCGACAACGACTAAAGTCGACCCTACGAGCCATCAAAATCTGTGCGGTGAACTCTTGGACTCCACTGTGCCCGGCGCGACCGGCACGCAGGCCATCGTCACCGCCGATACTCGCTTATCCTTGGGAACTCTGTCGCCGACCCGGCGAACCGCACGATGGAGCCGATGGGATGCGCGCCCACGAGCACCCGGCCGCGCCGCGGGCTGGCCGCGATCGCCATCCCGACGGCCTGGCCGGTGTGCTGGCTGACGAACGGCGACCCGCTCATCATGCCCGGATTGACCAACTCGTCCATCAGCACCCACACGGCCGTGTCGCCGACCGACTGGACCGTCCCCTCCAGCGCGCGCCGGCCGCCCTTGCCATCTCCCTGGCCACTCCACAGCGACACGCGCTCGCCGGGCTGCGGCGCGCCGCGCGGGTCGGGCACGAGGACCAGGTCCGGATCCAGCGTCCCATCGGCGTGCAGTAGCACGTAGTCGACCGTCAGGTCCCCGCCCGTCCGGGGCTGGCCGGGCTGGCCGCGCAGCGTGTCGAACTCGGCGACGAAATCGGCCTGCCCGGCCACGCGCAGCCCGATGCGGTCGACCGGGCGATCGGGATCGCCGAGCGGCACGCTGTGCGCCGTCGTCACGCCTACGACCTCGCCGCCGTCGAGCGCGAGGAGGAACCCGCTCCCGGCCAGGTGATAATCTTCGCCGCGGACCTGCACCCACTCCTGCAACCCGACCGGCCCGCCCGGCATCTCGCCGCGCGGCGCCAGGACCGTCGGAGGCGGCGGGGGCGGGCCGGGCGGCGGCCCGATCCACCCCCGCACCACCATCACGGCGAACCCGGCTGCGGTCGCGACCACCGCCACCGGCAGCGCGAGGAGCAGCCCGCGGACGACGAATTTTACGTTCATATTAGCCAACCTTGCGAAGGTTGCGCGTAGCCCTGGCAGCGTGGCGCCTCCCGCCGGACAAAGTCGCCTCTGGCTTGAAAGCTACAGCCTAACCTTCGCAAGGTTTCCCCTCCCGTACCCAACCTTGCGAAGGTTGCACGTAGCCCTGGTGGCGTAGCGCCTCCCGCCGGACAATGTCGCCTCTGGCTCGCAAGCTACAGCCTAACCTTCGCAAGGTTTCCCCTCCCGTACCCAGCCTTGCGAAGGTTCCACATAGCCCTGGCAGCGTAGCGCCTACCGCCCGGCACCGGCGCCTCTGGCTTGAGAGTTACGGCCTAACCTTCGCAAGGTTCTCCTCCGCGGGCCTGCAGTTCCATCGGGGTCAGGCTGTGGTAGATGAAGGCGTGCAAGGGCGTCGCCACGCCCACCTCCCGGCCCAGGCGCACGACCGCCCCGTTCTGGGACTCGAGCTCCGAGGGCCGCCCCGCCATCACGTCCCGCTGCATCGAGGCCGTTCCCTCAGGCGGCAGGCCGTCGATGAGCGCCATCGTCCGGGGGATGGACGCCTCGGGCAGCGCGACCCCGCGCGCGTGCGCCACGGCGAGCACCTCGCGCATCGCCTGCTCGAGCATGTGGCGCGTCTCGGGGAGGGTGCGCAGCACGCCCGCCGGTGCGCGGGTCACGGCCCCCACCCCGCTGAACGAGGCGATGAAGAGGAACTTTTCCCACATGGCAACCCGAATGTCGGGGGGAACC
>DATKTN010000011.1:0-4070 GCA_035531135.1 Anaerolineae bacterium
GAGGGCATCACACCCGAGGCACATGTCCGGTTGTGAACGGCGAAGTTCACCTAGGGCTCTCTTGGCAACGTATAAACGCTTAAAGCCAGGCGCCTCAACAGAAGCTGTTGGCGCTAGGTTGCCATCGAAAGGAGAGGGTACTATGAAGTCCCGCGTGCTTGCTCTTATCCTCGGACTGGTGGCCATCTTGCTTCTGACCTCAGCAGCCCTCGCCGAAGCACCCACCCTCGAGGGACAGCGGCCCCAGCTCGCTCCCCGTGCACGACAGTCTGCACCATTAGTCAAGAGCCGCGACTCCGCGGTTGACCCCCGCAGGGGGAACCTGGGGCGTGAACCGCTGGCTGTGGACCAACGACCCAGCAGCCGCAGTGCTGGGCTGGAAGGGGCCGATGCGCAGCTCTCCAGCGCACTGCAGGACGTGTCCCTGCACAAGAGCGTCCACGCCATGGTCTCCATACCCGGCGGCTGGATCAACTACTTGATTTACTACGAAAACCACGCCGTCGCGATGGCCCAGATCGTGATCACGGACACCATGCCCGACGGAGTCGCCTACCAGGAAGCCTACTGGGGTGGCGGCCAGTCCAACGAGCTTCAACCTCTCCCTGCGCCGGCGATCATCGGCAATCAAGTGGTCTGGGAGTTGGGTGGGCTGGAGGGCGGCGGTGCGAGGTGGTTCCACATCAAAGCGAACATCACGGATACCCTCTCTGCCGGCGACGTAGTCACGAACTGCGCCACTATCGGGATCATCGGCGGGGATGACGGCAGACCCGAGGACAACACTAGCTGTGATTTGCTTGTACTGCGGTCCGTGGGCCCCAACTTGGTGGTGCATAAGGAGCACGAGTGGAGCGCCAATGAAGACAAACTCCACTATCGCCTTCACGTAATGAACGCGGGCACTGAGACGATCAGTAATGTCTGGATCACTGACACCTTGCCCCTCCTCACGACCTGGAGTGGATCGTCGGAGGCCAATCTGAACTTCGCTCCCGGTCGCCTGGTCTTCTCCGGTACGGTCGCTAGCGGGAAGCTGGGGTGGCAATTCGACTATCTGGAGCCTGGAGATGCAGGTTGGCTGTACTTTGACGCGAACCTGGACGAGCCTGGGGTGCCACTTCGCTGGTTTACGAACACCGTCGAGATCGACGTGCCACCGGGCGATACCAACGCCGCCGACAACATCGACGAAGACGTGGCCTTCAGCGGCCGCGAGGTCCGCGAAGTGCACCTGTGGGTGGAGACCGAGCATAGCAACGTCTGGGGCCGTGCCCAGCCTGGCGCGTTGATCACGGTGACAACGCCGCACACGGAGACCTACGCCTGGGCGGATCCAGTCTGCGGCGGTTGTTGGGAAACGGGCGACTCGGGTCCAGTCTTGCCAGGCGATTCCGTCGTCGTCGAGGCCGGCGCGGGCATGCAGCCGGTCGTCATCGACGTGCCGAACCCGTTCACGGCCGACGCTGATTCGGGCAGTGACGAGGTCTGGGGCCAGATCGATCATCTGGATCAGGAATGGATTGAGGTGGACCTCTACGACGGGCCCCCCAAGAGCGTGCAGACCGACGGATTGGGCAACTACAGCGTGTTGTTTCCCGATCTCCCGCGCGGCGGGACGGGGGAGGTGCGGTACAACGCCGAGATCGAGTACGCGGAAGTGACCTTCCACCGCGCCTTCCGGGCGCCGGACCTGGTTCTGAACGTGAACTACGGTCACGACTGGGTGAGCGCACGCTACGAGCCTGGACACACGGCCTGGATTACTCTCACGGAGAGTGACGGCTCTACGGCCAAGGCCGTGGCAGAGGTCACGACAGGTCCCATCCCCTGGTGGGAAGGCGACTCTGGCTTCGAGACGCAGGCGGACGATTGGATGACCGAACAGCCCGACATCGTGGTCGGAGACTGGGTCTATGGCTCGGTGGACAACGGGCACAGCAGCAGTGTGCGCGTGGGTGGAATCACCGGGGATCTGGACGTCGACACCGACACTGTCTCCGGCATCATTAGCGCCTCCTGGTTTGGGGAACCGCTGCTTGCCCTCTGCGCTGTATGGGAGGAGTCAGGCCCTCAGGTCGAGTTCGAGACCGGTCCAGGCGGCGGCAGCTATTCCTGCGACCTTGGCGCCCTGGGCTGGGACTTGCTGCCCGGACACCAAGTGGCCGTACAGTATAGAGAGCCGGACGGTGACGGGGTGATTAACGTATTTCGGGCGCCGGCCCCGCACCTGGGCATCGAGAAGGGGGCTGACGGGCAACCGGCTGAGGGTGGCAACCTCGTCTTCCACATCGTATACTGGAACGGTGGAGATGCCGCTGCCGAGAACGTTGTGCTCACCGATACGCTGGAGGGGATGAGCTACCTGGCCGACACGCTTGGCATACCACCCGCGACCGGCACCATTCTGGGCGGCAACGAGTACGTTGTCTGGGGCGTGGGCACTCTCGGGCCGGAGGCTGCGATCGAATTCGACGTCTTTGTCCAGATCACAGCCGGCGTGTCCGACACGGTGACTAACAGTGTGGAGATAGCCACCAGCAACCCGTACGACCAGGGCGAGCCGCTGGAGAAGCATGCGGAGTGGGGGGCCCACGTCGAGGAGAACGCCACACATCTCAACGTGGAGAAGTGGGCCTCACGACAGTTTCCGCCGCCGGGCTCGGACTTCCTCTACGTGGTGAACGTGTGCAACGATGGCTCCACAGGCAGCTCCGAAGTCGTGCTCACCGACACGCTGCCGCTGACGACCACCTTGGACCACTGGTGGGCTTTCCAGCCCGGCTGGGTCGAGAAATCCAGCGGTGACCACCAACTGGTGGTCGCGAGCCCCTCGCTCGCCGGCGGGCAGTGCAGCCAAGTGGCCCTAGGGGTACGCGTCGACGACGGCGCCTCGCCGGGTGATCCTCTATGTAACATCGCCCTCATCAGCGCTGACAACGACATCGAATGGGGCGACAATGTAGCTGAGTACTACCACGCGGTCGGAGACTACCTGACCTTCGTGCCGCTCGTCCTGCGGAATTGGTACTGACCCCGGCGGACCAGATGCAGCGAATGTTAGGCGGCCTCTATTGCCGCGTCTTGAAACCGCTTGCGGGCAAAGCAGTACGCGACCGGAAGCCCCAGCAGGCCAGCGATATACGCATTGCGCTCTGAGTGGATATCAAGCATGCCCGATCGAGAGCCTTCCGAGTGGTTGGTCGTCGGCCAAATGACATGCCACCCAATGGTCTCTAGCACGGATTGGCCAGCGCCCCATGAATAGCAGGCGCAGCATGCGCTGCAGGGCCTAACCCGCAAAGTGGGACAGGAGAACGATGCCGCACTAAGATACTGGATGTGCTCGATCAGCGTCCCGCATTCAGGAGAGAGCTGGCCCAGGGTGCCTTCCCAGCCGGCCTCCGAATCCACCAGAGCCTCTTTAGCGGCCGTTTGGGTCCAGGTGCTTGGTGTTGAACAAAGGTCCACTCGCATTCAACCAGACTCGGTACTGCACCCCTTCAGCTCGCCTAAGAGGGGGAAGCCCCTGCGCTTCGCTCAGGGCGCGCTAAGAAGACGCCTGGGGGCCCGAATCCTCGTTGGCATACATCAGAGGGCCATCTCAGACAGTTAGATTGAATTGGTCTTCATGAGGTGCTGTGGCGCAGAGTTGCAGACTTGACGAGGCGTGGGTGTGAGCTTGGAATCTACCTGCCACGCACTCAGGTTCAGCCGAACACTAGCTCGAGAGTGTACGTAGGAAGTACTCCCCCGGGGGTAGCTCCTACGCTGAGTGGCCCGCTGTGCGTTAAAGACGGGATGTGTACTACGGCACTCCCGTGACCTGCTTCACCCCGGGACTGGAATTGCCGGCAGCAGTCATCAGAAGGACACCACAAGCGGTTGGAATGTGCTCCCCCTTATAACGAACCGCCCCGGGGGCACTTGGGGTAACCGCAAGGGGGACGCTTGACGAGGCGTCCCCCTTGTGCTTGTGCGGTCAGTGTTCCCTTAACGAAACTCCCTCGCGACGGCGTCAGGTACAGCCGCTTTTGTTCGAGGTTGTCTGCTTTCGCTGCCCGCCAGAG
>DATKTN010000012.1:0-2566 GCA_035531135.1 Anaerolineae bacterium
TGCTGGCGCGATGCCCTCGCGCACTGGCGGAAGCGCCGCACTTCTCCATCGGCCAGCGTGGAGCCGGTGAAGGTCAGGGCGGTCCAGTTCGTGCCGCCATCCTCAGACACCCACAAGCACTCCTCGCTGGCGTCGATCTGCCCACCGATAAAGAGCTTGTACTGGCTGTCCACGTCGACCGCGTACAGGGCCTCCGTGCCGTCTGCGGGGCCGGTGATGTCTGCCCACGAGGCTCCCGAGTCGGTCGAAAAGATCACGGTGTTGCTGTCTCCGACGGCGTAGACCACCGAACTGTCCTCGGGTGGGCTGTGGATGTCCCACAACTCGACCGCGACGCCCGTGGTCGCGGGGAGGATCTCGGTCCACGAGTCGCCCCGATCCTCCGAGTACCAGATGTATCCGCCGTTTCCGACGATCCAGATCAGGCCCACGCCATACGCGAATGCACCGTTGACGTAGGAGCCGTTGGCCACGCCGCCCACCACGATCTCGGACCACGTAGCACCCCAGTCGTCCGAGATGCTGGCGCGGGCTCCATAGTCGCTCTCGACGGTGCCCCGAAACACGATGAACCTGGGGGCCGTCTCGCCGGGCAGGATGACGCAGGACGAGATGTCCGCGTCGGTCGCCGCAAAGGGGTCCGTGGCACAGATGGTCCAGGTTGCCCCGGTGTCGTCTGAGTACCACACGTTGGCCGTGGCTGAACCGTAGTTCGAGTCCGCCACCGCCACGCCCCACTCGCCGTCTCCGATCTCTCGCCCACAGTCGCCTTCACAACGGCCCTCGGCCAAGAACGCGATGTCGTTGAAGGCTTGGGCCTCTGTGACGCCCTGGCGTGCCTCGCCGGAGTCCACCGTGACGATCGTCACCACGTCCTCGGCGGACCACGCGGTCGTCGTCTGGATGCCGGTGGCGTCTTCCTCGCCAAGAAAGTCCATGTCGGACTCTCCCTGGTTCTGGAGCGTGCCACGGTAAAAGTGCCTGATTTTCGAGTAAGCGGTCAGGTCACTCGGAGAGTTGCATCGACCAAAGACCTCTTGGAAGTCAGTTGGGCAATCCACGTCGATCAGCCAGTCCAGGTCCGTGGGCGTGTAGGCGATGACGGTGAAGGTCGGATCTTCCCATTGCCCCAGCGCCGTCGCTTTGACCGTGGACTTGTTGTACTCGCGCGCGCTCTTGACCTTCACGCGCACCGTGTCGCCCCTGGCCCTATCCCAGTCGGTGATGGCCTGGCAGTCGTACAGATGGAACACGGTCCCGATGCCATCACTCTGGATGAACGCCCTTGTCATGTAATTGGTAACTACTGCTGTACTCTTGACAGCCATTGCTGCACCTCCTCACGGGCATTGCCCGTAAGCCATTATGCTATAGCATGAAGCCCTTTCTGTGAGCTTGATTTTCAGCCCACTTGTAGGCAAACCATGCGCCCTTGGTCTCACCCCACGGACAGTTGATGCGCTCCGCCGTGAGAACATTCAAGGCACTCACGTCCAGCCGCCACTGTCTCTCTTGTTGCGCGCAGCCGCAGGGCTGTTCTCCCATTTGAGAGTGCGCAAGGCGAAAGATCGCCCGCTCCCAGTTGGGGATGGACGTGGTTCCGGCTTCATAGTAGACGGTCACCTTGTCTCCTGCGCAGCAGCCACACACTGCGCTGTTGTCGCAGGACCACGTTCCTGACGAGAGCGTCGCACGCTGGACGCGAACCAGGCCGATGTCACGGTTGGTGACAAAGACGCATCCAGTGTAGTCGGTTCCCACACAGGCTTCACCCGCGCACAAACAGTTACAGCTCGGGCCATAGGTGATAGTGGCTTGCGTGTCCGTGTCCCGATACTGGCGGTAGACCGTCAGGTCCGCCAGCTTGAGCCACGTCGCGGCTGGAAACGTGGCATCGTAGTCGATCGTGTCGACCTGCTCCTCCAGGTCGTCCCACTCGATGAGCTTGTATTGCCCGATGTTGATCACGTAATTCGCACCCACCGTAGTGATGTCGTCGGCCTCGACTACCAGGCCGGTCGAATCCTCGATGACGACGATCTCACTCGTGCCCCCGGAGAACGAGGCGGAGGGCACGGTGATGGTTGCCGGGTCGACGGTAAAGTCGGACGCGCTCGGGGTGACTTCATCCCGAGCGCGAATGCCTGCTCCAGAGACGTGCCCGTAGCGCAGTTGCAGAGGGCTCGTCCACACGCGGTCGTAGTCGATCAGGTAGCGCGTGCCGAGATAGAACCCCAGGTGGGTGGCGAGCAGCCCCTCCGCATCGTCCAGGGCTTGCGCGAGGTCGTCCCGCTCCCATTGGGTCCAGTAGTGATCGCAGCCGCGCCTGGTTTCGTCAGGGTTTTCTACCCCGTTGAACGCCCAGGCCGGGATGCGGAACCACTTTCGGTATTGATCCAGGGAGAAATAGGGTTGTGCCTGCTCGCTTCTTGCCATATCTACCTGCTTTGCGTGCGCATAATCTGCTTCTCGAGCCAAATAGCGATCGCGCTGGATGCCAGCCAGATGGGCAGCAGCCACACCGCGTACACCTCTGCCGCGAGGACCGCCAGGATCGAGAGCGGGA
>DATKTN010000013.1:0-10249 GCA_035531135.1 Anaerolineae bacterium
GACACACGGGGTTCTCGAGCGCAAAGTGGAGCCCGCCGTCGTGGCTCTTCCACAGCGTGACGCAGCCGGGGAACGGGGCCGGATCGCCGCACTGGTCGACCACCCCCGCCGACTGGTGGCTGGCGTGCAGGTAGGACCAGACCTCGCTGCCCCCGCGGTAGACGGTATCCGATTCGCCCACCGGCAGGCCCACGTCCGGCGATTCCAGGGCCCACTCGGCGGCCCCCGCCCAGAAGTCGTCCAGCGTGCCGAACGCCCGCCCGGGTGGCGGTGCCGGCGCGAAGGGAGGTGGGGCCGCGGTCGGCGGCGCGGTCGGCGGCGCGGTCGGCGGCGCGGGCGCGGTCGGCAGCGCGGGCGTGTCCGTGGGCGGGACCGGTGTGGGTGGGAGCGTGGGAGCGGGTGTGGCGGTGGGCAGGTCAGGTGTGGCGGTGGGGGCCGAGGTTGGCGCGGCGGTGGGCGTTGGGGGTGACGTGGGCGTCAGCGTAGGCGTGGCGGTTGGGATCGGCGTGTCCGTGGAAGTCGGAGAGGGCGTATGCGTCGGTGTGCCTGTCGGCCGCGAGGTGGACGTAGGAGAGGGAGAAGCGACAGGGTCAGGCACGCAGCCCGCGCCCGGGAGCAGGCAGAGGAGCAGGATGACTGTTGATGCAGCAAGACGAAAGGCGCACTTGGCCATTCGGAGCCAGTGTCTCCACGTGACCGCGATGCGATTGATCATTCGTCGTCCGCACCCTGCAATTCGCCGTTCGCAAGCTGCTCCTCTCCGAAAGCCAGCGCCAGCGCCCGGTCGGTGACGGCGGCGTAGACCAGCGTCAGCGCCCCGACGAACGCCTCGGGACGGCGGGAGAAGGGGGGCGGGCCAAGCCGCTTCAGAAGCGCTGTCTCCACCGGCGGTGGCGCGATCGTGACGCGGAAACCTCCCAGGCCATCCCGCAGTTCCCAGAAGCGGGACAGGTCGGCATCCAGCGGCTCCACCTGCGGTTCGGGCTCCTCCTCCGGCCCAGCCTCCTCGACTGGCGAGGCAGCAGCGGCGCGGCGACCCCGCAGTGCCGCCATCACCTGGTCGCGGGTGCGACCCCGCAGCGTCAACAGGAGGAACGGGTCACGGTCGAACTCCTCCCCCAGCAGATAGTAGACGGCGGCGATGTGTTTGCATGGGACCGCCCAGTCAGGGCAAGAGCAGCTCATCGCGATCTCGCCGCTGGTGGGGAAGAGAGAGACACCGGCTGCCTGGAACGCCTGCTCGATCTCGGGCGGCATCTCGCCGGCCAGAAGCCGGGCGGCGAAGAGCGCCTGCTGGGCCAGCGCATCGATCACCCGCTCCCACTGGACGTCGTCCAGCGGCGCGACCCGGATTCGCACGGTGTAGGGGGTGCGCCGGGAGCCCTGCACGCGGGCGGTGACCTGCCCGGGGTGAACGTCGATGGCCAACACCTGGCCCTGGCGGGCATACCGGCGGCCGCGCTGGAGGCGGTTGTCCCAGCCGAAGGACTCTAACACCGCGATCCAGCGCTGTGCCCACCAGTGCTCGCCGAACTGCCCGCGCTGCGTCCGCGCCTTGATCCCATCCTTGACCGGGATGGGAGTGGATGGAGGAAAGTAGCCCCAGTAACGATTGGATTTTCTACGCCCCATGCTATCCCGCCGCCTCCCTGCTCAGCCTGACCAGGTCCCGCAACTGGTCGGTGCTCAATTCGGTGAGCCACGCCTCCCCCGTGCCGACGACGCTCTCCGCCAGCGCCTGCTTGCTCTCGATCAACTCGTCGATCCGCTCCTCCAGCGTGCCGACGCAGACGAACTTGTGCACCCACACGTCCTTCGTCTGCCCGATGCGGAAGGCCCGGTCGGTGGCCTGGTTCTCGACGGCCGGGTTCCACCAGCGGTCAAAGTGGAAGACGTGGTTGGCGCGGGTCAGATTCAGCCCCAGCCCGCCTGCCTTGAGCGACAGGACGAATATCGCCGGGCCGTGCTGGCCCTCCTGGAAGCGGGCGATCAGTTGATCGCGCTGCCCGGAGGGCGTGCCGCCGTACAGAAAGAGCACCTCCCCGCCAAAGAGCTCCTGCATGTACGCCTGGAGAAGCGCGCCCATCTCGGCAAACTGGGTGAACACCAGTGCCCGCTCCCCTACCGACAGCACCTCCTCCAGCATCTCGCCCAGGCGGGCCAGTTTACCGGACCGGTCCGGCAGCGAGGAGCCATCGCCCAGGAACTGCGCCGGATGGTTGCAGATCTGCTTCAGCCGCAGGAGCATCGACAGCACCAGCCCCCGGCGCTTGATCCCCTCCGCCTCCTCTACCTGGCGCATCGCGTCCTCGACGACCGCCTGGTAGAGCGTCGTCTGCTCCGGCGTGAGCGTGCAGTAGACCTTGTTCTCCAGCTTCTCCGGAAGGTCCTGGATGATCGTCGGGTCCGTCTTGACACGCCGTAGAATGAAGGAGCGGACCAGGTTGCGCAGCCGCGCCGCCGCTTCCGGATCCTGGTACCGCTCGATCGGCCGGGCGAAATGGGTGTGGAACGACTTCTGCGAGCCCAGGTAGCCGGGGTTGAGGAACTGCATGATCGACCACAGCTCCGAGAGCCGGTTCTCGACCGGGGTGCCGGAGAGAGCGACCCGGTAACCAGCCGGGAGGCGGCGGATCGCCTGGGTCTGCTTCGCGGCGGGGTTCTTGATCTTTTGCGCCTCGTCGAGCACGACGCCGCCCCACTCGACCTCCCGCAGCGTCTCCTCGTCCCGGCGGGCCAGCGCGTAGGTGCTGATGACGACGTCGGCCTGCCCGGCCTGGGCGGCGAACGCCTCCCCGCTGGCCCGGTCGCTGCCGTGGTGCACCAGCACCCGCAGCGAAGGGGCGAAACGGGCGATTTCCCGCCCCCAGTTGCCCACGACGGAGGTGGGACAGATGACCAGGACTGGGCCGCCGGCCCCTCCCACCTCCAGGTCGTGCAGGATGAGCGCGATCGTCTGGATCGTCTTCCCCAGGCCCATGTCGTCGGCCAGGCAGGCGCCCAGCCCCCACCGGCGCAGGAAAGACAGCCAGGAGAAGCCGCGCACCTGGTAGGGGCGCAGTTGGCCTGCCAGCCCCTGCGGCTGGCCAAGTTCCACCAGCGGCTCGCTGCCGCTCAGCCGCCGCAACAGGTCGCGCACCCACCCCTGCGCCTCGATGCCAACGACCGGCAGGTCACCGACCTCGTCCTCCTCGGCCAGCCCCATGCGGAGCACCTGGCGCAGCGCCATCTCCTCCTCGGCGGCCCGCTTCTCCCAGAAGCGGATGGCGGCCTCGATCTGCTCCGGCTGGAGTTCGACCCACTCGCCGCGCACCTGCACCAGCGGCAGTTTGAGCGCCGCCAGGTGGGCGAACTCCTCGGGCGTGAGCGTCTGGTCGCCGAGCGCCAGTTGCCAGCGGAAGTGCACCAGCGCGTCCAGGTTCAGGGCGCCACTACCATCGGCGGGTGAGACGGTGGCGCGCACACCCAGCCGCTTGTGGCGCTTCTTCCACCACTGGGGCACCAGGACGCCAAAGCCGCTCCGCTCCAGGAGGGGGGCTACTTCCCGCAGGAAGGTGTACGCCTGCCCGGTGTCCAGTTGGCAGATTTCAGGGCGGGCGGTGCGCAGGGAGGCCTCCAGCGGGGGGAACAACCGGGCCGCCTGCCCCAGCCCGGCCAGAAGCTTCTCCTGCGGGCTGTCGAAGCGGCGGTCCAGGTAGCGCAGCGTGGAGCCCTGCTCCCGCCAGACCAGGCCCGCCGGAACCAGGAGGCTAGGATCGTCGCGCGCCTGGAGGAAGAAACGCAACGCCCAATCGTCCGATAGCATCCCTCCTCCGACGGAGTCTACCCCGAGCGGAGTCGAGGGGCTCAGGACAGGCCCTTCGACTACGGACGTTCCGTCCGCGTCTACCCCGAGCAACGTCGTCTCATCCCCACGCTCTGGCTCCGGCAGCGCGGGTGGCTCCAGGCGGAAGCACAGGCGGAAGGGCTCCTCCGCGCCGGCCAGGAGCTGCTCCAGCCAACGGGCGACCTGAGGCTGGAACTCTTCCAGTTCGGGGGCGGGCGCGTCCACCAGCGGCGCGTCGCCCGCGCGGAACAGCGTGGTCAGCCAGGCCCGCAGGACGGGGTCGTCCCGCTTGGTGACGACGTGGAGCAACGGTGGAGCCCACGACCGGACCGCGGCGTCCACCAATGTACCCAGGAACTCTTTAAGCAGCGCGCGGGATGCGGGTGGCTCACCCTCCTCCCCGGCTTCGCTCCCTTCCGGGGGGAGGAAGACCAGCGCACGGCAGACGGGCGGCATCGCCTCCGCCAACCGCTCCACCCGCCGCAGGTCCTCGGGCCGGTCGAGGACCGGGACCCACAGCGCGCGAAACGCCCCATCCTGGCGGTCGAGCGCGGGGGCGAACTGCTGCTGGGCCAGGAGCTCGAGCACCAGCTTGCCCGCCAGCGACCAGAAGCGCAGGTCAGCGCCCAGCGCGACGCGCGGGGCTACGTCCTCCGGGCGGGGCAGATCGTTCAGGAACGGAAGCGCATCCAGCGGCGCGAGCGCCAGCCCGTCCACCTGCCACAGGCCCAGCGATTCGGGCTCGCGGGGCCCATCGCCCAGCAAGCCCCGGATGAGCTGAGGGCTGGGCAGCGGGCCGTGATCGGTCGCCGGCAGGCGGGCCAGCGCACGGGCCACCTGCGCGGCGCCAGGAACCAGGCCAGGCAAGATGTCAGGCAGCGCGGCGGGCGGGACGTGGAAGGGGTGAATGGAGAATGGAGACTGGAGAATGGAGGAGGGAGATTGGAGATTGGAGATTGGCTTTCCCTCGCCCCACACGAAGAGGCAGCCCGGGGAACCGGGCATCCAGGTCGCGTGGAGCACCTGGCGACCTGGCAGGAGCGTGAGAGGCGCGTGCCCCAGTTCGCCCTCGGGCTCCTCCCCCGCCTCAGGCGCTTCCGCCGGCGCTTCCTCGTCCGGTCCGCGCTCCTGCGCCCACACTGCCAGCCGCTCCCGCACCTGCGCCAGCCCGGTGGGGCCCAAGCCGCGCAAGGCCAGGAGCTCAGCGTCGCTGCGCGCGACCAGTTCCTCCGGCGTGGTGATGCCCGCCCGCACCAGCGCGTTTCGGGCGCGGATGGGCAGGTCCAGCGCGTCAATTGGATACGGTCCCTGTTTGCCAGCCATCAAGGCCGTATCATAATGCAGAAGGAAGGAGTTGGCAAGGCTGGCACAGTGAGCTAATAGTTCCTGAACACGGCAGGCAGGTAAACGAATGACCGAAGTGCTTCATCCGAACAGTTCTCGATAGGCCTACCTCACATTTGTGTATCCGGCCCCTGAAAAGCCACCACCTCGATAGGCGTTAGTGACTCCGCAGCACCAACGGCAGGTGGACTTGGCGCTGGCTGATCTCGGCGGCACCCAGGTCAGGTCGGGTGCCAACTGGGGCAGGTCGAGGGTCGCCATCATGCATCATCGGACTGCGTCAAAGGCCTCACCCCCTTCTCAGGCTGCTGGCAGCGTCGCTGCACCACTGAGGACGCTGATTTCGCTGAGGTCAATCGGTCGTTCGCCCGCCGGTCGTCTGTACCGGCGAGGAGAACCATCAGCGAGGCAATCAAACAGGGGTAGGCACCGGCAGGGGGGGCACCTGGGGGGCAACCGACAAGCCCACAGCAAGCACATCGCTCACCGGCGCTGTCATCACCACGCCCATCACTGCTTGCCACAGATCATCGGGCAGGTCGCGCAGCCGATCCAACGAGATCGCCAGTGGCTTATCCTGGTGATAGGCCATCATGCGGGAGAAACTGATGAAAGTCAGGCCAATGGCACGGGGTGGTTCCCCCGTCGTCTTGCCAGTGTCCAGGCGCAACAGGATATTATCGGCCAGCTCAACGCCGGTGACATGCTCGCTGTGTCCGAAGGAAACGTACAACACCTCGGCTTCCCGGTCATAGTTTATCTTTGTCATAGGCATTCCTCAAACCTGATCTCAAAACGCCTGAGCGTAAGCCGTCGTCACAAACTTTTCCGCGTGTACACTGCCGTCTGGCTCAGTGGTCCACCGGAATCGGACGCAGACAACGATGTGGTTGTTGTCATTCGGTAGGTCTGGGAAAGCAGCGTAATACTTGTAGCGAGTGGCCTGTTGACCAGCAGCTAACCTACAGCGGCTCGAACCGCGCCGTAAAGTGGCGCAGGAGCGGCGGCGCGTACGTGTACCGCATACCCCGGATCTGGTCCCGCCCCTCGTACAACCGCTGGCACGCCGCCACCACAGCGTCCAGGTGCGCCTGCGTGTAGACGCGCCGGGGGATCGCCAGCCGCACCAACTCCAGCGCCGGGTAGGCCGTCTCGCCCGTCTCCGGGTCCTCGCGAGCGAACATCACGCTCCCGATCTCGACCCCGCGAATGCCGCCCTCCAGGTACAGCGCGCACGTGAGCGCCTGGCCCGGCAGCTCGGGCTGCGGGACGTGCGGCAGGAACCGCCTGGCGTCCAGATAGACCGCGTGGCCGCCGGGCGGCTCCAGGATGGGGACACCCTCCTCCACCAACTGGTCGGCCAGGTATTGGGTGTGGGCGATCCGGTAGGCCAGGTACCCCTCTTCGAGTCCCTCCCACAGTCCCCGGGCCACCGCCTCCAGGTCACGCCCGGCCAGCCCGCCGTAGGTGGGGAATCCCTCGCGCAGGATCAGTTCCTGGCACGCGCGCTGGTACAACGCCTCGTCGTTCATCGCCAGGAAGCCGCCGATGTTGACCAGCGCGTCCTTCTTGGCCGACATCGTGCAGCCGTCGGCGTAGGAGAACATCTCGCGCGCAATCTCGAGCACGGGCGTGTCGGCGTAGCCGGGCTCGCGTAACTTGATAAAGTAGGCATTCTCGGCGTAGCGACAGGCGTCGAGGAACAGGGGAATGCCGTACCGGTGGAGCACCTCGCTGGTGGCGCGGATGTTGGCCATCGAGACCGGCTGGCCGCCGCCAGAGTTGTTCGTCACCGTCAACATGCCGACCGGGACGTTCTCCGGCCCCACCTGCTGGATGAACGTTTCCAGTTTCCCGATGTCTATGTCTCCTTTGAAGGGAGCGTGGCTGGTGACGTCGAGCCCTTCCTCGGCCAGGAGGTTGACCGGAGCACCGCCCCGGGCGATGACGTTCGCCTGCGTGGTGTCAAAGTGCATGTTGCTGGGCACCGACTGGCCCGGCTTGACCATGCAGGCAAAGAGCACGTTCTCGGCGGCCCGGCCCTGGTGCGTGGGCACAAAGTAGCGAAAGCCGGTGATGGACTGGATCGCCTCCTCCAGGTTGAAAAAGTTGCGGCAGCCGGCGTAGCTCTCGTCGCCGAGCATCATGCCGGCCCACTGGCTGTCCGACATCGCCGCCGTGCCCGAGTCGGTCAGCAGGTCGATGTAAATGTCCTCGGCCCGCACGGCAAAGAGGTTGTAACCCGCCTGTCGCAGGATCTCCTCCCGCTCGGCGTGGGTGGTCTGGCGGATCGGCTCGATGACCTTGATCCTGAACGGTTCAACGGGAAACTTGGCCATAGTGCACTCCTTGTGTAGTCTCATAGCGCGACCCCATTTTAGCAAATCCGCCGTCACAAATCAACGCCGTTCGTCAGCAATCCCCCGTGCCTTCTATCACAATCCGCACGTCGACCGCCCAGGCTCCCTCCCCGGCTGGGCCCACGATCAGCGGGTTCAGGTCCACCTCCACCACGAGGGGCAGGTCGGCCATCAACTGCCCCACCCCGACGAGCGCATCGACCACGCCGTCCAGGTCCCCGGGCGGCTGGCCGCGCACGCCCGCCAGCAACCGCCCCGCCGCCGTCTCAGCCACCATCTCCCGCGCCTCCGCCGCGCTCAGCGGCGCCAGCCGGAAGGCCACATCCCGCAGCACCTCCACGTACACCCCGCCCAGCCCGAACATCACCAGCGGGCCGAACTGCGCGTCCCGCTGCGCCCCGACGATGGCCTCCAGCCCGCTCGACGCCATCTGCTGGACAAAGCCCCGCTCCCCCGGGCCGATCATCCGCGCGAACGCCGCCCGCACGGCAGCCGCGTCAACCAGGCCCAGCGCCACGCCGCCCGCGTCGCTCTTGTGCACCACCCCCGGCGCGACCCGCTTGAGCGCCACCGGGTAGCCCAACCGCTCCGCCAGCGCCGCCGCCTCATCGGCGTGCGACGCCAGCCCGGACGGGGGCACCGACAGGCCGTAGGCAGACATCACCTCCGCCCCTGCCTGTGGGTCCAGGACGTGCTGCCCGCCGGCAGCGGCCGCCTGTACCAGTTTCAGCGCCCGCACCCGGTCTCCCACCACCGGCCCTGGCTCGAACGGCGGCCGCGCCCGCACCTGCCCGTACCGCCACAGCGCCCCCAGGCCCAGCGCGGCCCGGGCCGGGGTCAGGTAGTGCGGGACGCCGTTGGCGTGGAGCACGCGGGCGGCGTCGCGGATGCCGCCCCCGCCCGAGATGCAGCAGACCACCGGCTTCTCGACCCTGTCGGCGGAGGTGAAAGCCCTGCCGACCGCCTCCGCGACGTCGTGCGGGGGCGTGAGCGCCTGGGGGACGTAGACGACCATCACCCCATCCACCTCGGGGGCCGCCAGCAGCACCTCCAGCGCCGCCGTGAACTGCTCCGGCCGCGGGCCGCCGAGCATGTCGACCGGGTTGCCGGTCATCGTGCCTGGCGGGCAAGTTTCTCGCAGCCGCGCCTGCGTCTCAACCGACAGGTCGGTCAACTGCAGCCCCTGGCGATCGAGCGCGTCCGCCCCCACCGCCGACGGCCCACCGGCGTTGGTCAGGATCGCCATCCGCGGCCCTGAGGGAGGCTCCCGGTAGGCCAGCGCGATCGCCGCGTCCACCAGTTCCTCCAGGTCCTCCACCGGGATCGCCCCGGCCCGGCGGCAGGCGGCCTGGAAGGCCCGGTCCTCCCCCGCCAGCGCGCCCGTGTGCGAGGCCACCGCCCGGGTCCCGCTGGGCGTGCGCCCGGCTTTGAGCACGACCAACGGCTTGCACAATGTCAGACGGGCCGCCGCCTCGACGAAGCGGCGCCCGTCGGGCAACCCCTCGATGTAGGCAGCCACGACCCGCGTGTGCGGATCAACTGCCAGCGAGTCCAGCGCGTCCGCCACGTCCACGTCCACCTGGTTGCCCAGGCTGAGGATCCGGGAAAAGCCCACGCCGACCGCGCTGGCCCAGTCCATCGTGCCGCCGCAGACCGCGCCAGAGTGGGAGACGAAGCCGATGACCCCCTGGTCCGGCATCGTGCGGATGAAGGTCGTATCGATGGGGGCGTAGGTGTCGACGACGCCGACGCAGTTGGGGCCGATGAAGCGCATCCCGTAGCGGCGGGCGACCTCCCGCAGTTGCGCCTCCCGCTCCCGCCCGCCAGCCCCCAGCTCGCCAAAGCCCGACGCGATGAGGACGGCGGCGCGGATGCCGCGCTGGCCGCAGGCCTCCAGCGCCTCCGCCGTCCGCTCCGCCGAAAGGACGATCACCGCCAGGTCGACCGGGTCGGGCAGCTCCGCCACCGACCGGTAGACCCGCAGCCCCTGCATCTCGCCGCCCCGGGGGTTGACCGGGTAGACGGGGCCACGGTAGCCGTGCGTGGCCAGGTTGCGCAGCACGCCGTAGCTCAGCTTGGTGGGATTGCTGCTGGCGCCGACGACCGCGACGCCGCGAGGTTCGAAAAAGGTGTGCAATGGGTCGGTCAACATTGGCCTCCTCGAGAACTGTGGTATAGTAGTATAATACCCCCAAAAGCACATTTTTGTCCAATCCAGGAGCACCAATGACCAAACCCCGCATCCTCGTGACCGGTGGCAGTGGCTACCTGGGGGAGTGGGTCGTCAGGCTCGCTCGCTCCCACTGGGACGTGACCGCGACCTACCTGGACCACCCCGTCGACCGGGAGGAGGGCGAGCCCGGCGCGGCCTGGCACCGGCTGGACGTGCGGGACGGGGCGGCGGTCGGCGACCTCGTCCGCCAGGTACGGCCGGCCGTCATCGTGCACACGGCGGCGCTGAACCCGGGCCAGGGCACCGACTTTGAAGCGACGAACGTCGCCGGCACCCGTCACGTCGCGCGCGCCGCCGCGGCCTGCGACGCGCGCCTGGTCCACATCTCCACCGACGTCGTCTTCGACGGCACGTGGGGCAACTATGTCGAGGAGGACCCGCCCGCGCCCATCACCCCCTACGGGCGCAGCAAGGCGCTGGCCGAGGCGGAGGTCCGGGCCTCGGGAGCCGAGGCGGTGATCGTCCGCACGTCGCTCATCTACGGCT
>DATKTN010000014.1:0-16050 GCA_035531135.1 Anaerolineae bacterium
AGGTCTCGTTCCAGCTTTCCCGCGCAGTCCTCGCACAGCGACAGGTCATTTACCGGCCCATAACAGTCGCAGGCCTGGCATTTGCCATCCCAGATGCCCCACGGCTCGTCGGTGTCTTCGTCGAGTAGAGACATGTTCACCTCCCGGCAGTCGTCTCGGCGTAATACGATCCCAGGAACTTGACCACTGCCTTCATCGTTCCTGGCTCGCGTGCGGCCCGCGAAAGTACTCTGGCAATCCCATCCCCGTAATCCCCTGGTGCCCTGGTGAAATCGAGGACGAGGTCGGGCAGGGAGACGAGCTTCAGGTCCAGGGCCACTGCCTCCTTTTCCGCGCCTCCAACTCCCACCGAGTCCACGACCTGAAATGCGCTTTTGACGTCGTCCGAGTCTTCCAGGGTCGCAATATCGCCAGGCACGAATGCAGCGTAGAATGCCGAATGCTCCTTGTTCGCAGCACTGGGGTCATCGAACCCAGTCTCGAAAACCGCGAGGCCACCAAAGCACCTCAGGTGTCGTTCTGTAAACCGAAAGTCGGGGTTCGACAGGGCGCGGAATTCCTCATTCGCTTCTCTGAGGGCCGTTTCCGCGAACAGCGCTTTGATGAGCATCTGATCGTCCCAGACGTTGGGATTGTTCAGTATTCTTTCACCCGCGTCGATATGGCCGCCGCAGACGTCCCATGTCTCAGGGCACGTTTTCTTCCACTTGGAGCGATGGTGTAATAGGATGTGAGGACTTGTTTTCCCTTGAGCACGCTTGAGCACGACAATCGCTACTTGTACAGAACCGTGGGGAACACCGTGGTAGTGCGCGACGTCCCGTGTGACAACGCCGCCGATTCTCAGCCGGGGTCCATCCGGGTTCAGATAGCGCTCGAAGATGACCATCAGGTTCTTCATTGAGATGCTTGTCCTCCATTCCCTCCATTATCACGCTCCCACCGGATCTGACGATCCGGTGGCTTGGCTACGGGTTCTGGCGATCCCGTCGGAGTATCGCGGGGATGTCAGCCTCCAAGCTCCTCCAGCAGCGCGGCGATGTACTTGGTCCCGGCGACAAAGTCGGCGATGCGGACGTGCTCGTCCGGCGCGTGGATGCGGGAGCCCGCGTAGCCCACGCCAGCGGTGACGATTGGCACGCCGAACTGGCCGCACAGGAGGTACACCGGCCCTGTGCCCGACATCATCGGGGTGAGGCCCGGGCGGTGGCCGTAGATTCGCTCGGCCGTGCGCGCGGCGGCCTGGACGAAGGGATGCGCAGGGTCGCCCGCCGAGGGACGTTCGCCGTCGCTGGCGACGATCTCCACGTCGTCGAATCCCTGGTCGTCGAGGTGGGCGCGCAGCAGCGTCAGGATTCGCGTGGGATCCTGGTCGGGCACGAGCCGAAAATCCAGCTTGGCGGACGCCTCGCAGGGTAGCACCGTCTTTGTGCCGGGACCGCCGTACCCGGCTTGGAAGCCGTCCACGTTGCACGTGGGGCCAAAGATGAGGCGCTCCTTGAGCCGGTCGCCGCTCAAACCACCCAGGAATTCGTCCACGCCGTAGAGCGCGCGCATCTCCTCCTCCGGGTAATCCCAATCGGCCAGGGCCTGCCGTTGGGCGGTGGAAACGGGGCGCACGTGGTCGTAGAAGCCGGGGATGCGCACGCGCTCGTCGGGACGCTTGAGCGTGCTCAGCGCCCACAGCAGCCGCCAGACGGGGCTGCCGACGACGGCGGCGGAGGCCGAGTGGAGGTCGCGGGCGGCCCCGCGAGCGCGCAGGCTGACGTACAACAACCCCTTGCAGCCCAGCGCAATCTCGTACCGGTCGCGGGCGTTCTTGCCGCCAGATTCCCACGCGCAGCCGTAGGCCCCTCGCAGCAGGTCCGCGTGTTGGTCCACGAACTGCCCCAGGTGCGGGCTGCCGACCTCTTCCTCCCCCTCGATGACCCACACGACGTTGACCGGCAGCGTGTCCCGGTGGGCCAGGTAGGCCTCCAGCGCGCAGACCCGCGAGACGATCGCACCCTTATTGTCGGCGACCCCCCGGGCGTAGAACAGGCCGTCGCGCACGTCGGGCTCGAAGGGGGGCGTCGTCCACGCGTCGAGCGGCTCCACCGGCTGGACGTCGTAGTGGCTGTACAGGAGCAGCGTGCGCGGACCGAGGCCGGCCATTCGCCCCAGGACGACCGGTGGGCCGTCGGTGGGAACGAGTTCCACGCTGAAGCCGACGTCGCGCAGCATCCCGGCCACCAGGTCGGCCATCTCGGCCAGGCCCACACCCTGGGCAGAGATGCTGGGCTGGGCGCAGGCGCGCCGCAGACGGGCCAGGTACTCGTCGGCGTGAGCCTCGATGTGCGCAAAGATTTCCTCCATTTTTGACTCCTTGTGTGGTGAGCGAATCAGCGAATCGGCGCGTCTGTGAATGGCAGGCCAATGGGCGCTGTCAGGGCCGCAGGTCGAGTTGCTCGATGTTCCAGAGTTCCGAGTCCTGGGTGGGGTCGGGGGCCAGGCCGATGACCGGGCTGCGGGCGAGCGTGACTTTCAGGCGCTGGAAGAGCGGCAGTACCGGCAGCCGTTCGGAAAAGATACGTTGGGCCTCGGCGTGTCCGGCGGCGTACTCCTGGCCGCCAGGAGCGTACTCCCGGCTGCCGGGAGCGTACTCCTGGCCGCCAGGAGCGGCATCCAGCGCCGACTGGCAGGCGGTGTCATACGCGTCGTCGATAAACCCAGCGACGTTGGGCCTGTCCCAGTTGCCCGGGCCGGGTATCTGGCTGCTCAGGAACAGGTCGCACAGCGGGTCGAACTGGGCGCGCCAGGCGAACTGCGCCAGGTCGAACCGCCGGCCGAAGAGCACCCCCTCTGGCCCGGGGGCGAAGAGCGACTCGGGGGGCACCGTCTCCACGCTGACCTGGATGCCACACTTGGCCAGGTAGGTCTGGATGGCCTGGGCCGTCTGGACGCGCAGCGGGTCGTCGGTCGTGTGGTACGTGGCCTGGAATGGCGTGCCGTCGGCGATGCCGGGGACGTTATGCGCCTCGCGCACGCCGTCGCCGTCCTCGTCGTACCAGCCCGCCGTCGCCAGGAGCGTCTCTCCTGCCGCCGCGGCGTATCCCCAGGTGACCAGCGCCTCACCGGCGTAGAGCGGATGCTCGGGAGGGATGATGCTGTGGGCCACCCGGCCGGGTGATCCGAGCACCTGGTTCGCCACTGTCTGCCGGTCGATGCACAGCGCGATCGCCTGACGCACCCGCACGTCCTCGAAAAAGTCGGGCCGGTCGTACCCGGTGGCCGGGCTGATGCCAAAGGCCAAGAGTTCCCAGCGGGCGTCGTACGTCGAGAGCGGTTCGACGGGCGACGGGTCGGGCAGCGCGGCGCGCACCGCGTCCGCCGCGTCGTGCGTGACCACGTCGCAGCGGCCACCGACGAGTTCGCTCGCCAACGTGGTCGGGTCGGTGATGAAACGGAAGGTGACCTCGTCCAGGCGGGGAAGCCCTCCCGGGGCGCGGAAGTAGATCGGGTTGCGGGCGACGGTGATGTGGTCGCCGGGCACCCACTCGTGGAGGACGAAAGGCCCCCAGCCCAGTGGCTGCCGCGTGGAGGCTTCGGCGGTGAGCAGGTCGGCGGCGGAGAGGTGTCCCCAGGCGTGGCGGGGCAGCGGGTGCCAGAAATTGAGAAAGTAGGCCTGATCCAGGAATCCGGGGACGCCGCTCCAGACGACGGTGCGCACGTCTGCGGCGCGGTAGCTGGCGGTGCGCTCGACCACGTGCTTGTCCGTCGGGGTGACCGGGTCGGAGGCGAGCTCGAAGGAGAAGACCGAGTCGTCGGCGGTGAGCAGCGCGCCGTCGGACCAGTACACGTCGGGTTGGAGCGTGAAGGTGACGACCATGCGCGCCATGGCGATGGGCGTGCCGTCAAAGATCACGCGTTCCCCAGCCGCATCGATGACTGTGATACCGGGTGCTAGTTCGATGACCTCTCCGTTGGCGGCGAGCACGCGCTCGCCGGCCTGGACGGTGACCGTCTCGACGGCGGCGTTGCCGTCGGCAAGGCTGGGGATGGCGGTGAGGATGACCGGCTGGAAGGCATAGTTGCGGCTGTCCAGCGGCCCGTCGTAGATCGCTTGCCAGACGTGCCTGGCGGCCGTGCTGTCGGTGCCGTAGAGGTAGAGCCCCTCGGGCTCGTCGGGCAGGCAGACGGTGAGCGTCTTGGGTTCCGGCGTAGGCGAGGGAGTGGGGGATGGAGTAGAGGTCGGCGGGGGTGCGGTCGGTTGCGCGCACGCCGCGCACAGTGCCAGGCTGACCAGCGTGGCGAGCG
Source organism: Anaerolineae bacterium (assembly GCA_035531135.1). GTDB lineage: Bacteria > Chloroflexota > Anaerolineae > B4-G1 > B4-G1 > DATKTN01. The sequence continues at coordinate 4,297 of DATKTN010000014.1, forward strand.
CCGCGGCGGCGCTTCGAACTATAGTCTGCAGGTGGCAGTTTGATCTCAGTTTCTCTTGGCCCATTCACTCAGCACCCATCCGACGAACGGCTCACGGCGGACTGTGGCCCGCCGCTGGACGTCCACAGCCCCGGGGGCGTCGTCCAGCGGGAACGTCGTGGCGCCATTCTACTTTCCGGCACGGCCCTTGTCAAGCGCTCACGGCGTGAACAAGTCCTGCACCAGGGGATGGATCGCCTCCCAGCGTGGGAGCAGCACCGCGCCGCCGGTGGGCGTGGTCCAGGGCTCGGTCATCTCGCGGCCGATCACGTGCTGTTCGATGCCATCTGGCCCGACGCGCAGGAGGGTGGGGGCGAGTAGCAGCAAGTCCTGGGCCGTCATGTCGGTCTCCACGTTCTCCATCACAACCTGGATCACGGCGGGCAATCGGAGCCATACCTTGGGCTCCAGCAGGCGGCGGGCCAGCGCGGTGAGGACTTGCTGCTGGCGCATGGCCCGGTCCAAGTCGGACGCGCCGTGTCGGGAGCGAGCGTAGCGCAATGCTGTCTCGCCGTCCATGTGCTGTGGCCCGGCGGGGATCTCGATGCGAATCGTGCCATAGTCCTCGGTGGGGTATCCCTCGTCGACGATGGCTCTCTCGACGACGACGTCGATCCCGCCGACTGCGTCCACGATGGCCCGGAAACCATTAAAGTCGACGCGCAGGTGGTGATGCACCGGTACGCCAAGATTCTGCGCTACAGTCTGCACGGCCAGCACCGGCCCATTCTCCGCCAGCTCGTTCTCGCCCCAGAAATGGGCGGTGTTGATGCGGTTGGTGCCGTAGCCGGGGATTTCGACGTACAGGTCGCGGGGGATGGAGAGCAGCGCGATGCGCGGGCCGGCGGGGTAGACCGTCATCAAGATCATCGTGTCGGAACGGACGACGCTGCCCTGGTCTGGCCGGCGGTCCAGGCCGAGGATCAGCAGGTTGGTGCGCGGGAGCGTACCGGTCCACTGCCACAGCGCGTACCCGCCTGCAGCCAGTCCTCCGGCGAGCGACACGAGCAGGAGGAATACCGGAAGCAGAAGGAAGAGGCGTGAACGGCGACGACGTTGACCCGCGAGTAGGGGCATATGGGCAGGCAGTGGAGTGGCACCGGACGTGGGCTGGGTGTCTTCGACGTGGCCGTAATGGTGCATAGATATGGTCTCTTCGATGGGTGGCGGCAGGGGAACCCATGGTTCTTTGGACATAGCGCTCCTTGCGATGAGGCTGGATTGTAGCACCGCCATGGGAGGCTGTCAACCGAGATGTCGGCCGAGTCTCCCGCAAGCCCCCTGCGAAGCAGGGGGTCTTTGACAGCCCGCCCAGCCTTTTGACAGCCGGGACACCCGCATTTATAATGGCCGCGCTATGCCCGAGTTACCCGAAGTCGAGACCGTCGCCCGCGGGTTGCGGACGTCTCTGGTTGGACGTACCATCGTCGGGGTGGAGGTACGCTGGCCGCGCAGTGTCGTCCCGCCCGACCCGGCTGCCTTTGCCCATCGCCTCATGGACCAGACGGTCACCGGCGTGGGGCGGCGTGGGAAGTGGGTGGAGGTCGCGCTGGACGGCGGCGACACACTGCTGGTTCATTTACGAATGAGCGGGCGGCTCGTGCTGGAGTCGGAAGCGTGTCTCGAAGACCAGCATCTTCGCGTCCTGTTGTTCCTCGACGGCGGGCAGCGGCTGCACTTCTCTGACCAGCGCAAGTTTGGACGGCTGGTGTTGACGGCTGACCCCCAGGAGGTGCTGGGCGACCTGGGGCTGGAGCCATTGGGGGATGACTTGACGCCGGAACGGCTCGGGGAGATGCTGGCGCGGCGGCGCGGGCGCATCAAGCCGCTGCTCTTGAACCAGCGCTTCCTCGCCGGTCTGGGCAACATCTATGCCGACGAGGCGCTGTGGCGGGCGGGTGTCCATCCTCTGCGGCAGGGCGGCACGCTCAACCCCGCCGAAGTGCGGCGGCTCCATCGAGCCATCCGGTCTGTGCTCCAGGCGGCCATCGCCAGCGGCGGCACGACGCTCCCGGACAGGACGTACCAGCAGGCCGACGGCCGGGCGGGGGAGTTCGCCGGCCGGTTGGCGGTGTACGGGCGGGCGGGGCATCCGTGCTCGCGCTGTGGGGCGACCGTCGAGCGCATCCGGGTGGGCCAGCGCGGCACGCACTTCTGCCCGCACTGCCAGACCCTGCCGGAAAGCGAATTTTAAGGTTCAGCCTATTGACAGCGGAGCAATTTTCGCGTAAAATAGTAGTGCATATTTGTTTCAGCCGCCCTGGGTCCTGCCGGCGTCGCCTCACAACAGAGCGCATCTCGGATCCTGTTGATTGAGAGCGAGGGTAAGACGGAGCAACCGTCAAGGGGGGCGGGTGCGTCGGCGAACGGGCGAGGGGCGATTGGGAGCAGCGGCCGATTATTCGCAGGCCGCTGCTCTACTTGTGGGTGTCTGGTCATCCTTGCGAAGGTTGCGAATAGCCCCAATAGTGGAGTGACTCTCGCTGGGCGAAGGTGTCTTGACCCGATATCTTCTGCCGAACCTTCGCAAGGATCATCTCACGTGCTTACCGTTCCCCCGCCCCTGTAATCCACCGCTCGTAAATGGAGCGGTGCGCGTCGCCAGCGACCGCTTCGACGGTCGCCAGCCAGTCCTCCGGCGTCGCCACCCCGTAGCGGTGGTGGGCAAAGTACGCCTGCAGGATCGCCCAAAAGTCTTCCTCTCCCACCTCCTGGCGCAGCGCGTGGAAGTAGAGCGGACCTTTCCGGTAGACCACCGGCCCATAATCCTCCCCGCTGTAGGAGGCGACCGGCAGCCCGGCTGGCGCATCGCGGTCAGACTCCAATAGTTCCGCGTAGGGCCGCTGGAAGACCTGTTCTACCAGTGCGGCGGCCAGGTCTGCTCCGTAGCGCTCCTCGAAGTAAAGCAAAGTGCTGTACTGAGCCAGCGCCTCGTCGAGCCAGGGCTCGTCGACCTGGTCGTTCCCTACCAGGCTGTACCACCACTGGTGGCTCACCTCGTGCACCACGACCCACTCCATCTCTTCGCTGAGCGTCTCATAGTACGTGCTGTTGATGACCACCAGCCCGGGATACTCGATCCCGCCGGCGCGGGTCGGCGTCTCGACCACGTCCAGTTCGGTGAAGGGGTAAGCGCCGAAGCGGGCGTTGAAGAGGCGCACTGCCTCGGCTGCGCTATCGAGCACCCGCTCGCCTCCCTCCTGGTGCCGGGGGTAGAAGACGCTGTTGACCGCGATCCCTTCGACGAGGCGGCTTTCCACCTGGTAGTCGGCTCCCAGGACGGCGTTGAAATCGCGCATCGGACCGGCGACACAGGTCCAGGTCGCGCTGCCGCCAGGATTGGGGGTGGGTGCAGTGCACGCGCCGGAGGCGATGAGCGTCACGTCCGCCGGTGCGGTGACGCGCACAACGTAGAACGCCGTATCGGAGTAGACGGCGTCGCCGTGGGTGGGCGCTACCTCGACGTTCCAGCCCTCGTCGTCGTAGACGGGGACGAGGGGATAGGCATTGGCCAGCGCGAGGACTCCGTCGTAATAGCCCAATTGCCGGTAGCCATAGTCGATGTCGGCGGGGACGGCCAGCGTAAAGTCGAGGGCCAGCTCGACCATCCCTCCGCGCTCCAGCGGCGGGTCGAGCGGGAGGCGCAGCGCGGAGCCGGCCAGTTCGGCGGCCGGTGCAGCCGGGTGCCCGTCGAGCGAGATGTTCGTCACTTTCGTCCAACGCGTCGTCGCACCTCCGTAGCCGGGCGTGTTGGGGAAGAGACGCAGGTAAAGCGCGTCGAGCGAGACATCCTCGGTATTGGTGTAGACGATGCGCTCGTGGCCAGTGACGGTGGGCGTGTCGAGGTCGACGGTCAGCTTGATCTCGTAGCACGTGGCATCGGGGAACCGGTCCAGGTCGGCGGCAAACTTGGGACGCAGGGCCAGCGCCTGGTCGGGTGAGGGAGAGGGGGGGACAGGCTGTGGGGTGGGCAGCAGCGTCGGTGGAGGGGACGTGCCTTCGGTGGGTTCAGGACGTGGTGTGATCGTGGGGAGCGGGGTAGGTGTAGGGGGCGGCGTGGAGGTACGGGGGAGGCAGCCGGAGAGAAGGAGGAGGCAGGATGCAAGGTGCAGGACGCCTGCTAGCAGCGGGCCGTCCCTGGTAGCGGGGAAGGTCACGTGCTGTGTCCTGGCCGGCATACGGCTACCCCCCGCCCACCGGTGGGAAAATGCCCAACTCGTCCCCGTCGGCCAGCGGGTGTTCCGCCTCCCGGATCACGTTGTTGACAAAGACGACCTTGACCTGATCGGCGGGGAGATGCAGGTGCTCGACCAGGTCCCCCACCGTCGCTCCCTCTGGCAGTTCCACCGGCATCGGCTCGCCGATCCCCAGGTGCGGGTAGTGCTGGCGAAGGACGGCGAATAGTTTGGCATAGACAGTGATCATTGATCCCCCCATGTCAATGTGCTTCTTCCATGACGTACTTCATCACCTCGCCCACGCTCAATTTATCTATGCCCAACCTATCCAGCGTGCGGCCGCGCCGCCAGTAGTCGGTCTGGTGGATGATGCACGCCTGGCGGATGATGCTGTCCATCGCCCGCACTCGCACGCCGTATCGCTGCCCCAGCGCGGCGATGGGCACCAGGCTCATCGGCACGTCCTCCGTGATGTACCGGTGGTTCAGCGTGGATGGGGCCTGGATGCCCCGGTAGCCGGGTTGGTTGTGGATCGCCTCGTGCAGGTTCGTCCCGGTGGCTTCGTAGGCCATTTTCAGCCACTCCATCCCCGTCCGGGCGCGGATGCCCAGCGCTGCCGCGACGGTCACCCGCTCCCGGTCCAACGCCTCCAGGACGCGGGCCACCGACGGGGTCACGCCGTCGATGTAGAACTCGAAATCGCCACCCGTCGATTCGATCCGCCCGGCGTTGAGCATCGTGAGCGTGGGGTGGAAGATGGCGCCCATGTTGTTCAGGCTGGTGTGCAACACGCTCACGCCGTCGATGAACAGCGGGAAGGCGGAGGACAGCGCCTCCAGCACCCGGCGCGTGCGAGTGGCCGGCAGCGCCGCCAGCGGCACTGCTTCCTTCATGCGAAAGATGCGGGCCTGCGCTGGCCCCTCCGATCGGCTGGCGTAGACGAGCGTCTCCGCCTCGCCCACGGTGACGTCGGTGTCGCAGCCGCGCTCGCGCAGCACGTGGACGAACTCGATCGCCCCACCGGTCCGCCCAGGGTTGAGCAGGACGATTTGCCCGTCGCGCAGGTGAGGAGCGGCGCCGCGGGCGACGTCGGCGTGGGCCGTGGCGGGCACGACCACCATGATCACCTCGGCCCGCTCCAGCGCCTCGCCCATGTCCGACGTGACCATGTCCAGCCGGCCGAAGCCGCGTGGCCCCCCCTCGGAGCTGTGCAGTTCGATCCCACCCCGCGTCTTGATCACGGCCACGTGCTCCGGCGTGCGGTTGTACAGCGTGACGGGGAAGCCCATCAACGCCAGGTGCGCAGCCATCGCCTTTCCGCCATTGCCGGCGCCGATCACTGTGTAGCGGGTCTCTTTGCCCATGTGTTCTCTCCTTTTCGCTTGGTTAGCTGGTAAACTGGTAGACTGGTAAGTTGGTCGGTTGGATACCCAACCTGGCGAAGGTTACGTGCAGTTCTGGTATTGCAGGTTGCTCGTCAGAACAGGCTTTTCTGGTTTTGAGGTTTTTGCCAAACCTTCGCAAGGTTTAACTGAGCTTGATGCCCAGGTTGGCGATCCGTTCCTCCTCCGAGAGCGCCTGCCCGGTCGCCGGGTCCACTACCACGCACGCCCCGCGCGAGTCGATGGCGGTGACGATCTGTCCGCGGGCGAAGGGATTGTTGCACAGGTGGGGGGCGTCGAGCACGCCTGACGTCACCGCGCGCGCCAGCGTGGCCGGGTCGGTGAGCGGGTCGGCCACGCCGGGCTCAGCCAGGGCGCGGATGGCCTGCAGCGTCACCTGCGCCTCCTGCACCAGTTCCCCCTGGCGCTGTTGGACGGCCGGGTCGGCCGTCATGTCCGGCTGGCCTCGGAGCGCGTTCTCGACCGCCCGGCGGGCCAGTTTGCAGGCCTCGATCACGTCGTTGGCCGTGGCGGCGTGATGCGCCTCCGTGTGGCCGACGACGTGGAGGACGTGGGGACGGACCGCCATCTGCAGGTAGACGCTGGCGGCCAGGTGGGCGCGTGCTGCATCCGGGTCCAGCGGGTAACTCAGCAGCCCCGTCCGCGTCTGCCGCCAGATGCGGAAGTGACCCTCCTGGGAGAGGGGAGCGATCATCTCCAGGCATGCCAGCATCTTGGCCAGGTCCATCGCGTCGGAGAGGCCCGGCGGGCTGTTGAACATCATCTGGGCGATATAGTCCCGCACGCCGAAGGCGCGCGCATTGTAGGCCGAGAGGTAGGCCGAGACGGCAAAGACCACGTCCGGCGCGTCGCGTAACCCCCAGTGGTGCGGCTCGTTCAGCTCGACCGGGATGTCCCGTTCGCCGTACCAGGCCATCACCTTCTGGTGCTCACGGATGGAGCTCTCCAGGTCCCACGGGCCGCGCCCGTCCATCTGGTTGAACCAGAAGATGGGGATGGCGCACCAGGCGATGTGGATGGTCTCGACGTACATCTCGGCCAGGCGGATGAAATCGTCGGTGCCCGAGTAGGTGCGCATGAGCGGAAAGTTGCCGCGCCGGCTGGCGGTGTACAGGGCGCGATAGTCGTCGGGGCTGCGCACCGGGACGCCACCAGCCCCCCGGCGGCGCGGGTTCTGCCGCTCGGGATGGAAAAAGTTGGCCTGGGCGTCCTGGTCGATGCCCAGCGAGACGAGGTCCAGTACCTGGGCCTCGGCGATGCGGGTGATCCCTTCTCGGGTCGCCTCGACCGTCGGCAGGCCAAAGTGGTGGCGCACCATGGGGTATGGGGCCTTCCACCGGATGCGCTCGCCCGTCGTCTGGGGAAAGTCGGCCTCGATGAGCTCGCCGTGGGGCTGGCCCTTCAGGTAGGCCAGGACGGCCTCGGCCGGTTCGCTGCCGTCAAAGACGCGCTCGAAAAAGCCCAGGGCCTGCGCCCGCTCGGCCACTGGCGGCGTGCCGCCGAAGGCGAACCGCACGCCGGCCGTCCGCAGGTCGTCCGCTTGCTCGGCAAACTCAGCCAACAGCCGCTCGCCGGTCTCTGGCGTCAGCCGGTAGGAGACGCCGACCAGGATTTCGGCGAGCTCGGCCTTCTCGCGGCGGGCTGCCTCCAGGAACTCCTCGACCGATGCCGCTGGGCCGAGGAAGACGGTCCGCCAGCCCGCCGCCTCGGCCAGCCGCAGGAAGTTCATCACGCCTGCCACGTGGACGCACTCGCCCAGTGCGCCCGCAACGACCGTTTTCATCGCTCTACCTCCCTTCGCTACTCCAAGAGTATATGGGGGAAGTGCCTGCGTGTCAACTTGCACTGGTGAGGTGGATTCCGCAAAAGTCCCGTGAGCTGACTCTCAGATGCGGGGGCTGATCCAACGCAACTACCCAGATATTCGGTGTCAAAAAGTCAACCCAAGGGTTGAGCGAGTTTTTCGAAAAGTCAAAAGTTCCTATCCCCCATATATATGGGGTGCGCGGAGAAAAAACGCCATATCTATGGGTTGCCGCACTGGATCGACTTCTTGCGGAAGCCCGAAGGGGATTGAGGGGCTATGTCGGTTCCTCGGGTGGCGCGGGCGATGGGAGGAGGGGGAAGCGGCGCAGGAGCGCGGCCGACGCCGCTAGCACATGGATCGCCAGCGGTCGGCCAGGCTTTGCGATTGGGTGGCCTGCTGCATCCGCACTCTGGCCGAGGGCCTGGCCCACGAGGGCGTTGGCACGTCGTAGTCGAAACCCGGCAGCGTCTTGCGCTCGATCTTGCGATCCAGCAGGTACTCGATCCGATGAATCAACCCTTCGTCGTCAGGCGTGACGAGCGTGATGGCGTCGCCATCGGCCTCGGCGCGGGCGGTGCGCCCGATACGATGGACGTAATCCTCGGGGTGTTCCGGCACGTCGTAGTTGACCACGTGCGAGATCCCTTCCACGTCCAGTCCTCGCGCGGCGATGTTTGTGGCGACCAGGACGCGGTGCTTGCCCGAACGGAACCCCTCCAGCGCAGATATCCGCTCCCGCTGTTTGAAATCCCCGTGAATGCAAGCCACGGCGATCCTGGCCTGGCGCAGTTGCCGGGTTACGACGTCGGCTCCTTGCTTGGTCCTGGTAAAGACCAGCATGCTATCGACCTGCAGGTGCTCAAGTATCGCCAGGAGCAGCCGGGTCTTGAGGTGCTTGGGTACCGGGTAGAGCGCCTGTTGGATCGCCTCGGGAGGACACGCCACATCGATCTCGATACGCACCGGGTCGCGCTGAAACTGGCGCGCCAGGGCCGAAATCGTCGCAGGCATCGTGGCCGAGAAGAGCATCGTCTGGCGCTGGCGGGGCATACGGCTGACGATCTGTTTGATGTCGGGCAGAAAGCCCATATCCAGCATCCGGTCGGCCTCGTCCAACACGAGAATTTCCAAGTCCTTAAAGCTCACGTTCTGGCGGCGCATGTGATCCATCAAGCGCCCCGGCGTGGCGACGACGACGTCGACGCCCCGGCGCAGTTTGTCGGTCTGCTTTCCCATCCCGGCTCCGCCATACACGGAAGCGCTGCGCAGTGACGTACGGGCAGCCAGTTTCCGGGTTTCCCCAGCGACCTGGATGGCCAACTCGCGGGTCGGCTCCAGGACGACGACGCGGGGGTTCCTGGTCTTGGCCTGATCCCGTAGCAGGTGTTCCAACGCTGGCAGAACAAAGGCCAACGTCTTGCCGGTGCCAGTCTGGGCGCTACCGACGATATCGTATCCCTGCAAGCCAGGCGGGATGGCCTGGGTCTGGACGGGGGTCGTCTCCTCGTATCCCAAGGCGCTGATCGCCTCTTGCAAGGGTTTGCTTAAATCCAACTCTGTGAAACGCATGAAACTCCTATGTTGTAGTACTCACACAGGTGCTTGACCTGTGGATATATGTTGGTCTGGGTCGTCAAAAAAAGCCGCTCCGATTGCGTGAATCGGAGCGGTAAGAGATGCCAAACCGATTGACCTAACCTAACGAGAGTCATTATACCAGCGAACGGGATTTATGTCAAAACGTAACTGCTCAGGCCAGGTGCCAGGCACTTATCCAGGCCGCTCACCTAAAACGGCTGTTTGTCAGAGCCGCCTTCTGCCTCAACATAATTCCAAGTGCCTGGCACCTAACTTCGGAAGCAACGAGGGTGCCTTGACTTTTTAAGAAAGGGTGGTAAAATAGTTATCAGACGAAGTGAGTTGTGGATGTGGACCAAAGACCACCCGACTTGCAGGGTGTTCTTTTCTTGTGTCCGCCACGTCGCTGAGTCTGAAAATCACATGGTGTCAAGAACACATGTAATCAAGGAGTACAGAAAGTGACAGAAAGAGAAACAGGAACCGTCAAGTGGTTCAACGCGGGCAAAGGATATGGCTTCATTTCCCGCGACGCCGGAGAGGACGTATTTGTCCATTATTCGGCTATCGAAGAAGAGGGGTTTCGCTCATTGGACGAGGGCCAGCAGGTCGAGTTCTCCGTTGAGCAGGGCCCCAAAGGGCTGCAGGCCACTCACGTGAGGACTCTGTAGTCGTTGTACGCAGGTCTGCGCTGCGATAGGACAAGAAGAAATGACCAAGAAACTATACGTTGGTAACCTGAGCTATGCGACAACCGAAGCTGCGCTGTCCGAGCTTTTCGGGGCAGTGGGGGAGGTCACCTCGGTGAACCTCATCACGGACCGGAGCACGGGCCGCTCCAAAGGCTTCGCCTTCGTCGAGATGGCGGAGGATAGCGCCGCCCAAGAGGCCATCGCGCAACTCGGTGGCAAGGAGTTGGATGGGCGGGAAATCAATGTGGCCGAGGCACGCCCACAGAAGCCACGAGATGACCAGTATAGGGGCGGGGGGGGCGAACGCCGTGGCCGGCGTTACTAGGACTAACCTGCCCTAGATCTGACAATCACCCGCACGGCCTGCGCAGGCCGTGCGGGTTTTCTTTCTCCAGGATGTCCTACGCCACGTGCAGCACCTCAGCCCCTCTGCCTTGCTGGATAAGGGGGACAAACGTCTCAAGCTGTTCCTGGATCGCAGGATCGGTCAAGTCTATCACTTGTTGCCGCTCGGCGGACATGTACGCTGCCATGACCAGCCTGGTGATCTCCAGCCCGTAACGCCACGGTAGGAACGCGTCTCTGCCTGCCAAGAAGGCCGTTGCAGCGTCCACGTTTTCGTCCGTGTAACCGTAGAGATCCGGTTCGTTGTACTGGACGGCCAGCAGACCGCGCGACGCGGTGGCTTTCTCGAGCGCCAGCTCCGCATCGGCGACCGCCTCTGCCGCAGCGTCGCCAATAAACACCTGGAGCGTCGAATTGAGCGTGTTGACCTCAAAGGCATAGCCGGGCCCCATGCCATCCATGAAGAGCCGCAGTCCTTGCTTCTCAAACATCCAGGAATCGGTGAACTGGGCCTTCGCAATCTGCCCTGTTTCGGGATTCCTGTACGTGACCATGCCGGTCGCAAAGTCTTCGGCGGGCGTCCTGGTGTAATCCACGCCCAACCTATCCCAAAGTCTCTGCCTCCATTCGGGCAACCCCCACTTGAGCAAGGCACATTCGGCGGATATGGATATAGGCTCCAGGAACGCCGGGGGTTTCCCCATGGGGGTGAGGGCGAACCAGCCGGCGGCGATGCTGTGGCAGCCCATGTCGCACAGGACGCCCCCTCCCTGTTTCGTCGGGTCCCAGAACCACGGCTCGTGCGGCCCTCCGTGCTCTTCGGCAGACCGTGTCAGCACGAGCGGCCCCATCGTTCTTTGCAGCGGTTCAAGCTGCTCCAACTGGGCGCGCATAGGCTTCATAAAGATCTGATTCTCAAAGTAGGCTGTCTTGAGTCCGGCTCCCTCGACCAGATCAACCAGGCGTCGTGCTTCCTTCACGTTGCGCGCCAGCGGTTTCTCGCATATCACCCCCTTCAGTTCGGCCCCTCTCCTCGCGGCAGCGACGATATCCTCGACGATCTCGACGCGGGCAAAGTTGGGGGCATAGATCGCTATTGCATCGACGTGGTTCGCCATTTCAGAGACGCTGGAGTACGCGATCCCCTCGCCCAGATTGTTCTCCCTGACCATCTTTGAGAATTCCGCCGCGCTCGCCCTCGTCCGCGAGGTTACGCCGGCGATTTCTGCATCTCTGACCTGCATGAGCGCCCGCGCGTGGAACTTGGCCACGAAACCTGCCCCAACGATACCCAGTTTCAGCGTTCCCATCGCATTCCCTCCTCTGTGGGTCTACTTCAGCGTACTGCCATTCGGCCAGCCGGCGGTCCAGCGAAAATCAGTGTGGCGTCGCCTCCCAAGACTTTACGCCATCAGTGTGCTCGCCCGATCGGCGAGCCGCCACTGCGCGCCAACGTCGTGAATTCTGGCCAGGAGAATCGCCACTTCCGTGTATCGAGCAGCGTTCATCTCCACACTGTAGGTTCCCTCATAGCCCGCCTCCCGCAACATGGTCATGGTCCTGGCCAGTGCATCGTCACTCAGACGTGGCGTCAAATGGGTGTGCATGACCCACGGCACAACAGTCTCATCGCCTTTCCCGGCGTCGTTCCCGTTCCACCTTCCTGCGTGCAACAGCACGCCAAAGGCCGGGCCGTCCACCGCCTCGCAGAG
>DATKTN010000015.1:0-6635 GCA_035531135.1 Anaerolineae bacterium
TAGGAGCATCTCGCCATGGAGAAGCGACCGATGTCCTTGCAAGCAGATTGGAACCCGGAGATCCCTCCCGATACCGCCCAGGTGGGACGCACAATCCTGGCCGACGATGACCCCTACCGGTTGGTGGGTGACGGAGTGGACGCATTCCTGAGCCTGGCGGACTTCGTTGGCCTGTACAGTGAACTGGGACGCCGAGCCATCTGTCCCATCATCCTGAGCCTGATCACTGTATTCCAGTTCCTGGAGAACGCCCCCGATCGCGTGGCAGCTCAGTGGGCGGTCACGCGCATCGACTGGAAGTATGCCCTGCACGTGCCCCTGACCTGGCTGGGCTTCAACTTCTCCGACTTGAGCAACTTCCGCCGGCGGTTGCTGGAGCACGGTGCCGAGCGGCTGGTCTTTGACAAGGTCCTGGGGTGGGTACGGAGCTGCGGTTTCCTCCAGAAGCATGGCAAGCAGCGCAGCGATTCGACCCACGTTCTGGGCTGTGTCGAGCACTTGAGCCGGCTGGAACTGGCGTGGGAGACGCTGCGCGTGGCCTTGCGCGCTATCCAGGCCGTCGCGTCCGAGTGGTACGAGGCGATCATCCCGGCTGCCTTCCACAACGCATACGTCGAACGGCGGAGCGATTGGCGTCTGAGCAAGGAAAAGGTGAAGGTGGAAATGCAGAAAGCAGGCCGTGATGGCTTCTGGCTGCTGGATCACCTGGATGACAGTGCGCCGGAGAGCGTGCTGGTCCTGGCGGAAGTAGCGACGCTGCGCACCGTTTGGGAGCAGCAGTTCGAGCGGCGGGGGGATACGAAGAAGGTCATCGTGCGTCAACCTCCCATCAAGGGCAAGTACATCATCGTCTCCCCCCACGATCCGGAGGCGCGCTGGGCTGAGAAGCGGGGCCGGGAGTGGATTGGCTACAAGCTGCAGGCGACCGAGACGGCGGAGGATGACGTCCAGGTGCAGTTCCTCACCGACGTAGATGCCGTGGCGGCCAACGATGACGACAGCGAGGTGGTAGATGAGATCCAGGAGCGACTGATCACCGGTGACGTGAAGCCCGGTGAACACTACGTGGATCGTGGGTACGTCAGCGGCCCCAACCTGGCCCACAGTGCCGAGCGGGGGATCGAGTTGGTCGGTCCCGCCCTGGCTGACAACAGCCGCAAGCCGGAAGGGTACAAGCAGAGCGACTTTCAACTCAACTTTGAGGCGCGGCAGGCCACTTGTCCGGAGGGCAAGACCTCGGTGGCTTGGCACGAGTGTCCGCAGCCTGACGGACACGTTGGGGCAACGGTTCAGTTCAGGGAACAGTGTCAGGACTGTCCGGCCCGAGCCCAATGTGCACCGGGCAAAAGTGGGCGCACGTTGAGTATCAGCCCCTATCACCAGGAACTCAGCCAGCGGCGAGCCGAGCAAGAGACGGAGGCTTTCAAGGAGCGGATGAGACGGCGGTCGGCGGTCGAGGGCACTATCTCGGAGCTGACGCGCAAGCATGGAGCCCGGCGAGCCCGCTATCGTGGGAAGGACAAAGTGCGCCTGCAAATGCTGTTCACGGGGGCAGCTGCCAACCTGAAGCGGCTGGCACGGGCGCAGGCGGCCCGGCGGCAGACCCAGAGGCAGGCTCAGACGGGGGCCAGGGCAGGCTGTTGAGGTGCAATGGCGGTCGAGCAGTGCGCCCGGGGGCCAGGGTGATGCCGTTGCCTGTTTTATGTCGAGTATAGATGCCGCCACAACTCGGCGGCCTAGATTATGTCGAGTCATTTTTCAACAGAGTCAGGTAGACCCCATACCCAGTGTTCTGGATGGTGAACGTATGCACGACCACCTGGCCGGGCTGCCCCAACCCAACGCCCGAGTTATTGGCCGACACACGCGGCGCGGCGCCGCTCTCGACGAAGCGCTGGACGCTGTTGTCCGCACCGCCGGAACTTGCGCGGGTGGGCGGTTGCCTGTAAAATCCAGGTCGGCGGTAAGGAGGTCGATGTGAGCGCTTGTGTCTATGTCATTCTGGCGGCAGTCGTCCTCGCTGGGGCCATCGCGGCGGTTCTGGCCAGGAATCTGTTGTGGGCAGCGATCGCGCTGGGCACAGGCAGCGTGGCGCTGGCGATTCTGTTCTTCTTGTTTGACGCTCCCTATGCGGGCGGCTTCGAGTTGAGCGTGGGAGCCGGGTTGATCAGCGTGCTCTTCATCATCGCCATCAGCCTGACCGAGTCGATGCGGGGGCACCGGCGTGAACCTTGAGCGCATCACCTGGATCGGTGTCCTGGTCCCGCTGCTGATTGCCGGTCTGCTGATCGGCCGGCTTCTCTTCGCACCCCCCGAGGACGTGGTTGCCGGCTCGTTCCGGGAGTGGTTCTGGGAGAATCGCGCGCTCGATCTCCTGGTGCAGGTGGGGTTCATCTTTGCCGGCGCGTTGGGCATCGCCGCGCTGCTGCCCCGGGGCAAGGAGGAGGAAGAATGAGCGCAGAACTCCCCTGGCTGGACACACTCACCACCTCGCTGAGCGTGTCGCTGTTCCTGGTCGGGTCGCTCTGCCTGCTCACACAGCGCAACGCGATCAAACAGGTGATCGGCCTCAAGATCATGCTGCAGGGTGCCACGTTGGGACTGATACACGCAGGCCGTTTGAGCGGGGACGTGCGCTTTGCCGAGACGATGGTCGTCTCGGCCTTGATCGTAGAGACGGTCGTCATAGCGATCGCCATCGCCCTGATCGTCAATGTCTTTCGCAGCCACCCCACAGGCGACGTCGACCGGTTGACTCGCCTGCGAGGTTGACCCCATGAGCGTGCTGGCTGTGACCATCACCGGACTGCCGCTTCTGGCAGGCGCGTTGGTGGTCATCGCCTCGTGGCACGCCCGCCCGTCGACGGTGCACCGCGCAACACTGGCGATAACCGGCCTGACGGCATCGTGCGCGCTGGCGCTGCTGTTCCACGCCGGCAACGGGCGGGCCGTCACGCTCGCGTGGTTGCCGGGCACCGGTCGAATGGGACTGGCCACCGGCGTCTCGACGCTGTACGTCGTGCTGGCGACCACGTGGGCAGCTTTTATCATGTTGGGCGCCACGTCGCCCAACACAGGACCGCGCCCGCTGCGCGGCGCAACGACGCTGCTGGCGCTGGGCGCTGCCAACGTCGCCTTCCTCGCCGATCACTTCCTGGCCCGCTACGTCGCGCTGGAGGTCGTGGCCCTGTGCGTATCGCTGGCTCCACTGGCCGAGATGCAAGGCTCGACGGCCACCCACCGGGCGTGGCGCACCTACCTCCTGCTGCGCGCAGGCGACGCCGGGATGCTCGCCGCCGTTCTCCTGCTGAGCGACGCCAGCGGGACGCTGCACATCGGCCCGGCACTCGCAGCGGGCACCGCGCTGGGCGGGACACAACTGGAGTGGATAGCGGCTGGCTTCGCGCTGGCGGCCTGGGTCAAGCTGGGCGGCTGGCCCTTCCATCTCTGGAGCCGGGCCGGGCGTGGGCTCTCGTTGGCCTCGCAAGCATGGCTCTACGCCACGCTCGTGCCCAACCTCGGCGCGTACCTGCTCTACCGCGTCACGCCACTGCTGGCCGTGGCCAGCTCGCTGCGAACACCCCTCCTCTGGCTGGGGGCCGGCGGCGCGGCGCTGGCAGCCCTCGTCGCGCTGACACGGGCGGACCCACGCACCGCGATGGTGCACGTCGGAGCCGCGCAGGGAGGGCTGGCCCTCCTGGCAGCAGCCGCCGGGATCAAGTCCGCCGTCTGGCTGGGCGTGCTGGTTCTGACGCCGGTGCGCCTGGTGCTCTTCCTGGCAACTGATGCCGCACAGCGCGCCGGTTCGACCAGGCAGCGTGGCTTGCTGGCCGGCCTGTTCGGGCTGGGCGGGCTGGCACTGACGGGCTTTGGCCTGTTGACCACCTGGTGGGTACGGAAACTCGCCCCGGGCTCCGCCGGGGGAGTGGGAGCGCTGGTAGACGCGCCGTTCGTGGCCCAGATCGCCGTCGTGCTGACCGGGATCTGGGCAGCGCGCGCGGCGTGGCGGCTCGCGTTCGCCCCGGGCGATGGGGGCCTCGAGAGCTCCCCGGGGTCCGGGCCCAGTTGGAGGCAGTGGGTTGCGCTGGGGCTGTTGGGGGCCGGCGTGTTGACCGGCGCACTGGCGTTCAGGCCGCTGGCCCACGCCCTGACGACCAGCTGCCATGTGGAGCTGCCACCACTGCCCACGCTGCCCGCCCTGCTACAGCCGGCCTCGACCGTCCAGGCGCTGCTGTTGGCAATCATCCTGAGCCTGACGGCGCGGCGGCTGCAGAGACATGTGAGATGGAGGGCTTTTGCAGCGCCGGAACCGGTGGAAGAACCGCACGCCCTGGGAGAAGGGCTGGGGCGCGCGGCACGGGTGTTGCGCGCGGCGGTCGAGACCGGCATTCTGGAGCGGATGGTTTCACTCGTCGCGCGCGTCGTGACGAACGGTGCACGCGCTGTGTGGGCCATAGAGGGAGGCCTGGAGCGGTTTACGCACGGGATCGCGCGTACCGTGGCCGACGGCTCTGTCGTCACCTATCGCATGGTGGAACAACAGGGCCTGGAAAACCTGCTGCGGGGTGTGATTCAAGCCGCCCTAAACCTGAGCCGGGCCATGCAACGCTGGCACACGGGGCAGTTGCGGCGCAATACACTGTGGGTGCTCGTCGCGCTGGCAGTGGCGATGCTGGCGCTGGTGGCGTGGGGATGGTAGTGAGAAGCCTTGGGGGGAAGTGATTGTGAATTCAGAGACGGCCTGGTTGGTGGTCATCGTGGGCGCGCCTCTAGCCGCTGCGCCGCTGCTCTTGATGCTGCGCCAGCGCGGCACGCGCGCAGCGGGATGGATCGCCGGCCTGGCCGCAGCGCTCTCGCTGGGCGGGGCGCTTGCGCTGCTGCCAGCACTTGAGCGGGGCGATGTGCCCGCGTTGAGAATATGGTGGGTCCCGGCTGCAAACATCCACATGTGGCTGCGGCTGGACTGGCTCGCGCTCCCATTTCTGGTCACAGAGGCCGCGGTGACGCTGCTGGCCGTCGTCTATGCCTGGGGCTACCACCGCCCGGACAGCAGGACGCCGGCTTTCTACGCCCTGTTGCTGCTGTTCGCCGTGGGGATGGCCGGCACCACGCTGGCCGGCAGCATGTTCCTGTTCTACATCTTCTGGGAACTGATGCTGGTGGCCTCCTGCGCGCTGATCGCCATCTGGGGCGAGGGGGAGCGGAGGGGAGCAGTCGCGCTCAAGTATTTTATCTTTACGCACCTGGGCTCGCTGATGGTTCTCGTCGGGCTGCTCGTGCTCTACGGCGCTGCCGGAGACGACAGCCTCGCATCCCTGCAGGCGGGCGTCGCGTTGGCCCCCGGCCTGGTGACGGCCGTGACCGCGCTCTTCCTGGCCGGCTTTTGCGTCAAAATGGCCATCTTTCCGCTGCACCTGTGGCTACCTGACGCCCACGCCGTGGCCCCCATGCCGGTCACCATCATGCTCGCGGCGGCGATGCTCAGCATGGGCACCTACGGCGTTCTGAGGTTCCCGCTGAGCATCTTTTCCCCGGCCCAGATGGCGCCCTTCGCCGTACCGATGATGACGGCGGGCGTCGTCTCCGAAATCTACGGCGCACTGATGGCGCTGGCAGAACAGGACGTCAAGCGCATCGTCGCCTATTCCAGCGTCAGCCAGATGGGCTACATCCTGTTCGGATTGGGCACGCTGACCCACGACGGCATCGCCGGGGCGACGCTGCACGTCGTCTTCCACGCCATCGTCAAGGCGCTGCTCTTTATGGGCGTGGGGTTGGTGATGCGCGCGACGGGACGACGGCGCATCGCAGAGCTGGGCGGCCTGGGAAGCGCGATGCCAGTGGTGGCGGTCTGCACCGGCGTGGGGGCGCTGGCCATCGCCGGGGCGCCGCCGTTCTGCATCTTTGACAGCGAATGGATGATCTTTTCCGGCGGCTTTCACACACCCCACGCCGGCCTCTCGGTCCTGGCGGTGTTCGGATCGCTGCTGACGGTGGCCTATGCGCTCTGGTTCGTGGGGCGGATCTTTATGGGAACTCGAGCGGAAGGAACGACGGCAGACCCGCTACCCTGGGCCATGGTCGCGCCCACCGTCCTGCTGGCCGCGTTGGCCCTCGTCTCGGGGATTTTCCCCGCGCCGGCCTTTTATTGGGTGGACCAGGCTCTGGAACTGATCCTGGGAGGCAACTGGTGACGGGGAACGTGTGGGTCGTGTTACCGCTGGCTTGCCTGGCCGCTGGCGCGTTTGGTGTCTACCTGGTGGCGCGTTTCGCGACCCGGCACAACGGCTTGCTGGCTGCGCTCACGGCCGTCGCGTTTGGAGCAGCGCTGGCCGCGTTGGCGGTCCTGCATCCGATGGTGACGCCATCCGACCGGCCGACCTGGGGGCCCGCCGCGCCAGGGGCCGCCTTCCTGCGGGCCGATCCCGGCGCGCTGACAATCGCCGGTGTGGCGCTGGGTCTGGGGCTGTTGGTGGCCGTTTACTCTGGCCGCTACCTGGCGCTCGACCGACGCTACGAGACCTATTATCCGCTCTTGCTGCTCCTGGTCACCGGCTCGGTGGGCATGCTGCTGGCGGCAGATCTGTTCAACCTGTACATGTTCTGCGAATTGATGAGCGCTGCGGCTTACGTGC
>DATKTN010000016.1:0-4654 GCA_035531135.1 Anaerolineae bacterium
ACGAGCTGGCCGCGTCGCTGGAGCGGGGCGTGGACGAGCGCGATCGGGCGGAAGAGGAACTGCGGGAGAGCCAACGGGCGCTCTCAACCCTGATGAGCAACCTGCCCGGCATGGCCTATCGCTGCCGCAACGACCGGGCCCGGACGATGGATTTCGTCAGCGACGGCTGCTTCGACCTGACCGATTACCGGCCCTCCGAGTTGGTCGGCAACCAGGCCGTCTCCTACGGCCAACTGATCCATCCGGACGATCGTGAGTCCGTGTGGAGCGAGGTGCAGGCAGCCTTGCAGGAGCACATCCCCTTCCAGGTCACCTATCGCATCACCACGGCCACAGGAGAGGAAAAATGGGCCTGGGAACAGGGCCGGGGGGTGTTCTCCCCTGGAGGGGACTTGCTCGCGCTGGAGGGATACGTCATCGACGCCACGGAGCGGGTGCTGGCCCACCAGACGTTGGAACAGCGGGTGGCCGATCGCACGCGGGACCTGGCGGCACTGTACGGCGTGATGGCCGTGACCAGCGGTTCGCTGGACCTGCAGACGGTTCTGGAAAGCTCGCTGGACCCGGTGTTGACGGCGATGGGGAGCGAGGTGGGGGCCATCCACCTGCTCGACGAAACCACAGGGACGCTGCGCCTGGCTGCGTGGCGGGGGATCCCGCAGGATCTCCTGGCAGAGATCGACCCGGTGCCGGTGGACAGCGGCCTGGCGGGCCGGGTCGTCGAGCGCGGCGAACCGCTGGCCGTGCCCAACGTGGCGAGCGATCTGCGGCCGCTCCTGGCGCTCCCCCTCAGCGGCACGCATGCTTTCGTCGGCGCGCCGATTCGGGCCAAGGGACAGGTGTTGGGTGTGCTCAGCGTGATCGGCGAGACAGGACGGCGCTTCAAGGCGGAGGAGGTGACCCTGCTGGCCTCCATCGCCGACGAGGTGGGCGTCGCGGTGGAGAATGCCCGGCTGTACGGTGCCGAGCGGGCGCGGCGCCACCAGGCCGATACCCTGCTGCGGGTCGCCTCGGTCGTCGGCTCGACGCTCGAGTTGGACGAGGTCCTGGCCCGCATCCTCGACCAGTTGCGCCGGGTCGTGGACTATGACAGCGCCTCGGTGCAATTGCTGCAAGAGGAGAACTTACGGGTGATCGCCGGACAGGGGTTTGTCGACGCGAGGCAAGTGGTGGGCACCACCTTCCCGAGGAGCGAGGAGTGGCCCGACTGGAAGGTCGTCGCAGAAGGTCGCCCGCTCAACCTGGCCGACGCCCCACTGCTCTACCCGGCCTTTTGCCAATCCCCCCACAACCGCACCCGAAGCTGGTTGGGCGTGCCGTTGCGCGTGCAGGAGCGGATCATCGGGATGATCGCACTGGATCGTCAGCAGCCCGGGGGGTACACGGAGGAGGACGTGCGGCTGGCAACCGCATTTGCCGACATGGCAGCCCTGGCGATGGAGAACGCCCGGCTGTACCGGCAGGCCGAGCAACTGGCGGTGGTGAGGGAGCGAGAACGGCTGGCGCGAGAACTCCACGACTCGGTCACCCAGTCGCTGTATAGCCTGACCCTCCTGGCCGAGGCCGGGCGGCGACTGGCGGGGGCGGGGGACCTGGAGCGCGTGGAAAAGCACCTGGATCGGCTTGGGGAGATCAGCCAACAGGCGCTCAAGGAGATGCGGCTGCTGGTCTATGAGCTGCGCCCGTTGGTGTTGAGGAGAGAGGGACTGGTGGGCGCTTTGCAGCAGCGGCTGGACGCCGTCGAGAAGCGAGCAGGGATAGAGGCTCGCCTGCTGACAGAGGGAGAGATCGAGTTGTCCGCGCCGGTGGAGGAGGCCCTCTACCGCATCGCGCAGGAGGCGCTGAACAACGCGCTGAAGCACGCGGCGGCCACGTCTGTGACCGTGCGCATCCGCGCTGAAGACGACGTGGTGACGCTGGAGGTGGTGGACAACGGCAAAGGCTTCGATGCCAGTGTCTTGGGCGATACAGGGGGGCTGGGGCTGGTCAGCATGCGAGAGCGGGCAGAGAGACTGAACGGGACGTTGACCGTCCTCTCAGCGCCGGGGCAGGGGACGAGGGTACAGGTATGCGTAAAGTGTGGAACGTGAGGGGCCAGCGACGTCGATAGCGCCACGTTTCACGCTCTATCCCACCGGAGGTGTCTCTATGACTGAAGACATTCGTATTCTCATCGCCGACGACCACGCCGTCGTGCGGGAGGGGCTGCGGGCGCTGATCGACGTCGAGCCGGGGATGGAGCTGGTCGGCGAAGCCGCGGACGGGATCGAAGCGGTGCAGAAGGCGCGTTCACTGCGGCCCGACGTCATCCTGCTGGACCTGGTGATGCCCCGCATGGGCGGTATCGAGGCCATCGGCGAGATCAAGCGCGACAACCCCGGCGCGCGCATCCTGGTCGTCACCAGCTTTGCGGAGGATGAAAAGGTCTTCCCGGCCATCAAGGCCGGGGCGCTGGGCTACCTGCTGAAGGATTCGTCGCCCCAGGAGTTGCTCCAGGCGATCCGCGACGTCCACCAGGGCGAGCCATCCATGCACCCCACCATCGCCCGCAAGCTGGTGCGCGAACTCCAGCGCTCGTCCGACCTGCCGCCCACGGAGGAGCCCCTGACGGAGCGGGAGGCGGAGGTGCTGGGGCTGGTGGCGCGGGGGCTGTCGAACCAGGAGATCGGGGAGAGGCTGTTCATCAGCGAAAGAACGGTCCGCACGCACGTCAGCAATATCCTGAGCAAGTTGCATCTGGCGAACCGCACCCAGGCGGCGCTGTATGCGCTGCGCGAAGGGCTGGCCCGCCTGGACGTAAACTGAAAGGGCTCCATCATTTGTCGTATCGGCAACTCTGTCATCCGACGCAGCCAAGGCCGCTCCCAGAGCGGTCTTTTTGTTTGAGCCGGAATCTGCCTTCTGACCGATGTGCGCCGGATGGAAGCGTGTTATGATGGCGTCGAACCGTGGGAAAGAGAAATGAGAAACTGGACCAGAAAGGACGTGGAGAGAGATGATCAAGAATTCTGCATCAGCATTGATCGTGGCCAGGCCAGGTCCGCTGCGGGATGGCCTGCAGGCGCTGATGACCGCGATACCCCAGATAGATGCCGTACGCGAGATGGACGACGTCTCTTCGGCACTGAGGGTGGTCTTTGAGCGTTCCCCTGCGCTCGTGTTGTTGGACTCTAATCTCGCCGGCGGCGAGGTCTGGATGACGGTGCGGCGGGCCAGGGCCAGGTGGCCTCAGGCCCGGTGCATCTTCCTGGCCGACAACGTCCAGCAGCACCAGGAGGCCGAAGCCGCGGGCGTTGACGCCGTGCTGTTGAAGGGATTCCCGGCAGCAAAGCTCATCGCGACCATCGTGAGGCTGTTGCCCCAGCAGAGAGCGGGCCAGGGAAGAATTTCACCCCCTTGTCCCGTTCGACCTCGTTCGTAGGATGGAGGGGTGGAGAGATGAGCGTCTCTGCGATTGGCCAACGGTTACTGGGCTTTCCCCATCTGTCCAGCCAACGATCCCTTGGAGAGGATGATCGCGCACGGAGAAAGCGGATTTCCCGTCGCCTCCTGAGGCTCGGAATCGCGCTGCTGATCCTTGTGTTGCTCCTGGGCGTGATGTGGGTGGCGCCGGTGATATAAAGCACCGTTCCGGTGCCTGTTCAGGAGGATCACGGAAATGACACAATTGACTAGAAAAACCAAGTCCCGCTGGGCGATTTGCCTGGTTGTGCTCGCGCTGATGGCGTTGGGCGGGTTCCTGACGGCGCTGGCAGGGCTCAACGCACGAGCCCGGGAGCCTGTCGCCACGCCGGTGGCCACAGCCACGCCCGTGCCGAACCCCTCCGTCCAGCTCTCGCCCGCAGAGGGCCGGCCGGGGACGCTCGTCCTCGTCACGGGCGAGGGCTGGCGGCCAGGGGACACCGTAATCGTGCGCCTGGACGCCCCATCACCGTCAAACGATCCGGGGGCACAGGTGCCCGTCGCGTTCGCGACGGTGACGGACGAGGGACACTTGACAGCTCCGTTCATCTTCCCGTCTGATGCGCCCTGGGCCAGCCTGCCGTACGTGCTGGTGACGGCCTGGTCTCCGGCGACGGGCAACGAGGTCGTGGCAGAGCTGCGGGTTCCGGCCGCTGACCAGACGCCTGCGCCGACACCAACCGCCACTCCAACGCTCACGCCCACCCAGCCTGTGGCGACGCCCGGGCCCGTCCAACCCCAACCATCGCCCACGCCACGCTGCGTCGATCAAGCGTCCTTCGTTCGCGACGTGACCATCCCCGACAATACCTACCTTTCGCCTGGGCAGTCCTTTGTCAAGACCTGGCGCCTGCGCAACAGCGGCACCTGCACCTGGACCACAGATTACTCGCTGGTGTTCGTCGACGGTCACAGCATGGGCGCTCCCGTTTCTGTCCCTCTGCGCGGGCCGGTCGCGCCGGGCAGCACGGTGGACCTGTCGGTCACGCTGACCGCGCCGACCGGCAACGGCACCTACGAGGGAAAGTGGCAACTGCGGAACGCGGGCGGCAGCCGCTTTGGCAGCGGCAGCAACGCTGCGGGCCCCTTCTGGGTGCGAATCGTCGTCGGCCCGACGCCCACCCCCGTGCCGGCGATCACCGGATGGCGCGGCGAGTACTATGCCAATCGCCAATTGACGGGTGACCCGGTG
>DATKTN010000017.1:0-3196 GCA_035531135.1 Anaerolineae bacterium
CAGGCAGTTGACCGCCACTGGCAACAACGTGCACCTGTATTTCACCGAGAACTCGTTCGACGCGCACCAAAACCAGATCATCTTCCGCTCCGACCGCGCGTCCGGCGAGGATCGGGCACCGCACGAGGACCCGCTCTACAACCTGTTCCGCATGGACCTCGACAGCGGCGAGATCGTGCAACTGACCGCCGAAACCGAATCCGTGGGCGGTGCGACCAAGACGCCGGACAGCCGCATCGTCGTTTACTCGACGGGGAACGAGATCAAGAAACTCGACACGGAAACCGGCCAGATCTCGACCATCTACGAGGAGACGGGGAACTATCGGGTGGGCGCTCCTTCGATCAGCGCCAACCGGCGGTACGTCGCCTTCTGCCGCAACGAAAAGGTCGGCGTTCGCCGTGGCCCGAACTATGCCGGGTTCAAGGACCGCTACTACCTGGTCAAGGACGGGCGCATCACGCTGGCGTATCTCGACGGCTCCGGTTGGTTCGACGTCTTCAAGGACACTCACCAGGTGGGGCATTTCCAGTTCTGCCCGGACGACAGCACGCTGGCGACCTTTTGCCACGAGGGGCCGTGGCACCTGGTGACCCAGCGCATCTGGCTGCTCGACTTTGTCCGGCGCGAGGCCTGGCCCTGCTTTCGCCAGCAGGAGCACGACTCCGTCGGGCACGAGTTCTGGACGCGGGACGGCTATGTCTTTTTCGACGACCGCGGCCCCGGACACGACGGCACGATCACGTCCAACCGCACCCAGGCTGTCGCCACAGACGTGGCGGTCAAGCAGGGCGACGTGGTCCCCTTCGTTGGACTGGCCGACCGGCGTGGGAACGTGGTCAGGCGCATCGATATGCCCTACTACTGCAATCACTACCACGCCAACCCGGACAACACCATCCTGGTCGGTGACGATGTCGACGACCTGGTGCTCTTTTACATCTCGGGCGAAGAGGCCAAACCGAAAGTCCTGTGCAACCACAGGACCTCGTGGCACACTTCGACCAGCCACTGCCACCCGACGTGGAGCTGGGATGGCAACTGTATCCTGTACGCCTCAGACTATGGCGGACGGGTGAACCTACATATAATCGAACCGTAGAGCCGTTTTTCGCACTCTCCCGGCCGGTACGGATGCCGAAACTTGTTTCGGTCTTCTGCCCAAGACGCCAACAAGTTGGCGCGTCCATACTGCTAAAGATGAAAGGAGCAACGAGTGAAAGCTGGCATCCTGCACGACGATCGAGACGTCCGCCTCGGCGATGCGCCCGATCCACGCATCGGGCCGGCCGAGGTGCTGGTTGCGCCCAGTTACACGGGCATCTGCGGCACCGATCTTCACATCTACCGGGGCGAGTTTCACGCTCGGGTAAAGTTCCCCGCCATCCTGGGGCACGAATTCGGGGGCGTCATCCAGGAAGTGGGCAAGGACGTACAGGGGTTCAAACCCGGCGATCGCGTTGTTTTAGATCCGATCATCTCCTGCCACAGGTGCCCGGCGTGCCGTTCCGGGCACCTCAACGCCTGCCGCACGCTGAAACTGCTGGGCGTGGACCTGGACGGCGGGTTCGGGCAATACGTCGCCGCACCAGCCAGCCACGTGTACCCGCTGCCCGAGGGTATCCCGATGACGCACGCGCCGATGGTCGAGATGTACGGTTTGGGACACCACATCCTGCAGCGCGGACAGGTGCAGCCCGGAGAGATCGTGGCGATTCTGGGCGCGGGAAAACTGGGGCTTTCGATCCTCGACGTCCTGTGCCACAGCGCCAGCCCGGCGATGACGATCGTGACGGACATCCAACCCTTCCGGCTGGAGACGGCCCGCAAACTGGGCGCGGACGATACGATCAACATCGCCCAGGAGGACCCGGTCGAACGGGTGATGGAGGTTACGCAAGGTGCCGGCGTGGACTGTGTGATCGAGGCGGTCGGGCATTATCACCTCGTCGAGGGGCAGGAAGCGCCGCTGGCGCAGGCGGTCAAGATGATCCGCAACGGCGGGCGGATCGTCACGGCGGGGCTGGGCGAGCAATTGTCGGCCGTGCATTTCAAGACACTCGTGATCAAGGAAGCACAGATCATCGCCTCGCGCGTGACGTTGGGCGAGTTCCCGCGCGCCATGCGACTGATGGCCAGAGGACTGCTACACCCTGAGCACCTGATCACCGACCAGATGCCACTGCGAGACATCGCGACCGCGTTCCACAAAGTGGACCAGGAAGACCCCAGCACGATCAAGGTCGTATTGAACATCCAGGAAGTGCAATGAAAACCTGCAAACTTGGCCAGACCGACATCACAGTCTCTGTCGTGGCCCTGGGCTGTTGGGCCTTTGCCGGCGGGCGCGTGTGGGGCCCGCAGGATGAAGCCGAATCGATCGCCACCGTCCGGGCCGCCCTGGACGCGGGCGTGAATTTCTTCGACACGGCGGAGGGCTACGGGGACGGCGATTCGGAGGCGGTGCTGGGCCGGGCGCTGGCGGGCCGCCGGCACGAGGCCGTGATCGCCACGAAGGTGAGCCGCTCCCACCTATCCGGCGACGAGGTACGGGAAGCGTGTGAGCACAGCCTGCGGCGGCTCCAGACCGACACCATCGACCTGTACCAGATCCACTGGCCCAGCCGCACGGTCCCACTGGACGAGACGATGGAGGCGCTCGAGAAGCTGCGCGAACAAGGGAAGGTGCGCGCCATCGGCGTCTGCAACTTTGGCGTAGGGGACCTCTCCGATCTGTTCAAGGCCGGACGGAGTGAGACGAACCAGTTGCCTTACAGCCTGCTGTGGCGGGCGGTCGAATATCAGATCAGGCCACAGTGCGTGGACGAGAAGATCGGGATCTTGTGCTACAGCCCATTGGCCCAGGGGCTTCTCACCGGCAAGTTTGGTTCGCCCGACGAGGTGCCTGCGGGGCGAGCGCGCACCAGGCACTTTTCCAAGGCCCGGCCCCAGGTCCGCCACGGCGAGGCTGGTTGCGAGGCCGAGACGTTCGCCGCCATCGAAAGAATCCGCCACACGTGCGACGAGATGCACCGGCCGATGGCGCAAGTCGCCCTCGCCTGGCTGCTGCACCAGCCGGGCGTGACGGCGGTGATCGCCGGAGCGCGCAGGCCAGACCAGATCAGGCAGACGGCTCAAGCGGCCGA
Organism: Anaerolineae bacterium; assembly: GCA_035531135.1. GTDB lineage: Bacteria > Chloroflexota > Anaerolineae > B4-G1 > B4-G1 > DATKTN01. The sequence goes on from DATKTN010000017.1 coordinate 3,147, forward strand.
CCTGGAGTTGTCCCCGGAAACCCTCGGCGAGTTGACCGAGGCAACAGAAC
>DATKTN010000018.1:0-15058 GCA_035531135.1 Anaerolineae bacterium
GATGGAGCGCACGCCCGGCATGATCCTGGACGGGTCCTCCCGGCGCTCGACCCGGTCCGGACGGGCCATGTAGCTCATCTCCCCGTGGTAGCCCTGAGCGAGCCAGGAACGGTAGGCATCGAGGGCGGGGGCCGGGCGCGAGGTGGCCGCGCGCGTCTACGTGGACACCGGCCCGGTGCTGGAGCGTGCGCACGCGGCCGCAGCAGGCCTGGGCTTTGTCGGGAAGAACACGTGCCTGATCCATCCAAAGATGGGTTCGTGGCTGTTCCTGGGCGAGGTTCTGTTCGATCTCGAGTTGGATCCGACGCCAGCGGAGATGGGCGCGAGTTGTGGCACCTGCCGGCGATGCCTGGACGCCTGCCCCACGGGCGCGCTCGTCGCCCCATACGTCCTGGACGCCCGGCGCTGCATTTCCTACCTGACGATCGAGCTAAAGGGGCCGATCCCGCGAGAGCTGCGACCGTTGGTGGGCAACTGGATCTATGGGTGTGACGTGTGCCAGGCTGTCTGCCCGTGGCAGCGTTTCGCCAGGCGCACAGTTGAGCGGTCATTCCACGCCGGCGGGCCGGACCGCGCTGCGCCGTCCTTGTTGGACCTGATGGGGATGGACGAGGATGCCTTCCGCCAGCGGTACGATGGTACGCCGGTCTCCCGTATCGGGCGACGTCAGTTGCTGCGCAACGCGGCGGTGGCGCTGGGAAACTGGGGGGACGGGCAGGCCGTACCGGTGCTGACGAAGGCGCTCACCGACCCGGAGCCACTCGTGCGGGAGCACGCCGCGTGGGCGCTGGGTCGCCTCGAATGACGCTCACAATACCCCAAACCCGATCAATACCCCCATCACGACGAAGGCGATGGCTGACACCCACAGGAGCACCCGCTGGGGGATGATCCGGCTCAGTCCCTGCCCGCCGACGACGCCGCACGCCGTCACCACGGCCAGCGCCAGCCCTCCCCCGACGAACACGGGCCAGGGATTGGCGCACTTCCCCGCCAGGCTCAGTACGGCCAACTGAGTCTTGTCGCCCATCTCGGCGACGAAGAGCAAGCCGAAGGTGGAGCCAAAGGCCTTCCAATCCTGGGCAGACGGGGGCACGGCGGGCGATTTCTCACGCGGATCATCCGGGTCGTCGCACGCTGCTTCCTCCGCCGGCTTGCCCCTGGCCGCGTGGGCAGCCTCCCGGGCGATGAGCGCCCCCATCGCGACGAAGGCCAATGCCGCAGCGCCTTGCAGGAAAGACGCCGGGATGATCCGCCCCAGCACCTGGCCGCCGACAGCCCCCAGCGCGGTGACTGCCGTCAGCGCCAGGCTGGCCCCCAGGAACACCGCCCACGGGCGGCGATACTTGCAGGTCTGTGTCAGGACGGCCAGTTGGGTCTTGTCGCCCAGCTCGGCCACAAAGATCAGTCCAAACGTCGTCAGCACAACGCGCCAGTCCATTCTGCCCTCCGGGGACAACGCAGGGCGTGGCCCCCCGATCCTCCACGGCACCACGCGATCCGTGGATCTCTCCTCGGGGCCACGCCATTCACGTCCACTTCTTTTTTTCAGTGTGGCGTATTGTACCACAAGGAGCCGACGGTGTACAGCGGGGAGATTGACAAATTCTCCCTATTGTGTATAATATGACCCTGGTCATTTTTGTTCTGTGGTCACTAATCGTACAATGGATAGCAATCTCTCACGACGTGAACGGAAGAAACGGGAAACCCACCGGCGGCTGATGGGGGCCGCGCTGCAGTTATTCCGCGAGCATGGGTACGACGCCACCACCGTCGAGCAGATCGCCGAGGCGGCCGACGTCGCCAAAGGCACCTTTTTCAACTACTTTGACACCAAGGAGGCGATCCTGCCCGCGCTGGCCGAGTGGCGCCTGCGGCAACTGGAGGACGTGCTCATGCCCGAGCGGGGTGCGCCCGCCAGCCCCGTCGCGCGCATCAAGATGGCGCTGTGCCTGGTGGCCGAGGACCCGCTGGCGAATCCCTCGCTGGCAGGGCGGCTGTTCGCGGCGATCATGCCGCACCGACAGGAGCAGGACGTCCATCCTGGCCGCGCGCTGGCCCGCCTGCTGGCCGACCAGGTGCACCAGGCCCAGGTTGCCGGCGAGATTCGCGGCGATCTGGACCCCCTATACGTCGGTGGCGTGATCCGCACCCTGTTCTTCCAGCAGTTACTGATCTGGCACTGTGGTCAATGTCCCGGTCCCCTCCCGGATTTGCTCAGCGGGATGGTAGATCTATTGTTGGACGGTATCGCTGGCCCCAGGTGGAGGCAATCATCGTGAAGCATCTCGCACGCGCATTGGGTTACCTCAGGAAGTACTGGCTCTTGACCGTGGGTTCCTTCCTGGGCTTGCTGATTTCCACTGGCACCCGCCTGGTGATCCCACGGCTGACCCAAAGGATCATTGACGACGGCATCACTGCCAAGCGGTTGGACGTCGTCGTGTGGGCTGCGGCGGGGATGGTGGGTGTTGCCATCGCCGGGTCGCTTTTTTCCTTCTTGCAGGGGGTGTTCTCCGCCCGCACTGCCCAGGGCATCGCCTACGACCTGCGCAATCAACTCTACGCCAAGATTCAGTCCCTCTCGTTCAGTTACCACGACCGCGCCCAGACCGGCCAGCTCCTCACCCGCGCCACGTCGGACGTCGACGTCGTGCGCATGTTCGTCGGCATGGGCTTCATCCAGCTCCTCAGCGCCGTGCTGATGATGGCCGGCAGTATCGTGCTGTTGTTCGCGACCGACTGGCAACTGGCGCTCATCGTCCTCGTGCTGGTGCCGCTCACCTTCGGTGTCTTTGGGTTCTTCGCCAGCAAGGCCCGGCCGCTGTTCATGCAGATTCAGCAGCGGCTGGCCGATCTCAACACCGTGTTGCAGGAGAACCTGGCTGGCGTGCGGGTCGTCAAGGCCTTTGCCCGCGAGGCCTACGAGGCCCGGCGCTACGGTCAGGCCAACCAGAGGCTGTTCGACCTCAACGTGGTCGTCGGGCGGCTGTTTTCGATGGTGATCCCGCTCATCTTTCTCATCGCCAACCTGGCGCTGTTGGCCGTCTACTGGATCGGCGGCTACCAGGCCATCGCCGGGCGCCTCAGCGTGGGCAACCTGGTCGCCTTCACCAACTACATGATGATGGCGTTCTTCCCCATGCTGATGCTGGGGATGATCATCGCGATGGTCTCGCAGGCGGGAGCCTCGGGCGAGCGCGTCTTCGAGATTCTCGATGCCCAGTCTGAGGTGGTCGAGAAACTGGATGCAGTCGAACTCCCTCCCGTGCAGGGGCGGGTGGCTTTCGAGCGGGTCAGTTTCCGCTACTTCGGCGGGGGGGAACCGGTGCTCAAAGACATCAGTTTCGTGGCCGAGCCGGGCCAGGTAGTGGCACTCTTGGGTGCGACGGGCTCTGGCAAGTCCACGATCATCAATCTCATCCCGCGTTTCTACGACGTGACCGAGGGGCGGGTGATGGTTGGCGGTTATGACGTGCGCGATGTGACGCTGGACTCCTTGCGCCAGCAGATCGGCATCGTGCTTCAGGAGACGTCTCTCTTCTCTGGCACGATCCGCGAGAACATCGCCTTCGGGCGGCCCGATGCCCCGCTGGAGAAGGTCATCGCCGTCGCCAAAGCTGCCGAGGCTCACGACTTTATCACGAGTTTCCCACAGGGATACGACACGCCGGTGGGGGAGCGGGGGGTGACGCTTTCGGGCGGACAGAAGCAGCGCATTGCCATCGCCCGGGCGTTGCTCCTGGACCCGCGCATCTTGATCCTCGACGACGCGACCTCCAGCGTGGACTATGAGACAGAGTACCGCATCCAGCAGGCGCTGGAGCGGTTGATGGAGGGCCGTACCAGCTTTGTCATTGCCCAGCGTATTGCCACGGTGCTTAACGCGGACCAGATCCTGGTGCTGGAGCGAGGCGAAATCGTGGCGCGGGGTACACACGAAGAACTGATGGGCGAGAGCCCCATTTACGCCGAGATTTACTGCTCGCAGTTGCAGCAGGAATCCAATGGGAGCTCTGGCAGGGATGCCCCCGGGTGTTCGCAGTTTCAGGGAGAAGTCAAGCGATGATGTTTGGCGGTAGACATGGACGTGGCATGGCCCACGATGAGGAGACCAGGCCCACGGAGGTGGGCAAGACACTGCGCCGTCTGCTGACATATTTCCGGCCGTTCCGGGGCCTGCTGGTGGGTGCGGCTGTGCTGATCGTCGTCAGCACGATGCTCCAACTGGCGGCTCCCTACCTGACTGGCGTCGCCGTAGATCAGTTCATCGCGTCAACTGGCCGGTCCCGCCCGGTCTGGTTGACCTGGCTTCTTCCCCAGGACGCCAGCCGGCCCGTTGGCCTGACCGCGGTCATGCTCGTGCTGCTTGGTACTTACCTGTTGAACTGGGTTACCAGCGCCGCTCAGTTCTATCTGATGACGGTGGCCGGGCAGCGGGTGCTCCTTTACATGCGCACGCAGGTCTTTCAGCGTATCCAGACGCTCTCACTCGCGTTCTTCGACCGGCACGAGGCCGGCGACCTGATGTCGCGCCTGGTCAACGACACCCAGGTCATCAACCAGGTCTTTAGCGGCGGGGTCGTCCGGCTGGCGGGCATGAGCCTCTCACTCATCGGCATCGTCGCCTCAATGCTGGGCCTCAATTGGCGGCTGGCGCTGGCCAGTTTCGCCGTTCTGCCGGTGATGGTTCTGGCCACAACCGTCTTCTCCCGGCGCACGCGGATCGCTTTCCGTCGCACGCGCCAGACGATCGGCGAGGTGAGCGCCGAACTGCAGGAGAACATCGCTGCCGTGCGTGAGGTCCAGGCCTTTGCTCGCGAAGAGGAGAACGTGGGCGAGTTTGAGGCGATCAACGCCGCCAACCGCGACGCCAACGTCCAGGCCGAATCCATCCTCTCCGCCTTTTCCCCCGCGCTCGACGTACTGAGCACGGTTGCACTGGCCGTCGTGGCCGGCTACGGCGGTTACCTGGCGCTGGCCACCCCCCCGTTGGTCAGCGTGGGAGTTATCGTCTCCTTCTTGATCTACGTGCGCCGCTTCTACGAGCCTATCCAGGGTATCGCCAATCTGTACGCCCAGGTCCAGGCAGCGGTCGCTGGCGCCGAGCGCATCTTTGAGCTGCTCGACACCCAGCCGGAGATCACCGATGCGTCAGACGCCGTGCGCCTGCCGCCCATCCAGGGGCGGGTCGAGTTCGACCACGTCACCTTCAGCTACCAGGACGAAGAGCCGGTGTTGCAGGACGTTTCACTGGTGGCCGAGCCGGGGCAGACGGTCGCGCTGGTCGGGCCGACCGGCGTGGGCAAGACGACGCTCGTCAGTCTGCTGACCCGCTTCTACGACGTGGACGCCGGCGCGATCCGGATAGACGGCCACGACGTGCGACAGGTGAACCACGAGTCCCTGCGGCGACAGATGGGGATCGTCCTGCAGGATACCTTCCTCTTCTCGGGCACGGTGATGGACAACATCCGCTACGGGCGGCTGGAGGCGAGCGACGAAGAGGTGATCGCGGCGGCGCAGTTGGCCAACGCCGACCAATTCATCGCCCGGATGCCGGAGGGCTATCAGGCCCAACTGGGGGAGCGGGGGCACAACCTGAGCCAGGGGCAGCGGCAGTTGATCGCCATCGCCCGGGCGGTACTGGTCGACCCGCGCATCCTGATCCTCGACGAGGCCACCTCCAGCGTGGACACGCGCACCGAGCTGCTGATCCAGCGCGCGCTCGACGAGCTACTCAAAGGGCGCACGTCCTTCGTGATCGCGCACCGGCTGAGCACCATTCGCAACGCCGACCAGGTGTTCGTGCTTCACGAGGGCCGCATCGTCGAGCGAGGCACGCACGAGGAACTGCTCGCCGCGCGGGGCCTGTACTATGACCTCTACAGCAGCCAGTTCCGCCGGCAGACGTGATTCTCTCTGTGGGGATGTGCAGGCAGGGCGAAGCCTGCGATTGTCATTTTCCCCTGTTCTACTGATTTGCTCGCTGCCGAATCGCTTCTTCCTTCAACACCCCGATAAACGGCAGGTTCCGATACTCTTCGGCGAAATCCAGCCCGTACCCCACGACGAACTCGTCCGGCACCTCGAAGCCCACAAAGTCCAGTGGCACGTCGATCTCGCGCCGATCCGGCTTGCTCAGTAGCGTGCACACCCGCAGGCTGGCCGGCCCCCGCGTCCGCAGGTTGCGCGTGATATAGTCCAGCGTCCGGCCCGAGTCAACGATGTCCTCCACGATCAGCACGTGCCGTCCCTCGATGCTCTGGGCCAGGTCGAGCAGGATGCGCACCACGCCGCTGCTCACCGTCCCCGCGCCGTAGGACGAGATCTCCATAAAGTCTACCTCGTGCCGCATCTCCAGATGGCGAATCAGGTCGGCCAGGAACACAAACGCGCCCTTGAGCACGCAGACCAGGAGTGGCCGGTCGGCGTCACAGTACGTGGCGTTGATCGCCTGCCCCAGTTCCGCCACCCGCGCCTGCAGTTCCGGCTCTGGAACCATGATCTTGGCAACGTCGTCCTGCAGCCCCATCTTTCATCCTCTCCTCCCCCGCCATCATCCAGTATCCAACCTCCAGCATCAAGTATCCAGCATCGAGCATCGAGTATCCAGCATCCAGTATCACTCGTGCGCTTCCTGCTTCAACGCCCCGATGTACGGCAGCGTGCGGAAACGGTCGGCATAGTCCAGCCCGTATCCCACGACCCACAGGTCGGGTATCTCAAAGCCCAGGTAGTCCACCGGCACCTCGACCTGGCGGCGCTCCGGTTTGCTGAGGAGGACGCACGAGCGCAGCGAGGCCGGCTTACGGGCGCGAAAGTTGCGCAGCAAATAGTCCAGCGTGTGGCCGGTATCCAGGATGTCCTCGATGATGAGCACGTGCCGGCTGGCGACGCTCGTCCGCGTGTCCATGATCAGCCGCACCGCGCCCGAGTTGACTGTCCCCCGGTTGTAGCTGGAGACGGCGATAAAGTCCACGTGATGGGACACCATCAGGCGCCGGGCCAGGTCGGCCAGAAAGATGAAGGCACCCTTCAACACCCCAACCAGGATCAGATCATCTTCGTCGGCGTAGTCGGCGCTGATCTGGGCTGCCAGTTCGCGCACCCGCGCCGCGATCGTCTCCTCGTCCAGCAATATCCTCTCGACTGCGTTAGGAAGTTGCATCGTTCGCCGCTTTCTCCGCACCGCCATCGTCGTTGGGGTTTGGGGTTTGGGATTTGGGCATTGGAACCACGTGACAACCCCGGCAGCGTGCCTCGTATACCTCGCTGGCTCCTACCAGGATCACCGGATCGTCGTAGGCGGCGGGCTGGCCGTTGATCAACCGCTGCGTGCGGCTGGCTGGACCTCCGCACACCAGGCAGATGGCCTGGAGCTTGTCCACCCGCTCCGCTCGTGCCATCAACGTTGGCATCGGCCCGAAGGGTTCCCCCCGGAAGTCCATGTCCAGCCCGGCGACGATCACCCGTGACCCCCGGTCGGCCAGATCCTCGCACAGCGTCACCACGTCGTCGTCGAAGAACTGTGCTTCGTCCAGCGCCACGACCGTCGTGTCTGGCTGGATCAGTGCCCGCAACTGCGCCGTATGCTCCGCCGCCACCGCTTCGACCTGCATCCCGTTGTGAGAGGTCACCTCCCGCCCGGCGTAACGCGTGTCCAGTGCCGGCCTAAAGACCTGCACCTTCTGGCGGGCGATCTGGGCCCGGTGCACGCGACGGATCAGTTCCTCCGTCTTGCCGGAGAACATGCTCCCGCAGATCACCTCGATCCACCCACTGCTGGGTATATTGTACATGCGATGCACCTCCACAACCAAAAAAGGGGCAGATGTACACACCTGCCCCGATGAATGCGCTGCCGCCCTCCTAGGCTGGCGCTTCTGCGGCTTCTTCCGCTTCGCTGGCGGCTTCTGGCACCTCGTCTCCTGGCAGGACAAAACCACGGCCGCGCAGCCGCTTCTTCAGCGTCGCCAGCGACTTGAGGCCGAACCCGCTCAGGTTGGTCAGTGCCTCGTCTCCCTCCTCCAGCTTGACCAACACGTCGCTCACGTTCTTGAGCCCCGCGCTGACCAGCACCTTCTTGGCGCGGGTACCGAGGTCCAGTTCCATGATCGGCAGTTCGGGCGAGGTCTCCCGCGCCTTGCGTCGCTCTGCCTCCGCGATGAGGTGGTCGCGCCGCTCCAGTTTCCTCATAAAGCGCTCTACCTGTCCTCCGGCATCCACGATGCGCTGTTCGCCAGTGAAGAACGGGTGGCACTTGGAGCAGATATCGGTGCGGATGACCGGCACCGTCGAGCCCACGGTCCAGGTGTTGCCACAGGCGCAGATCACCTGGGCTTCGGGGTAGAACTCGGGATGAATGTCTGTCTTCATAGTCACTTCCTACGCTCGCGCCGGGTACACGCTCGCCTGCTTGCGTCCCCCCCGGATGTGTTCAAAACGTACAAACCCATCGGCGGTGGCAAAGAGCGTATAGTCCTTACCCACTCCCACGTTGACGCCTGGCTTGATGTGCATCCCGCGTTGTCGCACGATGATGTTGCCCACACGCACGACCTCGCCGCCGTATTTCTTCACGCCCAGATGCTTGGCGTGACTGTCACGCCCGTTGGTGCTGCTGCCGCCACCCTTCTTGTGCGCCATCTCACGTCCTCCTACATCACAATCTCGTCCACCCGCAGCCGCGTGTAGCGCTGCCGGTGACCGGCGCGCCGGCGATATCGCTTTTTGGGATGGTACTTGAATATCTGGACCTTGGGGCCTTTCTCCTGCGCGACGACCGTCGCCAGCATCTTGGCCCCACCGATAGTGGGCCGACCGACCTCGACCTGCTCCCCATCGGCGACCAGCAATACTTCGCCCAGCTCAAGCTGCTGGCCCACCTCGACAGGCAGCCGCTCGACGACGATCGTGTCGCCCGCGCTGGCTCGATACTGTCGTGCACCTGATCTCACAACTGCGTACACGGTACATCCTCCCTTATGCACGATAGGTGGCCGCGCCTCGTGGCTCGGCCTCCGAAAGCCATTATACCGAATCTCTCAGGTTTGTCAACCTGCCGTAGCAGTCACCGGCACAAAGACCTGGGGAGGACGCATTTTCAAGTCGAGCGGTCTGCGGGTGCGCATACGTGCAATGACGACTGGCCTATCAGGGTCGCCCTGACGCCCCAGCAGTTCCAGGTTGCGCTGCCCCAACTCGGGGTCGTCATCGGGCAGAATGATCAATCGAAAGTCGTCGGGGATCTGGTCTAGGATGTCCGGTTGATCCAAGATATATCGCATAAAGGCAGTCTGCAGTTCTAAATTGCGCTCAAACATCTCATCGTCAGTCATTTGAGCCGCCTCCTGTACCGCTCCAAATAGTAACGCCAGTATGTACACGTACCATAGCGCCCAGCGACAGGTTGTGCTCGAACGAGACAGTGCGCAACAGAGCCTCCATTGTTGTCAGCCGATCCTGCGCGGGCTCCCTGACTGACCTGTCCTGTCAGCCGCGTTATCTGTTCTCAGCGAGTTATTATAGCCGACCACTCTGGGATGTCAACTGCTTGTTTTCAGAGGCGGTTGCTTGCCAGCGCCGGGCAAGGCGGTCCTGGTCAGCGCTCGGCGATGGTAGCGGGCGAACGCTTCACCCATCCCCAATGCCCCGAGCACCGCCTCGGGGCGGGCGGTGGCCCCCTCGCGCGCCGCCAGTTGCATCCCCAGCACTACTCTGCCCGCACCCGCACCCGCCAGCCACAGTCGCTCGATCAGCGGGCGCAGGTCATACCGCCGCCCCCGCCGCTCGTGCGGCAGTTCCGTCGCCGCCAGCACCCGCGCGACGCGTGCCTCGACCTGTTCCGGTGGCTCGTCCGATCCTTCGGCCGGCTCAGGGCACCGCTCGACCGTCACGCGGTATTCGGCCGATACGATCTGCGTCTGCAGCGCGGGTTCGTTCAACTCGACCTGGCGCACCTGCCCCACCGTGAGCCCGTCGGGCAGCACCGGCACCAATGCCCTGGCGAAATCCTCCGTCGACACCGGCTTCTCCAGCCAGACGTCCAGCAGCTCCGCTTCGCCGGTGTGTCCCAGCGGCAGGGCGGCCGCCAGTTGCAGCTTGGGGCGCGGGTTGAACCCGCCGGAGTAGGCCAGCGGCACCCCAGCCCGGCGCAAACTCCGCTCCCACACCCGCGCCAGATCCAGGTGGGAGGTGTATTTGATGGCATCGCCTTTGGCGAACGTGATTCGCAGGCGTTGAGTGGCTGGCGGCATAGTATAAATCAAAACTCGATCACAAACCTGCCGTTCTCGTACAGCAGTTCGTCGTCCACCCAGATTTCCCCGCCATCGCGCAGATCGCAGATCATGTCCCAGTGGATCGCCGACTCGTTCTGGCTGCCCGTCTCGGGATAGCCCGCGCCGATCGCCATGTGAAAGCTGCCGCTGATCTTTTCGTCGAACAGGATCTGGTGCGTGAAGCGGGTGATGCCCTCGTTCGTGCCGATGGCAAACTCCCCCACGTACCGGGCGCCTGCGTCGGTATCGAGCGTCTGGAGCAGGAAATCCTCGTTCTTTTCGGCGCTCGCCTTCACCACCCGTCCGCGCTCGAACCACAACTGCACGCCCGTCACCTCCCGCCCCTGGTGGATGGCCGGGTACGAGAAGTGGACGTGCCCCTCGACGTTGTTCTCCACCGGCCCGGTAAAGACCTCCCCGCTGGGCATGTTATGCCTGCCATCGCTGTTGACAAAGGTTCGCCCGGCGATGCTCAGGCGTAGATCTGTCTGTGGGCCGAGGACACGTACCCGCTCCTTGCCCGCCAGCCAGTCCACGATCTCCTGCTGCCAGGCCGAGAAGCGTTGCCAGTAGCCCACCGGGTCGTCTATGTCCGGCATGCAAGCGCCGTAGACAAAGTCCTCGTACTCGCTCAAGCTCATCTCGGCGTCCTGGGCATACGCGTTCGTCGGGAACAGCGTGGTGACCCAGCGCAGTTCACCGGAAGCAGAGCGCTGCATAAAGGTTTTCATCAACTCTGTCTGTGCCTGATTGTGCAGCACCATCCTGGCCGGGTCCACCCCGCTCAGCACTTTGGTGTTGTCCGTGCCCTTAATCCCGATAGTGGCGTCGTAGGTCTCCAGCGCCAACTGGAGCGGTGCGGGCACGTGCTGCAGTTGTTCGTCCGAAGCGTGGCGGAAGAGCAACTCGTCCGTCCCGGGCAGGGACGCCAGCATGAGCGGAAGCCCGCCTGCCTGCAACACCCTGGCGTAGACCGCGCGGAGCAGCGGGCTGGCAGGCGTGTCTCCCTCTATCAGCACCTTGTCACCCGGCTGCACGGCGACCGAGTAATTGACCAATACGTCGGCCAGTTTCTCCACTCTTGGATCTGTCATTGTCTAGATTTCCTCAGTTGTGATAGATTTCTGATTGTTGTTACGCATCACGCAACACGCATCACGTTTCACGTTTCACGTTTCACGTGTTGCGTATTCCGTGTTCCGTCTTCCACAGGTTCTGGGCAGCGCCATTCCTCCGACCATCTCTCGCCGCAGGTGGCCAGGATGCCGCATCCGTGGCATTGATCCCGGCAATCCGCCAGCGTCTCTCCGCGCTGGCTGCGCTGGTAATCATCCAGCAGGAATCGCTTGCGCACCCCCGTGCTGACGGCCTCCCAGGGAAAGGTCTCGTCAGGTGGGCGTTCGCGGCAGGCGTAGAAGCCAGGGTCAAGCCCAGTTTCTGCGAACGCCTGCGTCCAGGCGTGGGGGTCCCGCTGCTCGCCCCAGGCGTCAAAGCGAGCGCCCAGCTCCCAGGCTCGCTGCACCACCGCCCCCAGCCGCCGGTCGCCGCGCGCGAGCGCGGCCTCCAGCGTCGTCTCATCGGGATCGCTGTAGCCCAGTTTCAGCCCACCCCCGCGCAATGCACGCCGCAGGAGCACCTGTTTCTCCCGGATGGAGGCGGCCGGTTCCATCCCCGCCCACTGGAACGGCGTGTGTGGCTTGGGGACGAACGTGTTCACGCTGACGTTGACCTGGGCGCGCCGCCCGTGCACCTTCCGTCCCACCGCCCGCACCGATCGCGCCAGGTCGGCGATGGCCTGCACGTCGTCCATCCGCTCCCCCGGCAGCCCGATCAAGAAGTACAGCTTGATCGTGCGCAAGCCGTGCTCGAACACCTCCCGGGCGACGTCGAGCATCTGGCCGGTCGGGATGGGCTTGTTGATGGCGGCGCGCAACTCCTCGGTGGCCGCCTCCGGCGCAAAGGTGAACCCCGTGTGCCGCCCGTGCGCGATTGCCTCCGCCAGCCCGACCGAGAAGCTATCGGCCCGCAGCGCGGGCAGCGAGATCGACAGATGCGCGTCGCCGAACCGTTCGTTGATCGCCTGCACCAGCCTCCCGATGCCGGAGTAATCGGATGAGGAGAGCGACAGTAGCCCCACCTCATCGAAGCCGGTCTGGCGCAGGGTGGCCTCGATCGCCTCCAGCACCTCCTCCACCGGCCGCTCACGCACCGGCCGGAGCACCATCCCGGCGTGGCAGAAGCGGCAGCCGCGCGTGCAGCCGCGCTGGATCTCGACCGCCGCCCGATTGTGGGCCACGTCCACGTTGGGGACGATGAGGTGCGTCGGTGGCGAGGGCAGCGGCGAGACGACGCGCTTGACGACGGGCAGCCGCGCCTCCGGCACGTTCGGCTCGATCGCGGCGACTGCCCCATTGCGTCCTGAGTCTGCCGAAGGGCCCGCGTCGTAGCGCACGTCGTAGAAGCGGGGCACGTAGACGCCGGGGACCTGTGCCAGCGCCCGCAACTGTGCCTCCCGCGGCTCGCCGCGCGTCTCCTGGTACGCTCGCACCACCTCGACGATGGCCTCCTCCCCGTCGCCGATGACGAACGCGTCCACGAAGCCGGCGACGGGCTCCGGGTTAAAGGTCGCGTGGCCGCCGGCGATAACGAGCGGGTGGCGCTCGTCGCGGGCCTCGGAGCGGAGCGGCAGCCCTGCCAGGTCGAGCATCTCCAGCATGTTGGTGTACAGTTGCTCGTAGGGCAGGCTAAAGCCGACGACGTCGAAATTGGCCAGGGGGCGCTTGTTCTCCAGGCTGTAGAGCGGGATGCGGGCCTGCCGCATCGCCGCGATCATGTCCACCCACGGCATGTACGTCCGTTCGGCCAGCACGTCCGGCAGCGCGTTGAGCACGTCGTAGAGGATCGCCAACCCCAGGTTGGACATCCCCAGGTCGTAGACGTCGGGAAAGGCCAGGCAGACCCGCGTGGGGGTAGCCTCCCAGTCCTTGACGACGCTGTTGTACTCGCCGCCGACGTATCGCCCCGGTTTCCGCACCGTCGGCAGGATGTGGTCTAACAAGTTCAGGTCAATCTGCATCGTATGCATTCACCAGGAATCCTTACGAAGGTTCATCAGCAAGTACCAGCCAACAGCGTCTTTGTCCACCAGAGCTTATCCTGCGGCCAGGGCTACTCACTAACCTTCGCAAGGATGGCTGTCACTCAGCCCGCCATCACCTTGACCAACACCTTGCGGCGGCGCGGGCCGTCGAACTCGGCCAGGTAGATGCCCTGCCACGTGCCCAGCACCAGTTTACCCCCGGCGACCGGCACGAACTGCGTGGCCCCCACCAGCGAGGACTTGAGGTGGGCGGGCGAGTTCCCCTCGCCGTGGCGATACTCGGGCCGCCGCGGCGAGATCGCGTCGAGACCCACGCCGATGTCGTGCTGCACGGTGGGGTCCCAGTTCTCGTTCAGCGTCAGCCCGGCGGTCGTGTGCGGGCAGAACACGAAGCACAGCCCGTCCTGCACCCCGCTGCGGCTGACGGCGGCCTGCACCTCGGTCGTGATGTCGTGAAAGGCCTGGCGGCCACCGGTCGATACCTCGATCTGTTCCATGAAACCGTCCTCTATCTGACGTCCTACGTCCCCATCTCACGCAACACGCAACACGTTTCACGTTTTACGCATCACGTTTCACGCATCACGTTTCACGCTCCCAGTATAACACCGTGTACGACGTTTGACAAAACGGGATGGGGCTGGTAGAATAGCATCCGCGTGGCCCCATCGTCTAGTGGTCTAGGACGCTGGCCTCTCAAGCCGGAAACAGGGGTTCGACTCCCCTTGGGGCTACTGGGCCAAAACGGAATCCCCACCCTCCGAAGGGGTGGGGATTCTTGTTTGAAGGGTCTGAAACAAGCCGGCGTTGGACGATGTGCACATCAGGCCACTGGCGCGCCTCGCGCGCACCAACGTGGCCGTCTCTACCTCTTCCAGTGCCGCCCGATCACGACGCTGTCCAACGCTGATTTGCCGATTCGCTGATTCGCCGATTCGCTGACTCGCTGATTTGCTGATTTGCCGATTTGCCGATTTGCCGATTTGCTCCCTACTTGCGTTCGACCGACGAAGCGCCGGACGTGTCGATCTTCCCCATGGTGGGGTTGCCCACATAGTAGACGTGGGAAGCACCGCTGGCGCCCACGTCCAGGCGGCCGCTGGGGTTCACGGTCACTGCGCTCGCACCGCTCGCCTCGACGGCGGCGTCGGCCACGGGGAAATCGGCCAGGTTGGCTACGCTGCCCCCTGAGGCATCGATCGTCACGTCTTTCGCAGAGCCGCTCAAGGTCATTGAGCTGGCCCCGGAAAGGTCAAAGCGCGCGTCGCCGGCCTCGATATCGCCCCGCAACGAGCCGGCCCCAGACAATTTCACGTCGAGCGGCTGCGAGGACTTGAAGCCGGTGATTGCACCGTCGCTGGCGCCGCTCAGCTCTAGCCCGGTCAGCTCAGGCATGGTGACCTCGGCCTCCATCGTGGCATCTCTGACGTTACGGAGGGGATCGGGCTCCATGGCGATCTTGAGCGTGTCCCCTTGCTTGACCACTTCAAGGTGCTCGACCAGGTTGTCGTCAACGCGGACGACCACGCGGAAGCTGTCGCCCTGGCTGATGTCCACCGTGAAGGCATGGCTGACGTCGACCTTGTCGAAGCCAGTGAAAGCCTCCTCCCGGGTCACCACGTTGCCCGAGCCGGTGATCGTGGTCTGTTTTGGGATCAGCCCGCAACAACCC
>DATKTN010000019.1:0-3860 GCA_035531135.1 Anaerolineae bacterium
TCGAGCTGGCCATCCGCGACCCCCGGCTGGTGGACGGTGACGAACTGGCGCGCGTCGTGTCGGCGCACGGGCTGGTCGTGCCGGCCATCGGTACGGGGCAGGCCTGGGGCGAAGAGGGGCTGTCGTTCACCAGCGACGACCCGGCCGTGCGGGCTGCGGCTGTTGAACGGATCAAGAGCCACGTGCCACTGGCCGCGCGCTTCGACGCGGTCATCATCTTGGGCCTGATTCGGGGCATCACGCCCGCAGGGCAGACGCACGAGCGATCGATGGACTATCTCGTCGCAGCCCTCCAGGAGTGCGCGGCGGTGGCTGCCCAGACAGGGGTACGCTTTGCACTGGAGCCGCTCAACCGCTACGAGACGGACCTCGTCCACACGGTCGCCGAGGGGCTGGACCTCATCGAGCGCGTCGGCGCCGACAACTTCGGCCTGCTGCTGGACACGTTCCACATGAACATCGAAGAGCCGGTGATCGAGGAGAGCATCCGCGCCTGCGGCGACCGCATCTTTCACTTTCACGTGGCCGATTCGAACCGCTGGTATCCGGGCGCGGGGCACCTGGATTTCGAGTCCATCCTGAGTACCCTCTCCGCCACCGGGTACCAGCGCTACGTGTCCGGCGAGTTCATGCCGCTGCCCGACGCGGACACAGCGGCGGAACGAGCGATCGCACACCTACGGTGACCAAGACCTGACAGGTCTCAGCCAGTCCAAAGACCTGTCAGGTCTTGCTATTCCAGGTCCAGCGGGTCAAATACGAGGACGCGGCCGCCCTGGCTGTCGGTCACGTAGATGTCGCCATCCTCCGCGACGGCGACGCCTATCGGCAACGTGAAGGAGCGCTCGTCGAAGCCATATTGGCCGAAGGAGAACATATAGTTGCCCACGTGATCGAACACCAGCACCCGGTAGTGACCCGGGTCCGTGACGTACACCATCCCCGCACCGTCTACTGCCAGGAAGGGCTTCTCCTCCGCCAACCCCGCGTCCCAGCCGTGAATCGGCCACTCCCGCAGGAACGTGCCATCCTCGTCAAAGACCTGCACGCGCCGGTTCCACGTGTCGGCGACGTAGACACCCGCCGCCGCCGCCGGTGCACCGTCGGGGGCCAGCGCGATGCCCACCGGCTCGTCCAGGTACCCCTCCAGCGCGCCACCCCCGCCCCATTGGTATGCGAACCGCCCGTCGGGCTCGAACACCTGCACCCGCTTGTTGCCCGTGTCGGCCACGTAGACCCGCCCATCCGGGCCGATGGCGACGCCGCGTGGGCCGTAGAATGCGCCCTGGCCGGCCGTGTCACCCAGCCCGTACTGGCCGAACAGCCCCCAGGCGGTGACGACGTTCCCCTCGGCGTCCAGCTTCTGGATGCGGTGGTTCCAGGTGTCGGCGACGTACACCTCGCCCCCGGGCGCGACCGCCACGTCCCAGGGTTCGTTGAACCCCTCGACCATCCCCATCTCCGCCTCGACGGTAGAGTTCCGCCCCCACGCGGCGACGAACTCTCCGTCGGCGGTGAACTTTTGGATGCGGTGGTTGCCCGAGTCCGCGACGTAGACGGAGCCATCCGGCCCCACCTTGATCCCGCGCGGGCTCTGCAACTGGCCGGGTTCCACGCCCGGGCTGCCGAACTCCTGCCGCGCGGCCACGTCCCGCCAGCCGTCGGCGTATGGGTCGGTCGGGCCAATTTCCGTCGGCCCGGTCGTGCTCAAGTCCCACGTCTGCGCCGCCACGTCCCGGCGGATGTAGAGACGATATTCGGCGCGCAGCGGCCATTCGTCGAGTGTGTGTTTCTTGCCGGTCAGCTCGTCGTAGCGACGGTAGTCGCGATCGTACCAGATGTCCCACAGCGCGGCCTGCGTCTGCGTGTCGGTGATTGCCCGCGTGATGCTCGCCCAGCTCAGGTTGCGGTAGTCCTCCATCGGCCACCACAGGTAGGTGTACGTGTTGACCAGGTAGTCGTTCGCCAGATAGGGGGTCACAGCCTCCCATTGGTCCCGCCCGGCGATGACGACGGGCGACTCCATCTGCTCCCGCGAGGGCGTCTCGCTGTAGAACCTGGCGTTGGGGTAGTCGCGCAGGAACCAGTAGAACAGCGTGGACCCGTCCGAGCCATAGGCGACCGGAAGCAGGTTCGGGCCGCCGGCGGTGCGGCGCGAGAGATCCTCGATCTGGCGCATCGTCTCCTTCACCGCCGGAGCCGAATGGGCGTACACCAGGAACTCGGTCGGGTAGTCGTAGTTGACGTAGCAAAAGCGCCAGGCGGTGCGGAGGGTCAGGAGCACCGGCACCACCAGCGCGATGAGCAACAGGACGCGCACGGCCACGCGCCATCCGCTGCGCCACGCCAGGTAGCCCAGCCCCGCACCAAAGGCGAGCGCCCCCACCAGCCCACCCAGGAACCGCCCGGTCGCGTCCAGTTGCCCCAGCTCGTACCCCTGGAACGCGCCCGCGCGAGCCGCGTGGACCCCCATCACCACCGCCATCACGAACGGCGGCGCGACGAGCGCCAGCAGCCATGCCCTCCGCTCGCGCACCCGCCGCCAATCCGTCCCCTCGATCAACTGTCCCACCAGCCACCCCGCCAGCAGGATCATCGGCAGCGCCAGGTGGACGGTGAGCCAGGGCATCTTCTCACCGGCATAGGAGTAGCCGATCCACGCCAGCAAGGCCCACCACAGGACAAACGGAATGAAGGGAGATTGGAGATTAGAGATCGGAGGTTGGAGATTGGCGGTCGGCCGTCGGCGGTCGGCAGGCCGGAGGGCCAGGTAGACGGGCGTGACCAGCGTCAACAGCAGCGGCAGGTACTCGTACAGCGGCACCATCACCATGTAATAGTACCACGGCTGCCCCCCCCGTTCCACCTCCTGTTGCGCCAGCCAGTACCCCAGCGACCCTACCATCCCGCTGGCGATGCCCGTCCCGTTCGTGAAGACGGTGGTGAAGAGCACGACAAAGATGGCATAGTGGATCGCCGCCGCGATGCTCCACCGCCGCCAGTTCCACACCAGCCCTACGACGGCCGAGACCACGAGCACCGCCCCCACGATCGCGCCCGAGGTGTAGACCGCCGGCCCGCTATAGTCCATCGGGTCCAGCCCTGCGACCTGGATCAGGACGGGCGACAGGAACGGCAGGCACAGTGTGCCCAGCACGACGATCAGGTCGAACACGCGGTCGTCGCGCAGGCTCCGCCACGTGCCGCCGAGCAGGCACGCCAGCGCGCCGAGCAGCGCCAGCCCGGCGACCATGCCTGCAGTGATCGCCCACCGGGCCAGCCCCGGCTGATCCTCCTGCCTCAGCCCCAGCCCCAGCCCGAGCACGAACACCCCGGCTGCCATCACCGCCACCGATACCAGGAACGCCGGTCTCAAACGCTCGCTCGACCATTCCCGCCCCATGGCCTGGACGGCGAACAGCCCGACGAGGAAGAGGCCAAAGATGGCGCTGTAGATGAAGGCCACCTCCTTGGTGGCGAACATCAACGACACCCCGGCCGCCATCAGGTACAGCCACCGCTCGCGTCCATCGCGCAGGTAGGACAGAATCGCGAAAACGACGACCAGCGCCCACAGCATGATCGGGATGTCGTGGCGAATGTAGCGCGAGTAGTAGGCGATGGAGGGAGAGATCAGCAGGAAGAACGACGTGACGAGCGCGCCGGCCCGGCCCAGCCAGTGGCGCAGCAGGTAGGGAAAGGCGACGATTGCCACCCCCATCAGCGCCACCGGCAGCCGGGCAGTAAAGTCGTTGTCGTCGAACAGAAAGTACGACAGCGCCGTCGCGTGGAACAGGAACGGCCCGTGCATCAAGGGGTTATGCTGGAAGCCGTAACCGGCGTACAGGTTCCACGAGTAC
>DATKTN010000020.1:0-4797 GCA_035531135.1 Anaerolineae bacterium
CATCGGCATCTGGGTGTATTGGGTGCAAGGCTGGGGCCGGGCCGGGCAGGTCTTTACCGGGCTGTGTGCCGCCGTCGCGCTGATAGTCGGTTGCATGTTCGACCTCAACACCACGCACCGGCTGGCGGTCCTGTGTCCGGCGGCCGTGCCCTTCGCCGTCGCCACCGCCATGCACCTGGCGATGATCTTTCCGCAGGAGCCCCGCTTCGTGCGGCGTGTCCCGCTCCTGCGCCTGTTTCCCTACCTGCCCGCGACGGTCCTGGCGTTTCGCTCCGCCTTCAGCGTCTACGACGCCAGCCACCCCTGGAAGTACATCGGCCAGTTCCACAACAGCTATCTCTTCGCCGCCGTGGGCATCTTTTTCGTGTTGGGCATGTTCGTCTACCGGCTGGTCAGGCCGCCATCACCACTGATCCGGCAACAGAGCCGGATCATGCTCCTGGGCGCGACGCTGGCCTTCCTGCCGGTCGTCCCCTGGTTGCTGCTCAACACCCTGGGCCGCCCGGTGCCCTTCCTCACACCGGTGTACGCCCCGCTGTTCACCCTCTTCCCACTCTCCATCGCGTACGCCATCCTGCGCCACCGGCTGCTCGACGTCGACCGGCTGCTCAGCCGGGGCGTGGCCTACGGAGCGCTGATCTTTCTCGTCGTCGCGACCTATTCCATCGTTGTCAACGGCCTGAGCCACTTTTTCGCGGTCGAGGCCAGCGATCCGATCCTGCTCTCCCTCTTCGTCCTGGCGCTGACGCTGCTCTTCAACCCACTGCGGAACTGGCTCCAGCAGTTGGTGGACCGGCTGTTCTTCCGCGAACCGGTGGATTACCGGGAGATGCTCCAGGATCTTAGCCACGAGTTGACGCAGACGTTGGACCTGGACGCCGTGCTGGCGGAGGTGGGCAGGCAGGTCGAAAAGTCCCTCCACCCGGTGAGCCAGTGGGTGTGCCTGTACGACGAGGACCGGGCTTCCTACGTCGGACGGCCCATCAAGATGGATCGGCAAGCGGCGTTTCCGGTCATCCTGGTGCCCGACGGCGCGCTGGCGCGCTGGCTGCGGGACCACCAGGAATGCCTGTACCTGCCGGCCGGGGGGGAGCTTCCGGCCGAGTTGGCCGCGGAGTGGGCGGAGATGGCGGCGCTGGGAGCAGAGGTCTACGTGCCCCTGCGCACCCGGGAGCGGCTGAGCGGCTGGCTGGCGTTGGGCCCCAAGCGCTCCGGGCAGCTCTACCGCTCCGACGACCTGGCCTTTCTCACCGCGCTGGCCGCCCAGTCGGCGCTGGCGGTCGATAACGCGCGGTTGTTCGCCAGTGTGCGCCACAACCTGGCCGCGATCAGCGAGATGAAGCACCTGATGGACGATGTGTTCAGCAGCATCGCCAGCGGCGTCATCACCACCGACGTCACAGACAAGGTGACGCTCTTCAATCGCGCCGCCGAGGCGATCCTCGGCGTTCGGGCTGACCAGGTGATCGGCTGTCCCTGTGGACAGGTTCTACGCTCCCTGGGGGACGAACTCCAATCCCTGCTGGGGCTGGTCAAACAGGACGAGAGCCCGGTGATGGCCTACGAGGTCCAGCAGGAGCTCCCCACCCGCGGGCCGGTCTGGCTGCGCATGAATCTCTCCCCGCTCAAAGACAGCCATGACGTGACGACCGGCGTCACGATCGTGGTCGATGACCTGACGGAGCGACGGGAGTTGGAGGCCCGGGTGCAGCGCATCCGGGGAACGTTCGAGCGCTACGTGGCCCCGGCGGTGGTCGAGCGGTTGCTCTCCAACCCCGAGAGCGTCCGCCTGGGAGGGGCGCGCCAGGAGATCACCAGTTTCTACGCCGACATCCGGGGGTTCACCGCCTTCAGCGAGAACACCTCGCCCGAGTTCCAGATTGAGGTGCTGAACAAGCACCTGACGCTGGCAGCAGGCGCGATCCTGGACCAGGAGGGCACGTTGGACAAGTTCGTCGGCGACAGCGCGATGGCGCTCTTTAACGCGCCGGAGCCGCAGGAGGATCACACGCTGCGTGCCGTGCGCGCGGCGTTGGCGATGCAACAGGCCGTGAGCGAGCACCACACGCAGGTGGACGAGCGGGAGCGGCTGCACTTTGGCATTGGCATCGCCGTCGGCGAGGCGGTGGTGGGCAACATCGGCTCATCCGTCGTGCAGAATTTCACCGCGGTCGGCAATTGCGTCAACTTTTCGTCCCGGCTCTCCGACCTGGCCGGGCCGGGCCAGGTTTTCATCAGCACTCGGGTCTACGAGCGCGTCGAGGATCGCGTCGACGCCAGGTTCGTCGGCTACGTGCGGGTCAAGGGTCACAGCCAGCCCGACCCGGTGTACGAGGTGGTGGGGATGAGGTGAGATGGCTACATCCGCTACGTGCGCAGGCAGCCGGTCTCCAACAACGCGATGAATTCGACGGGCCGACAGATGCGGGTGCCTGCGAAGGTTTCCAGTACCAGCAGATCCTTATCCTCGGTCACCAGGTATTCGGCCCCGGCAGATCTGGCACAGGCCAGGAACTTGTCGTCGTCGGGGTCACGGGAGATCGACGGCACATCCCGCAGTTCTACCACCAGAGCCAGCTCGAACAGGGCAATCACGCGCGCGATGTCGAGTTGGGTGATCTGGGGGAATTTGGCCCGCAAACGAGGTCGGTGCAACACCTCCAACACCTCTCGAATGATCGCAGGCGACAGGACCAGTTCGTAATCGTCAGCGAATTCATCCAGCAGACGGCCGCAGCGGGAGTGCGGATTGATGAGAGCACGCAGAAAGACGTTTGTGTCGAAGACAGCTCTAATCATCCTGTCGTGCCCGCACCTCGTCTATCGCCTCGTCAATCACGGCATCTATCCCGGCCTCGTCCATCGTCCGGGCTTCTTCACGGATGGGGGCGAACATCGTGTAGAGCTCCCGCGCCCAGGCCGTACTCGCAACTGGCGTTACAACCACAGGCGTTATTTCGATTTTGCCCTCGTGCAGGGTTAGTTGCAGCAGAGTGTCGTCGTCGATGCCCAGTCGTCGGCGGAACTCGGCCGGGATGGTGATCTGTCCACGTCGTAGCGGGCGCATAACTCGGGTCAAATTTGCATCAGCCATTGTCGAATCTCCAAAATGTGGATTATCCACGTTCCATTATACAGGACAATGCAGGCCAGGTCAAGGGGGGATGTGTCGAAAGCGTGAGGCAGCGAGGACGCCTCAACCTGTTGGGGTGATTTCTGGCTGTCGAGTGAGGGAGTGGTTGTGAAGGCTCAGGCCTTTTGCCTCCCCGGCAACACAAAGATCAGCGGCAGGCCCAACAGTGCGATGACGGCGCTGGCGCTGAAGGCCACACGCAGCCCGAACAGATCGCCCAGCGCCCCCAGCACGACGACGACGACGGAGCGCAGCACGAATCCCAGCGCCATGTAGACGCCGTTGGCCAGTGCCCGGTTCTCGGGAAAGCTCTCCTGCACCAATGCCATGATGACCGGCGTGACAGAGAGCGCGGTAAAGCCCAGCACCAAGAGGAGGGGGAACTGGGCCCAACCGCTGACCGCCAGGAAGACGACCATGAGAAGCGGCGTCGTCAGCATGGAGGCGAGGAGGATCCACTGGCGGCCCAGCCGGTCGCTGATCGCGCCGCCCAGCAGCGCACCTGCGACGCCCGCTCCCTCCAGGATCGAGAGGGAGGCGCCGGCGATCCACAGGTCGGCGCCCTCCTCGCTCAGGAAGGTGGGCAGGTAGGTCGTCAGCGCGGCGACCACGAACGAACGCGCCACGATGATGCCTGCCAGCGGGACCAGGAGGGGCCGCATGCGCGCCAGCGCCCGCCGCCAGGGGAGCCCCTGTCCAGCGTTCGGAGCGCGCTCGGGCACGTCCCTGAACCGGACGTAGAGGAGGGCGGAGGTCAACGGGCCCGCGATCATCAGCCAGGGCGTGCCCCGCAGCGTCAGCAACCGGACGGCGCTGACGATCACGATCGGCCCGAGCGTGCGCCCCAGTTCGCCGCCGACCATCCAGAACCCCATGCCGCGGCCCAGGCTCTGCCCCGACACGTTCCCGGCGATCACCGGCCCGGTGGCGTGGAGGCTGGCCGAGCTGGCGCCGGCGACGACCAGGAACAAGGCCAGGACGGCGTAGCCCGGCGCGACGCCCAGCAGGCTCATCATCACGGCGGTCACCGCAGGGGCCAGGACGAAGAGGGCGCGCAGGCTGAAGCGGTCGGCCAGGTGGCCGATGAAGGGCTGAAGCAGCGACGGCCCCTGCATAAAGACCGTCAGCAGCCCGGCCTCGGTCTTGGAGAGGAACAGATTCGCGATGAAGAGAGGCAGGAGTGACGGCAGGAAGGCAGTGTAGGTGTCGTGGACCGCGTGCCCGGCACTGACGGTGAGCACGCGTCCGGCCTGAAATTGTTCGGCTTCGGCAGCCTGGACCGCTGGATGGCCCTCGGCGATGGCGCTTGTTGTCTGCATAGTAATCTCCAGTGAAACTATCTCATGCCGTCGCGAACTGGCGCAGCCGCTGCATCGCCTCTCGAACCCGGGGCGTCGGCGCGGTGACGGAGACCCGCACGTAGCCCTCGCCGCCGGGGCCGAAGAACGAGCCGGGGGCGACCGCGACGCCCGTCCGCTCCAACAGCGCCAGCGCGAACGCCTCCGACGTCCAGCCCGACGGCACCTGTCCTTCGCCGGGCTCGGGAATCCTCGCCCAGACGTACAGCGTGGCCCGCGGGCGCGACGCCTTCAATCCTGCGGCATCTAGCCCGTCCAGGACGATCTCCAGCCGCTCTCGATACACGCTGTTGCGCGCGGCCAGCC
>DATKTN010000021.1:0-7683 GCA_035531135.1 Anaerolineae bacterium
TCGATCAGCAGGCCGTCTACCAGGTAGGCCTCGACCGTGTAGAGCGGGCGGCCCAGGAAGGTTCGCGCCAGGTGAATGCGGGTGATGGGGCCGTAGTCAGTTGAGCGAAGCACAGAGAATCAATGACCAATGTCCAATGTCAAATGACCAACGAACAGAGACCTATCACCGCAAGCCCTTATCTCGCAGGAGTTGGTCGGCCCAGGCGAGCTCATCCCCCTCCAACGGCGGCACTGGCTCGGCGGCATAGTCCAGCGCCAGGTCATAGCCAGCCCGGTCATAGAGGGCGTGCAGCAGTGTACCCAACGCTACCATCGGCTCCTCGTCCCCAGGACGCAGCGGCAACGAAAAAGGCGGAATGGGATCGCGGAGGTTGAAGGCGTACAGGTCGGCCCGGGGGCGGCGGTCGGCGCGGCTCACCAGGATTCGGTAGTGACTGTCCTTGCCATCCCCCCACATCTTCATCGGCTCGCCGCCCCGCAGCAGGTCGATCTCCACCAGGTGGGTGCGCGTGCCCAGCACCTGCAGCCGTTTTCCTTCATAGTGTCTGCGCCCTTCGCCAGGGCGCTTGTTGGTCGGCGAGAGGATTTCCACAGCCGTCACCACCTCACCGGTGGCGACGTCGCGCACCTCCAGGTAGCCCTCGCGGATGCGGTCGGGCAGCGGCACCTCGACGACGCGGGGCTCGACGAGGGCTACAGGAGCGCTCGTCCCCATACCGGTCGGCGGACCAGCGTTGACGACGGACACGTCGGGCCGGCCGATGAATAACGGGCCCTCGACGTCGGTCACGTAGACCCGTTCCTCGACAGCGATTCGATAGCGCGGGCGCAACAGTGGCGCCAGCGCATTTCGCAGCGCCTCAATTAAACCGTGATGTACGTCCGGCCATAGGGCGGGGTGCTCCAGATATGGGTCCATACCAGGGAAAGGGGACGGCATGCCGACACCTCCTGTTCCATCGCTATTCTACCACAGATTTGGAGCCCCTACCAATGCAACCCCGGCTAGTACACGGGCCACAGCGGCAATTGATGGGCCGGTCGGTGGCCATCGAGGAGAACGAAGGGAGCAGCCCGTTGGGCGACGATCCCCAGCTTGCGCAGTTCGCTCAGGTCGCGCAGCCGGCCGCGCCGCCGCTCGCGCAGTACCCGTTCGGCGCCTGTGGGGCCGATGCCGGGCACGCGCAGCAGGTCACGCCGGTCGGCGGTGTTCACCTCGACGGGGGCGTGGACCAGGTGACGACGCGCCCAGGCCAGTTTGGGGTCGCTGTCCAGCGGCAGGTTGCCCTCGCCGTCAAAGGGGAGTTCTTCGACGTCGAAGCCATAGTCGCGCAGGAGAAAAGAGGACTGGTAGAGCCGATGCTCCCGCAGGGGAGGCGTGGGGGGGTGAGCCTCCAGCGGCGTGTCGGGCACCGGCGTGAAGCGGCTAAAGTAGGCCCGCGCCAGGCCGACCTGCCGGTGCAGGAACTCGGTCGTGGTCAAGAGTTCCACGTCGCTCTCGCCGGCCGCACCGACGACGAACTGCGTGGTCGAACTGGGCCAGCGATCGGGGGTCTCCCGCCGGATCTCCTCGATCCAGCGCAGCCGCTGGAGCAGTTCCTCAGCAAAGACCTTTAGCGGGGCCAGGCGGGCCAACCGCTCGGTGTTGGGGGCCTCCAGGTTGACCGAGACCCGGTCCGCCAACCGCATCGCCGCCCGGATCTGATCCCGCTCCGCGCCGGGCATGATCTTGAGGTGGATGTAGCCCCGGAAGCCACAGCGCTGGCGCAGGATCTCGGCCGTGGCGATGAGCCGGTCCTGCGTGCAGGGACTGCCCCCGGCGATGCCCGAGCTGAGAAAGATGCCCTCGGCGATACCCCGCTGGTGTAGTTGAATAAAGAGGCGGGACAGCTCATCGGGGAAAAAAGTGGCGCGGCGGAAATCGCGCCCCTGCCGGAAAGCACAGTAGGCGCAGTTCCGCTCGCAGGCGGACGTGAGCATCGTCTTGAGCAGCGCGATGCGCTTTCCGCCGGGCATCACGGCGTTATGGATGGCGCCGGCGAGGTCGTCGTCCGTCTGGCGGGGTGGTGGCCGGCGCGACCCCACGACCTCCTCGGCCGGCTCGAAGCAGGTCGGCGGTCCCAACAGCTTGAGCTTTCCCAAAGCGTCCACTGTCTCCTCCACCTATATTATACGAACAAATGTTCGGTTTGTCAAGCAACCCACAACCATCTTCTGACCGATAGTAGAGATATATGAATCCGATCAGTGCCGCCATCAGGACGTGCCACATCGCGTGTCCCTGGAACCAACTGCCAGGCGCACAGACAACCCGGGTGATGTCGAGTATCCAGATGGCGCAGGCCATAACCAGACTGACGAGACCCGCAACCAGAAAGGCCATGGTCATCCGTGGCCGTCGCTTCCTGCGCACGACCACCTTGGACACCCCAACGGCCAGGAGCAAGGCCAGGAAGAGGTAGCGCCTCAGAACGGGCAACCTGATCGAACCGTACCCCACAGCAACGTTCAATAGGAGATAGCACACCACAAAAGTCCCACTGCGCATGCGACGCATGCGGGACAGGTTGTAGAGCAGCATAAAGCTGGTCAGCAGGTACATCGATAGGACATCCAAGACCTGCCCGGCGAACGCCAGAGACATGTGATAGAACATGGACCCAATCCCGATCAGAATGGTAGCAATCCCATAAACAGCCGGGTAGACGGGCCTGGTCCGCATCGGATTGGAGGTGCCAGAGCGCGATGCCCGGGCCAGATCACGACCCGCCATCGCGATGACAAACAGGCCGGTCAACACGAAGGCGAGATTTGACCACGTATTGACGGGCTGACGGATGGTCCCGGGACGTATGCGCTCACAGAAGCAGCGGTCGGGCATGCAGGTGGCTGGTCGCCACCCCTTCCACGAGGTGTCCAACAGACGGCTACCCAGAGAGATCATACCCCCCCGGACTTGACCCGGGGGTAACATCTCGGTTCTGCCTCCAAAACTGTTGCCCGCGTGCGCCAGCCTGCTCGTGGTCAAGCTGAGGAATACGGTTTGCTGGAACAGGAAAGCGACGATAAGTAGGCCGATCACCAGTGGTACCCTGCGTTTCACAATACACTCCCTCGTCGAAAAGTTCAACGGCAGTTCCTTCCCAATCTACGTGCGAGCCATTTTCCGTGCCCGAGGCTTCATTCCGAACAAGACCCTCGTCACAATGGAAGGGCACCAGCAGCAGCACGGCCAGCACCCGTAGCCAATCCAGGTCATAGCGTCTGTCAGGTTTGTATACTTGGACGTCCGCTCCTACTGCTTCGAGCGCCTGCATATCTTGGCCTCGTGATTGCGTCTATTCGTATGCCAGCGCCTCTCGCACGCTGACCCTCGTGGCCTGCAGCGCCGGCCACAGGCTCGCCAGCGCCGAGAGCACGACGACGACCAGCAGCCAGAGCATCATCCCGCCCGCCGAGTACACGAACTGGAGCGGCATCTCGAGCAGCGCCTCCCCGATCAGGTCGCTGAACAACCGCGCGCCCGGCACGCTGAGCGGCACGGCCAGCAGCCAACTGAGTGCGCCCACCAGCACCCCCTCCACGACGGACATGGCGACGATGTCCGGTGAGGATGCGCCGATGGCACGCATCACGCCGATCTCGCGCCTCCGCTCGACCACGTTCATGGACATCGTGCCCATCAGCCCAATGCCACCGACGATCGCCGTCAGGACCACCATGGCCAGCAGGATGGACGTGAGTATGCCGAACGACGCCTGGCTTTCCTCCAACTGCTCACTGGCACTCCAGGAATCGGCGACCTCGATGCGCTGGGCGGCAAAGGCGTCCTTCAGCGCCTCGATCAACCGTCGTTGCGATTCGAGATCGTCGCCCTCCGACAGCACCTTCACCTGCCTTCCCCGGCCACCGGCGCCGGTCTCTCGTCCCAAAACGGTGAGCGGAACGAAAAACTCGTTGGAGACGCTGTCGACGCTCAGATACAGGCCCACCACGGTCCACTCGGTCTCGTCGTCGCCGATGCTCACCGTGACTGCATCGCCCACCTGAATTCCCTCCTCCTCCGCCAGCCGCAGGGTGAAGACGAGTGCGTGGTCATCGCCGGGGCGCAGGCTGCGGCCCCTGACGACGTGCGGCGCGAATATCGCCGAATCCAGCGGCACCCCGGTGAGCCCCACCGGACGTTCCTCGCCGCTCGCCAGCAGGAGCGTCGCCCCCTGCGCGTTCCACACCTCCGCTGCGGCGACGCCCGGCACGCTTTCGGCGATCTCGATCGCGCGCGATACGCGACGCGGTCGATCGAGCTTTAGGGCGACGTCCTCGCCCAGGGAGAAATTGGTCGCGATGGTGTTGTCGAGAGAAGCCCCCGTGCTCAGGACCACCGTAAACATCGCCCCGCTAAAGGTGAGCGTGACCAGGGTCAGCGCGATCCGCACCTTGCGGCGGAAGGTGTTGCGTATGCTCAGCGCCATCGGGCGGGGCAGGCAGCGCATCCTGGCGACCAGGCGATCGAGCCACCCCTGGCCGAACTCACCCCCGAGCCCGTGGGTCGCGATCGCCTGGCGCACCGTGGCGCGCGCCCCGCCGATCGCCGGCACAGCCGCCGCGCACAGCGGCACGGCCAACCCGACGGCAGCCTGGATCCCTACCGCGGCCGGGTTGACGTGGAACGCTGTGAGTTCCACGTTCAACAGGTCGAGCAGCCATACCGCCAGTAGGTGCGCGCCGATCGCTCCCGGCGGCACGGCCAACAGCAGTGCCAGCGCGCCATAGATCAACGCGATCCCCAGGTACACGCGCACCACGCGGCCAAAGGTCGCACCGATGGCCTTCATCACGCCGATCTGCCACCGCTGCTGGACGAGGATCCCGTTCACCGTGTTGACGATCAGAAACGCGCTCAGCCCCAACGAGAGGACCCCCATGACCATCAGGATCGCCGTCGTCGCGTCGACGATGTCCTGCACCCAGTGCTCGTTGGGATCGCTGATCTCGTACCCGCCGACGGAGAGCCCCATGCGCTCCAGCCGGTCCTCGATGCGGCCCGCCGCCTCTTCGGCGCCCGCCTCGCTGTACGACTCCAGGATGACGTTCAACTGAGTAAAGCTCTCCCCGGGCCCATCGCCGGACGCCCATGCCGCGGTCTCTGGCGTGGCGAAGAACATCGCATCGCCGCCCCATTCAGGAGCCAGCACGACCGGCGCGCTCACGATTCCCTCGACGGGGACGCGCCGCTCCCGCTCCCCGAACTCGATCAGGATGGTCGTCCCGGTGGATACGCCGAAATACCGCGACGAGAGACGCTCCACGCTCAGCGCGCGCTCCGAGGGCAGACGGTTCACCTGGTCGTCCGGCCAGCGGCCGCCCAGCAAGCGCAGCCGGTTCATCCGCTGCGCGTCATAGTCAGCGCGGGCGACGAGGTCCCCGTCGCGCCACTCTTCCTCGCCCTCCAGTTTCCAATGGAAGGAAGCGGCCGTCTCCCCCTCCGCCGCGCCGACGCCGGGCTCGCGCCCGATCGCCTCGACGGTGCCCGGGCTGAACGGGCCGCCCCAGAAGGTGATGTGCGCGGGAACCGCCGCCCGGTGGGAGCTCAAGATCTGCGCCCTGAGCACGCTGGAGAGCCCGAACACCAACCCCAGCGCAAAGACCCCCACGGCGGTGGAGAGCACCACCAGGAGAGTCCGCGCCTTATTGTGCGCCAGATCGCGCCACACTTTGTGCCAGATGACGCTCATCGCCAACGCCCTGTGTCGTGATCCGTGATGCGTGAAACGTGAAACGTGAAACGTGATGCGTGATACGTGATGCGTGATGTACGCACATAACCCCTTGTCTACCTGTTCCCTGGCCTACTTGTGCCCATTGCTCTCGTCCCGGTCGATGCACCCATCCAGCAGATGGAGCACCCGCCCGGTACGCGCGCTCAACCTCCGGTCGTGGGTCACGATCACCAACGTCTTGCCCCGCGCCGCCAGCCCTTCGAACAGCGCGAACACCTCGTCGGCGGTGGCCGTGTCCAGGTTGCCCGTCGGCTCGTCGCCGACGACGACGGGCGGGTCGTTGGCCAGCGCCCGGGCGATGGCCGCCCGCTGCTGCTGGCCACCGCTGAGCGCGCTGGGCAGCTTGTGCGCCTGGTCGGCGATACCGACCTGCTCCAGCAGCTCCATCGCCCGATCCTTGCGCTCCCGTCGTCTATAGAGGTTGCAAAAGTCCATCGGCAGCGCGACGTTCTCCAAAACGCTGAGCGTGGGCAGCAGTTGGAAGAACTGGAAGATGACGCCGACGTGGCGGCCCCGCCAGCGGGCCAACTCGTTCTCGCTCAGCTCGTGGATCGGTTCGCCGCCGACGACCACCTCGCCGCTGGTGGGCCGGTCGATCCCCGTGATCATGTTCAAGAGCGTCGATTTGCCCGATCCGGACGGCCCGACGATGCTGACGAACTCGCCCTCGGACACCTGCAGGTTGATGTCCTCCAGGACCGGGACCTCCCCCGCGCCAGTCTCATAGTTCTTGAAGACGCCGCTCAAAGAAACCAGCGCAGGTGTGCCGTGCTGATACGCCCGTGTCGTTTCCATCTTTTCTCCCGACCTAGCCGCCGCCACGCCTGACGTCGCCGGAGCCGGCCACCGACTGCTCCACCGTGGGGCTGCCATTGTAGTGCACGTCCCCACTGCCGCTGATACGGACGTCCAGGTGATCACGCACCCGGACCGTCGCCGAACCGCTGCCGTGGATGCGGACCCCGGCCCTGGCGCTTTCCACCTCTCCGGCGTGATAGTCACCCGAGCCACTGATGGTGACCGCCTGCTCCACGGTCTCGCCCCCAAAGACGTCCAACTCCCCCGAACCGGGGATCCGCACCGCGACCGAGTCGGCGTGCACCTGGCCCAGTTCCACGTCGCCGGAGCCGGTGATGGTCACGGACTGCTCCCTGGCCCGGATGCCGGCCACGTCCACGTTCCCCGAACCGACGACCCGCAGCTCGACCGCATCGGCCTCCAGATCACCCAGTTTCACGTCACCTGAACCATAGATGGTCACCTTGACGTGATCCGCCTCCAGGTCGGGACCTGTGACGTCGCCGCTCCCGGCGACGATGACCGTGTCCAACTCGGTCACCGTCAGGTAAAAATCGACGGGCCGCCGGGCGATCAGGGCCACACCGGGGCGACTCTCGATCTTGAGCAGGTCCCCCTCCACGTACGTCTCAAAGTACTCGACGAGATTATCCTCGGCCTTGATGCGCAATTCCTCCTTCTCGCCGACCTCGATCGTCAGGTCGCCAAAGGTGGCCAGTTCGACGCCGGTGAAACCGCTCACCTGGCGCACCTCCTCGGTCACGCGGCCCGAGCCACGGACGCCCCCAAATTCCACCCCGGTCACCGTGCAGGCCAGGCTACTGGCCGCGACGAAAACCGACACCAACAATATGAGTACCGCTTGCTTTTTCATTTCACCATCACCTCACTCACGCACTCTGGACACCCGAACTTGTTCGGGTCTTTCCCCTCCACGTCTATCACAGAGCCAGGGCCAGCACCCCACTCACGCGCTCTGGAGGCCCGAACTTGTTCGGGTCTTTCCTCGGCTCCACGCCCCGAGTCCATGGAAAGCCGCCCTACGAAGCCGGCCGGGGCACCGGCGAGCGACGTACAAAGCCCCAGACGAGCAACGCCACCCC
>DATKTN010000022.1:0-13021 GCA_035531135.1 Anaerolineae bacterium
GTGTTGAGCCACTCGCCGCTGCCTGCGACGGGAGGGTCGAACGTGACTGGCTGGGGGAGGTCGGCGTAGGCAGGGTCGCTGACGGCAGTCAGTGGCACGACAGGACGGTTAAAGATGACGGTGATGGTGCTGCCGGCCTCCACATCCTCTGTGCCGGCCGCAGGTATGACCTGCGATGCCTCCAGGTAGCCGACGGTGCGGAAGCGGAAGCGGAAGGTGCCGTCGAGCGGGTTGCCGTCGGCTGCCGTGGCCTCGGGGGCAAGCGTGGCCTCGTACTCGGCGTCCCGCTTGAGCGCGCGCGCGGGCTGGAAGCGCACCGTGCGCTCGTCGGCCCATTCAAAGTCGCCCCGCACCCCCGGGCTGAGGGTGAAGGCGGCCTCGACGGAGCCTTGGTCCATGGGCCGGTCGAAGACGAGCTCGATCGTTCCGTCGGGTGGCAGCTCCTGGCCCCGCTCCGGCGTGCGCTGCACCACGATGGCAGGGACGGTGTCGGGCGGAGGCAGGGTGTAGGGGGGTGGGGTGGGCGTGGGGGCGGGTTTGGGCGCACAGGCCCCCAGCAGCAGGCTGAACAACGTGGCGAGCGCCACGGTCTTGTACAGAACCAGTCTTCTCATCGACCCATTCTCCCTCTGATGCACAGCCAATCACGCATCACGTTTCACGTTTCATTCCAGTATACCACAGGACTCGTCGCCACGGTAGCGAGGTCGTGGATGGTTCACAGTCAAGACGTCTGAGCAGGGGAGAAGGTTCCGGGGCGGGACTATAACGGATTGAGAAAGGAACGGATGGCCTGACGCGGCTTTTTCTAGACAAACGTTGTCTTTTCAAGTTTCCCAGTCCGACAGCCTGTGGTAAAATAAGGCCACGATGGATGCAAAGACAAAAGAGAAATCGGCTCGCCCTCTGGGGGTGATTGGGAGCCTGGCGGCCGGGTTTGAGATGATCGGCCAGCACCTGTGGCTGATCGCGTTGCCGGTGTTGCTCGATCTGCTCTTGTGGCTCGGGCCACGGGTCTCGGTCGCCTCGCTCGTGAAGCAGTTTGCCGCCTTCTTGCTGTCGCGGCCGGTACCGGATCCGGCGACGATCCGTCAGGTTGCGCAGATGGCCCAGCTCATGGAGCAGTTCGGCGAGCGATCCAACCTGCTTGCGCTCCTCAGCGCGCTTCCACTGCTCACTGTGCCCAGCCTGCTGGCCCAGCACGCGCCGGGAGTGGTGTCACCCTTGGGCGGGCCCTATGTGTTGTCGACCACGAGTGTGCTGGCGGTGATGGCTTGGGGCGTCGTGTTGGTTCCCATCGGGCTGGTGCTGGGTTTCCTGTACCTGAACAGCCTGGCGCGGTGGGTCCACGCGATGCGTTCCTCCGACGAGCCAACCCCTGCCCTGAGCGCGGACCTTCGATCCGAAGTCGATGGGGCCAAGAAAGCTTTCAGGGTGAGCGACAGCGTGGGGAAATTCATCCGCGTTCTCCTGTTTGCCGCTGCCCTCCTGGTGTCCGGGATGATGCTTGCCCCGCTCTGGGTGCTGCTGGTCGGGACCATCCTGGCGACCGTACCGCCGCTGGGGATGCTGGTCTGGTCGCTCAGCATTGGATTGGGCAGTTACATCGTCCTCCATTTGTTGTTTGTCGTCCCCGGCGTGTTGGTCGGCGGACGTGGGCTGCTGCGGGCGGTCTGGGAGAGCATCCTCCTGATTCACACGCAATTCCCCTCCGTGATGGGGCTCGTGCTACTCGTGGTCGTGATCTATCAGGGCCTGGGATTTGTCTGGTCGCTCCCGTCCGGCGATTCCTGGCTGCTGTTGGTCGGCATCCTGGGCAACGGTTGCATCGCCACCGGGTTGACCGCAGCTTTCTTTGTGTTCTACCAGGAGCGCGTTGGCCAACTGCCAGGAGCGCCCCAGGTCTCGGCCGGGAGTTGAGTGCACTGGAGATGGCAGGCGGGACAAAACAAACGCTCAATCAGGTCAATGGTTATGGGGCCGCGGACGTACAAGTGTTGGAAGGACTGGAGGCGGTTCGTCGCCGGCCCGGCATGTACGTCGGCGGCAACGACGTCAGGGCGCTGCACCACCTGGTGTATGAGGTCGTGGACAACGCAGTCGACGAGGCACTGGCTGGCGTGTGTGACCGGATCGAGGTCACCATTCACCCCGATTCAAGCGTGACGGTGAAAGACAACGGGCGGGGCATCCCCACCGCTCCGCATCCTGAGAAAAAGATCTCCACACTGGAGCTGGTTCTGACGACACTCCATGCCGGGGCCAAGTTCGGCGGCGGTGGCTACAAGGTCTCCGGTGGCCTGCACGGGGTCGGCGTATCGGCCGTCAACGCCCTTTCTGATTGGATGGAGGCGGTGGTCGACGATCCCCGTGACGGGCGGCGTCATCGCCAGCGATACGAGCGGGGCGTGCCGGTTACGCCGGTCGAGGACGTGGGCAAGGCCCAGCGGCAGGGAACCCGGATCACGTTCCGTTTCGACCCCACCATCTTCAAGGACGTGGATTTTCGTTTCCAGACACTGGCGCAGCGCATGCGGGAGATGGCCTTCGTCACCCGGGGGGTCACCATCCAGTTGGTGGACGAGCGGGAACAACCCTTCCCGCGCCGGATCACGTTTTACTTCGAGGGGGGCATCGAGTCGTTCGTACAGTATCTCAACCGCAACCGGGAGGTGCTCCACGACGTGGTGTATGCCGGACAGCAGGTAAACGGCGTGGGCATCGAGGTCGCGCTGCAGTATACGGACGCCTATGCCGAGTCGGTGTATCCGTTCGCCAACACCATCCACACGATAGACGGCGGCTCGCACCTGACCGGGTTGCGCTCTGGCCTGACCCGCACGATCAACGACTACGCTCGCAAGGCGGGTCTGCTCAAGGACAAGGACCCCAACTTTTCCGGCGATGACGTGCGCGAGGGGCTGACCGCGATCGTCAGCGTCAAGCATCCTGACCCGCAGTTCGAAAGCCAGACCAAGGTAAAGTTGATGAACGCTGAGGTCAAAGGGCTGGTGGAATCGGTGGTGACGACGGCGATGGGGGAATTCCTGGAGCGGGATTCGCGGGCGGCGCGCCGCATCGTGCAAAAGTGCCTGACCTCGTCGCGGGCGCGGGCTGCGGCCCGGAAGGCGCGCGACCTGGTGATCCGCAAGAGCGCGCTGGAAAGCCTGACGCTGCCCGGCAAACTGGCCGATTGCTCTGAACGCGATCCCAACAGGACCGAACTGTTCATCGTGGAGGGAGATAGCGCTGGTGGCAGTGCCAGGCAGGGCCGTGACCGTCATTTTCAGGCCATCCTGCCGCTACGGGGCAAGATCCTCAACACCGAGCGGGCACGCTTGAACAAGATCCTGGGCAACAAGGAGGTGCAGGCGCTCATATCGGCGCTGGGCTGTGGCATCGGCGATCAGTTCGACCTGGAGAATCTGCGCTATAACCGCATCGTGGTCATGACTGACGCCGACGTCGACGGGGCCCACATCCGGACGCTGCTCTTGACCTTCTTCTTCCGCTACATGCAGCCGCTCATTGAGGAGGGGCATCTCTTCATCGCTCAACCGCCGTTGTACCGCGTCGTCGCCGGGAAAAAGGCCCAGTACGCCTATTCCGAGGCCGAGAAGGACGCCATGCTTG
This sequence comes from Anaerolineae bacterium, assembly GCA_035531135.1. Classification (GTDB taxonomy): domain Bacteria; phylum Chloroflexota; class Anaerolineae; order B4-G1; family B4-G1; genus DATKTN01. Next base: position 3,634 of record DATKTN010000022.1, read on the forward strand.
GGGACCTGGGCAGCCAGAAGATCAACCTCCAACGGTACAAGGGGTTGGGCGAGATGAACCCGGAGCAGCTCTGGGAGACGACGATGAACCCGGAGAACCGCACCCTCCTGCAGGTGACGATCGAGGATGCGGCGGCGGCCGATCGCACCTTCGACATGCTGATGGGATCCAGCGTGCCACCCCGCCGTCGCTTTATCCAGACCCATGCCAAAGAGGTGCGCAACCTAGACGTGTGAGGAGGATCAGGGGAGGACTATGGCCCGTATCGAAGATCATATCGACATCGCTGCAGTACCAGCCGTCGTGTTTCGGTTTTGCCACGATCCCGCCCGTCGGCCCGAGTGGGACGAGCGGGTGACGCGTGTAGAGTTGCTGGCACCCCAACCGGTCCGCCGGGGGACGTTGCTCCGCATCGACGCCGGCCGTTCGGGCAGGTTTCTCTTTAGCTGGGACGCTGAGTATGCCGAGTTCCAGTTTCCCTACAGTTCGACGCTGCGCGTGATCGACGCCGCGCCCAGCAGCCCGTTTGGCACTGGGAGTGAGAGTTGGCAGTTCGGCCCGGCAGGCGGTGGCACCCGCTTTACGCTGGTCTGGGAGTATAAGCCGCGCGGGTTCCTCGCTCGCATTGCCGACGCGCTGGGGCAGCGCGCCTTCACCCGCCGTGCCATCCACCGCAGCCTGGCCAATCTCAAAGAGTTGCTGGAGGCTCGCTGACTGGCTGACGGGCGGCGGGTGTCTCTCGTCTTCTGCTGATCAGCGTGGCTAACTGAACCAGCTTACCCTGCTGCGCATTTTGACCTGGTCGGCCCGCACGATGGCCTGCTGCACGTGTTTGAGCGCCCGCAGCGCGCGGATCGTGATCCACTTGCTGGACTGGCCTCGCTCTTCGACCTGGAGCGCACGCGTGCCATACCGCTTGATCCAGCGCCCATCGGCGGTCTGGGCCGTCAGGACGATGTCGAGCAGTCGCCTGAATCGTGGGTCGGGATCATAGTCCAGGAGCGCCAGGACGTCGACCAGTTCGACCAGGTCGGACTGGTAGTACAGGGGGAAGCCGAAATCGAGCCAGCAGGCGTCGCGGCCTTCGAAGTCGAACTCGTGGTCGAGCACCGCGTCGGCCAGCGTCTCCACTGTGGCTCTTGTGGCGGGCGTGCGGTCGGAGGCGGGCAGCGCGGCGAAGGCCGCCAATGCCTTGGTGATGCCCCATTGACACCCCTCGCCATCGGCATAGGCACACGCCAATCCCCCAGGCATGGTGCTGCGCCTGACCAGGTACTCGAACGCACGCTCCAGGCGGGGATCGCCCCGGTAGCCAAAGTGGATCAGCGTGCGGATGGCGGTACCTGTGTGGCACAGCAGGATGCGGCCCGGCGTGCCGTCGTAGGTGAAGCCACCGATTGCGTGCTGGCCGTGCTCGAGGAGGTTCTCGCAGGCGGCCTCGAGTTGGGGGAGCCGGGGCAGGCCCAGCTCGGCGAGGAGGTCAAGCGTGGCGAGCGTGCCCACCGCACCGCCGTAGAGGGGGCGGTCGGCCTGTCCCCAAAAGTCGACCGGGTCCATGACCGCCAGGATCTCGTGCACTGGGGGCCAGGCCGGGATAGCCGCCTGCGCCTCCGCGACCTGCGAATCCCGCTCGTCGCTGTCGAGCAGATGGCACAGCGTCAGGTAGCGTGCGGATGGATTCTCCTGCTCCAACAGCCAGGGGATTGGATCGGCCTTCAGGGCCCGTTGCCATCCTGTCAGCATCGGAAGTGTGCCTCTGGTTTCGTATGCTCCTGGATGCCCGAACCGTTCACTGATTCCCACTGCAATGGTCCAGCACAACTGGCGAGGCTCCGTGGAAATGGCAGGTCAGGACGTAGCCGGTGTCGAAGCGGGCCGACATGACGACCCAGCCCCCATGCTGCGTGTCCCTGGAGATCTCGTAGCGTCCGCCCACCGCGTCGCGCTGTGCTGCGAGCCATCGCAGCGTGTCATCGCCCACGGATACACGCCCGGCGTGGAGGACCAGCGCTGTCCCCTGCCCCCCCGTCAGCCCCTCCTGGATCAGCGCGTCCATCCAGGCCTCGAAGTCAGGCGAGATGGGGAGACAGCGGTTCAGCGCCTGGCCGGAAACCTGGCAGCGCACGGCGAGGCCGTCCTCGAAGGCGACGTCGATGGTCTGCTGTTCCAGTGTCTCCGGGTCGTAGCCGACGCGGTGCAGCGTGTAGCCAGCAGAGAGCAGGTTATAGGTAGGGGCTACGTCTTCCTGGCTCGTGTCACCAGCCGCGCCCGAGATGGCCCGGTGCACCGCCCGCTGCCCGCTGCGCAGTGGCCGGTTGACGATCTCGTCGCAGATCAGCGCTGGCAGCACCGCGAGGGGCAGGCACAGCAAGAGCGCCGTCCACGAACGTCCGCTCATCCGGCCCACTGGCGAGGCCAGGCCGCGAGCTCTCTTCACCAACACGTGACCCACCAGGCCGACGACAGGCCCCACGCAACTGTTGAAGGCGGCGGCGAAGGCCAACCGCGCCGCTCCAGCGGAGCCTATTGGGTAGACGTTTGTCCCGCGTAGAGGCGGCTCGGCGATCCAGGTCGCCAGGTTCAGGCCGACGTAAGGCATCAAGCTGACGACGATCCCGATCAGTGCCCCGCTGAGCGTCCACGCGCCCACCCATACGCCAGGCCGGTCGCTCCTACCAGCCAGCGCACCGGTGGCTGCACCTATGAGCAGCAGGAGCGGCAGCCCCACCGCCAACTTGGCCCAGGCCAGTTCGCCGCTCGAGCGGGCCAGGATCCAGGTATCGATTCCCCACGCGGTGAGGCCATAAGCCAGGCCGTAGGTGAGACCGTAGCCCAGGCCCGCCAGCCTGGAGAGCCGGCGCGGGTCCCCATCGTGGAGCGCCATTGAGCCGTCCATTCTGGCCCGTATTGTACCACAATTCAGGCAAAACGCGCGCTTGATGGACTTCCCGCAAGCCCCCTGCGAAGCTGGGGGTCTGTGACAGCTTCCCCAGGGCTTTTACCTGCACCGGTAGTCGTGGATGGTCGCCAACAACCGTTCCGGCGGGTCTGCCTTGCTGACAAAGGCGTCGGCCCCGGCGGCCAGGGCCGCTCGGCGCGCCGCGGGGCGCCCACTGAGCGTGATCACGAACAGATTGGGGCAGACCTTGCGCAAGGCGGGTAGCGACCCGGCCGCCGCCAGGCCCGGCAACTCCCAGGCGAGCAGCACCAGGTCGGGGCGGGTCGCCTGTGCCTGTACCAGCAGATCCTGGGCATCGCTGGCCTCGCCTACCACCTTTAACCCTGGTTGTTGTTCCAGCAGCACACACAGCGCGAATCGCACCCTGGGTTGGTCATCAGCGAGTAAGACGCGCATCCACATCCATCCCTCAGGATAGGCCTACCGCGTGCCGCGCATGCGCGGATCGAGGATGTCGCGGAAGGCGTCCCCCAGCAGGTTCCACCCCAGCCCGTAGAGCGTGATCGCGGTCCCTGGGAAGACGATGATGAACCAGTAATCCGCCAGCACGGGGATCCAGTTGCGGGCAAAGGCGATGATCTGTCCCCAGTCCGAGTATCCAGGCTGCACCCCCACGCCCAGGAAGCTGAGCGCTGCAAACGCCAGCACGTAGGTGCCGATGTCCATCGAGGCCACGACCATCGTGGGGAAGATGGCGTTGGGGATCACGTGGCGCAGAATGATGCCCAAGTCACTGATCCCGGACACCCGCGCCGCCAGCACGTATTCCCGCTCCTTCACCGAGAGGATGTCCCCGCGAATCAGGCGAGCGTAGCTGGTCCATCCGAAGGCGACAAGGGCAGCGATGGGCGTCCAGATGCCCCGCCCCAGCTTTGGTTGCAGGACGGCCGCCATCGTGATGGCGGCCAGCAGGAAGGGGAAGGCCTGAAAGATCTCGACGATGCGCATCAGCGCCTCGTCGACGATCCCCCCGTAGTAGGCCGCCGCTGTCCCCAGCGTCACGCCGATGAACAGCGTCACAGTGCTCACGATCAAGCCCGCCTTGAACGCCGTCCGCGTGCCCCATACCACCCCGTAAAAGATATCGTACTGGCCCTCGGTCGTGCCAAAGCGGGCCTCCGCACTCGGCGGCTGTGGCTCCGCGCTGTATCCCAGGCGCGGCATGTCGTACGGATCGCGCGCCCTTGGCGGCGGTGGGGCGATGATCGGCGCCAGGACCGCCACGGTGACGAAGAACAGGATCAGCAGGATCCCTGACACGGACAGGGGATTTCTGAGCAGTTGCTTGACCAGTTTGCTGTCGATCATGATAGCCTCACACGCGGGTCAATGACCGCGTAGAGAACGTCCACTACCAGGTTGCCAACGATCAGGATGACGCCGTTGAAGAGCGTCAATCCCAGCAGCGTGACGATGTCCAGGTTCAGGGCCGCGTCCGCGTACAACTTGCCCATGCCGTGCAGGTTGTAGATCGTCTCGGTGATCACCACGCCGCTCAGATAGCCGACAAAGATGATGCCTCCGATCGTCGCCACCGGGATGAGTGCGTTCTTGCGCGCGTGCCGGTTGGTGACCACTCTCTCCGCCAACCCCTTTGACCGCGCCGTCGTGATATAGTCCTGGCGCAGCGATTCCAGCATCGACGAGCGCATCACCCGCAGCACGATCGCCCAGTTCAGGTACGAAAGCCCGACCACCGGCAGCACCATGTGCCGGAGCGCGTCCAGGAGGATGTCGAACCGCAGGTTCAGTAACGCGTCAACGGTGTACATACGCGTGTACTGCACGAACTCGGAATTTGGCACATCTACTACAGCCCGGGCCCACTGGGAGAGCCGCTCCGGCGGGAACCAGTCCAGCCTGGAATAAAATACCAGTAGCATCAGTAGGCCGAACACGAAAGTCGGCAATGAGTAGCCGATGATCGAAAAGGTCCGCAGGACGTGATCCACGAACTTGTTATGATGTACCGCCGACTGGACCCCCAGCCAGATGCCGATGGCCAGCATGGGGACCGCGCTCCACAGTGCCAGTTCGGCCGATCCGGGGAATCGCTCCTTGATCGCCTGCATCACCGGCACCTGGGCCGTGTGCGACCACCCAAAGTCCCCGCGCAGAATCCCCCCCCTGGTCTCTCCGGTTTCAGGGTCCTCCTGCCCCACCAGCCAGTGCCAGTATTGGACGTGGATTGGGTCGTCCAGCCTGTACTTTTCGATCAATTGTTGGATCGCTGCGGGTCGACGGGGAATGTCGCTGACATAGAGCGCGACCCGCTCCACCGGGCTGAGTAACATCAGCATGGCAAAGATCAGCATTGTGACGCCGATGAGAATGATCGGCATAATCAGCAAGCGGCGAATGATGTACGCGATCATAGATAACTCCACAACGAGTAATACGTGATACGTAATGCGTGATGCGTGATGCGTGATGCGTGATCCTGGTTTGAGCCAGGGCCGGGGCCTCTCCCAGGCCCTGGCTCGGTGGGATCTTACGTGACCCTAGTCGAGCCCTAGGGCCGCGTTTGCCTTGTCGATCGCGTACCCCTCGGCGGTTTCGACGCCAAAGATCGCGTCCCAGTACATCCAGAAGGGGCCGTAGGTGCGGTCCTGGATCAAGCCACGCCAGACCGAGTAGGCCGCGTCGTGGGCGTCCAGGTCGCCGCCCTCGTGGAACTTGACGCCCTCCCGGAGGTGGAAGGTGTAGGTTTTCCCGTCGTCAGAGATCTCCCAGCTCTCCGCCAGGTTGGGCACGAACTCGTCGGTCTTTTCGCGATTCATAAAGACCAGCGGGTCGTAGAAGCGCGAGATCCAGCAACTGGTAGCGTTGTCATAGTGATAGTTCGGATCGAAAGACTCTGGATCGCCGATATCCGCCTCGATGAGGGTCTTGGGGTGGGGCGAGTCCTCGCTCTCGGAGAGGCCGTAGGCGAAGGGGCAGATGTCCAGGCTCGTGTTACGGAAGTAACCCTCCAGCCACAGGGGGTGGTACTGCCGATCAGTTTGCTGGACGCCCCACAGGCTGGTCATCTGCTCGTTGGCCAGGCGCTGGATGGCCTTGTACGCCTCGTGCTGCTCGGCTGGATCAGGGATGCTCTTGGCCTCGGCGATCATGGTATCGAACTGGTTCTGCAGGTCGTCCGGCAGGCCCAGCGCAGCGCCGTAGGCGCCGGCACTGCTCAGGAAGGGCTGCACCCAGTTGTGCGGGTGATGGTAGTCCTCGCCCCAGCCGATGCGGTAGAGCGGGATGTAGGTGGCCTGGTACTGCTTCAGGTAGGCCGGCCACGGCAGCGCCAGGATGTCAATGGTGAATCTCTCGTTGATCCCCTCGATGCCGGCTTTGAGGATCTCGGCCGCCACACGGCGCTGGTCGTTGCCCAGGTTGTAGGCCAGCATCATGAAAAAGCCGGTCTCCCAGACGTCGTCCTCGTCCTCGCCGGCCGGCACGCCGTCCTTGTCCAGGTCGGACATCTTGAAGTACGCCTCGCACGCCGCCGGGTCGTACGTGGGCGTCGGGGGATCCTCAGGGTCGTGACCGGTCATATCCCAGATGATGGGGCCGTTGCGTGCCAGCGCCTCGCCCTTCTCCACCTCGGCGATGTAGGTGTCATAGTCGAAGCAGGCGGAGAAGGCCTGGCGGATGTTGGGATCGGCGAAAAAGTCGGACGGGATACCGCCGCCATCCAACCGGCCGCTGCCGATGTAGGAGGACTCCTGGGGGATGTCCATGACGAAGAAGAAGTCGACGCTGCCGGTGCCGGGCATATCCTTGTAGCGGCGGAACTGGCCGCCAGCGTTGAGCGGCGTACATTCCTCCGTCCTGTAATCACAGTCCTCGGCCACCAGCGGGTCGATCTGGTCCACGTATTGCGTGGGCACGTAATTCCAGTCGATATCGCCGGCCTGGAACATGGCGAAGCGGGTGCCCCACTCGTTGACGGTCTTTTCGATCACGCGGTCATAGTAGGCCGGGCCGCTGGGGCCGCCCTCCCACATCGGCTCGGTGCGCCAGTAGTCGTCGAAACGGACGGCCGAGATCTCGTCGAGCGGCTTCCAGTACTCTAGTTTGAAGGGGCCGGTGCCGTTCTCAATGTCAAAGATCACGCTGTCCTCGGCGTTGGGGTCGTGGTACGGCACCCAGTTGGCGCAGTCCCCGTCCCAGGCGCCCTGCTCGACCATCCACTCCATATCCATAGGCACGCTCCATCCTTGTGACAGGATCTGCATGAACGGCGCAAAGGGTTCCTGCAGGTGGACCGTGAGCGTGCGGGCCTCGTCGTCGTACTCGACCGCTTGCTTGATGTCCTCGCACACCTGTACCAGCACGTCGTCGGGCACGTCCGCAAAGTCCGCGATCTCCCCGGGCGCCGCTGGTTCCTCCGGCTCGGGGGTCGCGGTGACCACGACCTCGACCTGTTTTTCGACCTCAACCGGGACCTCTTTTTCGACCTCGACCACGACCGTCTCGACGACTGTCTCGGGGGCGCAGGCCGCCAGCAACATACTGATGATGACCAACCCTGCGGCGATCGCCCACCATGCTTTTCTAGACATCTTGGACATGATTCTCCTCCTAAAGTTGGTTTTTCACACGCGAAATCGTCGGTTCTTACCGGTGGAGCATCGCTCGCTCCGACTCTGCGACTGTTCTTATGCCATGCTCGATATCCATCACCTCCTCGGTGTACGCTCTGGCGAGGGTTCTTCAACCCGAACAGATGCCGGATGTTCCCCCTCAGTCTGCAGCCTCACCCGGCTGTCGGGCCGCACAAACGGCGTGACCAGGTGGCAGGCGCAGAGATGGCCTGCCTCTACCTCGATGATCTCTGGGTCCATCTCAAAACAGGCGTCTGTCGCTACCGGGCAGCGCGTGTTAAAGTTGCAGCCCTCAGGCGGGTGGGCCGGACTGGGCAGGTCCCCCTCGAGGATGATGCGCTTTCTACTCTCCTCGACGGTCGGGTCGGGCACCGGTACGGCCGAAAGAAGCGCCTGGGTGTAGGGATGCAGGGGATTGCCGTACAGCGTGTCCCTGTCGGTCAGTTCCACGATCTTGCCCAGGTACATCACGGCCACTCGCCGGCTGATGTGGCGCACCATGCTCAGGTCGTGGGCGATAAAGACGTAGGTGAGGCCCAGTTGTTCCTGCAGTTCCTCCATCAGGTTGACTACCTGGGCCTGGATCGAGACGTCGAGCGCGGAGACAGGTTCATCACAGATGATCAGGTCGGGGTTCAAGGCCAGTGCCCGGGCCAGGCCAATGCGTTGCCGCTGTCCGCCGGAGAACTCGTGGGGAAAGCGCTTCATAAGCGCGGGGCTCAGTCCGACCAGTTCGAGCATCTCTGCCACCCGGTCTACTCTCTCCGGACCGGCGGCGATGTGGTGTGCCTTCAACGCCTCGCCGACGATGCCCAGGACGCTCATGCGGGGATTCAGCGAGGCGTAGGGGTCCTGAAAGATCATCTGTATTCTGCACCGCATCTGGCGCAGTTGGCTGCCCTTGAGCTGTGACAGGTCCGCCCCGTCGAAGTAGACGGTACCCTCTGTGGGCTCGTAAAGCTGGACGATCGTGCGGCCGGTGGTCGTCTTGCCGCACCCACTCTCCCCGACCAGCCCCAGCGTCTCGCCGCGGCAGACCTCAAAACTCACGCCATCCACCGCCTTGACGTCTCCCACGTGACGCTGGAAGACCCCCCGCCGGATCGGGAAATGCTTTTTCAAGTTCTCGACGCGCAGGATGACGTTGCTGCGCTTACGTTGGGTCGTCATTGGTGCTTCCTCATCCTCTCGCCGGTCTCCACCCTCCCCCGTCCCCTCCCTCGCAGGGAGGGGGGAATGCTTGGTCTTGGTCCGTGGAAAGCCGTCGTACTTCTTGATCGGCCTACAACCGGAGTTGTCTGGAAAGGAACCGGACGGTCTCACCTCGCTTCCGCCGGATTGACCCCGGTCTAGCCCGGCGATTCACACGTTCCGCGATACGTCCCCAGACCCGTGGTGGAGGGGCAGCACCCGATATCCTTTTCCGCAACACCGACCGGACCAGGACGTCCAGTTCATCTACGGGACGTCGCGCTGATCTGTTTCCAGGTAGAGCCATACGTCACCTCGGGCGCTCATCTGCGCCCCTCAGGCGCTCATCTGCGCCCCTCGGGCGCTCATCTGCGCCCCTCGGGCGCTCATCTGCGCCCCTCAGGCGCTCATCTGCGCCCCTCAGGCGCTCATCTGCGCCCCTCAGGCGCACACCTGCGCCCCTCAGGCGCACACCTGCGCCCCTCAGGCGCACACCTGCGCCCCTCAGGCGCACACCTGCGCCCCTCAGGCGCACACCTGCGCCCCTCAGGCGCACACCTGCGCCCCTGTTCCAGAACAGCCTCTCCCACGCCCTCACGGACAGCAAGGTGGAGCAGGATATGGTGTTGGCCCGTGCCCGCCA
>DATKTN010000023.1:0-5340 GCA_035531135.1 Anaerolineae bacterium
AGCAAGGAGGCAAGGGACAGGGAGGAGGATAGAGAATGGAGAATGGAGAATGGAGAGGGGAGAGGGGAGAGGGGAGATTGGAGATTGCAGATTGCAGATTGCGAATTACGAACAGGCTCTAGTTCCTCCGCGCTCCCGCTCCTCCGCTCCCCTGCTCCCCCTCTCCTTGTCCCCTTGTCTCCTTGTCTCCTTGTCTCTCCCTCCCCTTGTCTCCTTGTCTCCCCATCCCCTTGTCTCCCCCTCAACGCAACACTACCTCCGCCCAGGCCTCGACCCACGCCTCACGGTTGGCCTCGATGGCCGCGTAGTCGACCTCGGCCGGGTGGTCGGGGATGGCGGCGAAATCGGCAAAGACCGGGGGCAGGGCGGCGTTCTGGTTGGCGGGGAACATGAACATATGCAGCGGGATGTCCTCCTGGAATGCCGTGCCGAGCATAAAGTCCACCCACGCCTCGGCCAGGTCGCGGTTCTGCGCGCCTTTGAGGACGCCGACGAACTCGATCTGGCGGAAGCAACTGCCGTCGCCAACGACCGCCGCCGTGGGGGCCTCCTCGAAGGGCTCCTCCGCAAAGTGGACCTCGACGGGCGGGGAGCTGGCATAGCTGACGACGATGGGCCGCTCGCCTTCGCCGCCGGAGCCGTAGGTGAACTGCCCCCAGTAGGCGTCCTCCCACCCCTCGGTGACCAGCACGTCGCTGGCCCGCAGGTCGGCCCAGTAGTCCAGGTAGGTGTAGTCGCCGCTCTCGCCAAAGTGACCGACCGTCGCCAGCAGGAACGCCAGCCCGGGCGACGACGTAGCCGGGTTCTCCACGACCACCAGGCCCGCGTACTCGGACCGCACCAGGTCCTCCAGCCCGGTGGGCGGTGCCAGGCCCCGCTCGGCGAACCAGCCCTTGTCATAGTTGAGGCACACGTCGCCATAGTCGACCGGCAGCGCCCGGTGCTGGGGGTCGAGCTCCAGGTGGTCGGGGATCTCGTCCAGGAGCGGCGAGGCGTAGGGCTCGAGGATGTCGGCGTCCAGCGCCCGGCTGAGGAGCGTGTTGTCGACGCCGTAGAGGACGTCGGCCAGCGGGTTGTCGGCGCTGAGGATGGCCTGGTTGAGGACCACGCCCGCGTCACCGGCCTGGAGAATCTCGACCTCGGCGTCGTACCGGGCCTCGAAGGCGGCGAGCACCTCCTCGCTGATGTCGAAGCTGTCGTGGGTCATCACCCGCACCTTGGCAGGCTGCGGCGGCGGGGGCGGCGGCGGAGTCTCGGGCGGGAGCGTCGGGCCGGGCCCGCAGGCCGCCAGCGCCGTGATCCCAATCAGAGCGAACACGATCAACCGTTTCATTTTGCACCTCCTTGGTAAATTGCAGATTGCAGATTGCAGATTGCAGATTGCGAATTGCGGATTGCAGATTGCAAATTGCAGGCTTGCCTACTCGCGTCGCGTGATCACACAGAGGAGCAGGCCCTGGCGCACGCGGACGCGGGCCTGGTCGGCGGTCAGGACGTTGCTCACGCCTCGGGCCGGGCCGAAGCGCAGGGTATCCTCGTGCAGCGGCCACTCCAGCCCCTCGGCCGTCACGCCCCCCGCGTCCCCTCCCAGCGGGATCAGGGAGACGGTGTCGCCAGGCCGGCCCGCGACCCGTGCGGCGTCATCCCCCTCGCGGATGAGGAAGGCCATCTGGCTGCCCTCAACGACGCGCACGTCGAGCCCGCTCAACTCGGGCAGCGCCAGGAGCAGCAGGTTGGCGATCGTTTGATCCAGCCGTCCCCCCAGCGCCGCCAGGACGACAATCTCGGTCGCACCCGCGCGCACGGCGTGGAGAAGCGCCAGTTCCAGGTCGGTCTCGTCCTTGCGGGGGGAATGGCGCAGAACTCGCGCGCCGGCCGCCTCGACGCGCGCCCGCTCGCCGGGGGATATCGAGTCCAGGTCGCCGACGACGACGTGGGGGATCACGCCGGCGGCCAGCGCGTGATGGGTGCCGCCGTCGGCCGCGATGACGAGGTCATCGGGGCGCAACAGGTCGCGGGCACCCCGTGCGTCGGGGAACTGGCCGTTGGCAAAGATGATAGTGCGCATAGATACCTCGTGGCGTGATGCGTGAAACGTGAAACGTGAAACGTGAAACGTGAAACGTGATGCGTAATGCGTGATGCGTGATGCGTAAAACGTGACTTGAGCCAGGGTGCCTGGGGGTCTCAAGTGCTGGTACAACAAAGCCGCCCCGGCCAGCGGGGCGGCTGTATCGCGCACTTGATTCTTCCTCCGCTGGCATTACCCAGATCAGGTTCAAGGGTCGGTGCCGGTGGTCGCGGATGAAAGAAATCCATACGACCGGGGCACCCTCTCAGCCTGGCTACCCAAGCTCCCCTGAAAGTGTTGTGTATTCAGATGTGGAGTAACTGTATTATACTACAGGCGGACCGCTTTGGCAACGACCAGTTGATGGCCGGTGGCTTTTGCAAATCCATCCACTCCTCAACGCTCAATCCTGCGGCCTCGAGCACCTGGCGGTGACAAAGCCGCCGAGCGGAAGGAGCGACTAAAGTCACCCCTACGAACCTGTCACGATTGTTGTGGTAAGAACGTTACCCCTCCGGCACGGGGGCGTTCGGGCTGACGCGGCGAATCTTGTCGATCAAGCGCTGCCGCTCAGCGGGATCGGTCGCCTGTGCCAGCCGCCGGCGCAGATACTGGAGCCTGCGCTTGCGGGTTTGCTTTCGAATTCGCTTTCGATCTCTGTTCGTTCGCATACACTCCTCCTGATATATTTCGTGTTACGTGTTGCGTGTTATGGATAGACGCGCTTCAGCATCCGCGGAAACGCGATCGTCTCCCGCAGATGGTCGATGCCACAGATCCAGGTCACCGTGCGCTCGACGCCCAGGCCAAAGCCGGAGTGGGGTGTCGAGCCGTACTTGCGCAGGTCGATGTACCACTCGAACGCCTCGCGGGGCAGGTTCCACTCCTTGAGCCGCTGGAGCAGCAGGTTGGGGTCGGAGATCCGCTCCGAGCCACCGATAATCTCCCCATACCCCTCCGGGGCGAGCACGTCGGTGCTCTTGGAGACCTCGGGCCGGCCAGGCCAGGGCTCCATGTAAAACGCCTTGGCCTGCGTCGGATAGCCGTAGACGATGACCGGCTTTTCGAACCGCCTGGTCAGCTCCGTCTCGTGCGGCGAGCCAAAGTCATCCCCCCACTCGATCTGCAACTGCTCCTTGAGATCCTCGTCGTCCGTCTGCTCCCGAATCTCGACCACCATCTCGAGCGCATCGTCGTAGGAGATGCGGGGGAAAGGAGGCACGACCTTCTCCAGGAGCGTGGTATCCCGCCCCAGGAGCGCCAATTCCTGCGCCCGCTCGCGCAGGCAGGTCTGGGCGATGTACGAGACGAACTGCTCCTCGATCTCCATCAACTGATCCATGTCGCAGAAGGCGGCCTCCGGCTCGACCATCCAGAACTCGGTCAGGTGGCGGCGGGTCTTGGACTTTTCGGCGCGGAAGGTGGGGCCGAAGCAGTAGACGCGGCCAAAGGCGTAGATGTCCGCCTCGTTGTACAGTTGCCCCGACTGGGCCAGGAAGGCGGGCTCACCAAAGTAGTCGGTCTCGAAGAGCGTGGTCGTGCCCTCGCAGGCGGCCGGCGTGAGGATCGGCGTGTCCATGTTGACGAAGCCGTTGTCGTCGAGCCAGTCCCGGATGGCGCGGATGACGGTGGCCCGCACGCGCAGCACGGCCCACTGCCGCTGCGAGCGGATCCACAGGTGGCGGTTGTCCATCAGAAAATCCACCCCGTGCTCCTTGAGCTGGATGGGGTAGTCCTCCGACACCTGGAGCACCTGCAGGCCGGTGACGCCCAGTTCGTAGCCGCCGGGGATGCCGGGGGCGCGCGTGTCCTCTCGGACGGTGCCGGTGACGACGAACGACGATTCCTGCGTCAGGCTCCGGGCCGCGTCAAAGACCTCGGGGCTGACCTCTTTCTGGAAGACGACGCACTGGGCGAAGCCGGTCCCATCGCGCACCTGGAGGAACTGGAGTTTTCCCTTGTCGGTGCGGTTGTAGAGCCACACCTGGAGCGTGACTTTGTCTCCCACGTGCCGGGCGATGTCCTGGATGCGGATGGGTTCGGGCATAGCGTCATCTCCTCTCGGGCTAGCTGGGGGGATTGTACCGCAGAATGGGGCAGGAGGCAAGGGGGGACAATGACGAATGAACAATGACCAATGAACAATGAACAATGAACAATGAACAATACGCTAATTGCCACCGAGTTGGGCCAGGGGGGAGGGAGCATAGAGGTTTGCCGAATTGGAAACAGGACTTTGACCAGGGCGAGGTATCGCAGCAGACAGGGCTGCGATGCTCTGCTGGCGAGGTAACGCTTGAAGATGGTAACCAGGGGGGCAGAACGTCATGACGTTGGGGCCGCCCGCGAGCGGTCACGGGCGGCCCGCTGCCGGGTATCACTCTGTCTGAATCATCACCTCCTTTCTACGCGGGATGGCCCACGCTCTCCCTGCCCCGACCATTATCGCCGTAGGTTGGGGCCGCAGTGACCTTCCCCAACGTGCCAGACTGAATACCCCGTTCCCTCTTATGTGCCTGGGGAGCCTGAGCCTGCCGAGCCCTGTCGCCAGGCATCCGCCAGCCCTGTTGCCCCAAGGCTATCAAGACCACCACCGAAGGCACAGCCATCAAGCCGCTGATGATCAAAGCCACCGCCGACAGACGATCACGACCCACCAGTCTCTGTTGCCATTCCGCCAGGCTCGCCTCTTGCGCCTGCAAGCGATCCTCGGTCTCGCGTAGGCTAGCCAATTCTTCATCAAGGCGAGCGCGCCGAGCTTGTAGATCCTCCCCATCTTGGTCCAGGCGGGCTCGTTCCGCCTCCAAGTCCTCCTGCTCTTGGGTCAGACGGGTCTGCTCCACCTGCAGGCTTTCCCGCTCTTGGGCCAAACGACTCTGCTCCGCCTGGATGGCAACCCATTCTTCAGTAACCTCGCTCTCCTTCGCACCCAGCAGACTCTCCTGCTCAGCCAGGCGCTCCTCCTGCGCTTGCAGAGAAGCCTCCCAATCTTTCAGTATGGCCTCTTGGTCGTCAAGATCAGATTGCCCTTTGTCCAGTTCCTGCTGCCAGGCGAGCAGGTCTTCGTAAGAGAGAGCTTCCTCCTCATCCCCCTCCGACTCGGGCTGGAACCCAGTACTGGTCATTTCACCCTGATCTTGCTCTGTATCTGCCTTGGCAGGCGGAGAGGCAAAGATCGGGGGGCGGAAGACAGCCATGGCGAGGACGCCGCCTATGAGCACGATCACGAGCGTGAATTTCGTCAGATCTTGTGCTATCATGTTGCCACC
>DATKTN010000024.1:0-6986 GCA_035531135.1 Anaerolineae bacterium
TATCGCTTCTGCATCCTACGGAGGTATTTTCTGCGTTCGTCTATGGTCATTTTGTCTTCTATGGGCATGTTCACTCCTAGTAACGTTATCATTTGAGTGAATCATACCACTTCGGTAACATTTTACACGAGTGAATACGCCTACTTGACAAGAACCCTGTTCGGACGTATACTACCCCGCGTGAGGGCAGGGGTGTCGCCGTCACGACGGGGCGTGGCGCAGCTTGGCTAGCGCGCTACAATGGGGTTGTAGAGGTCCCGGGTTCAAATCCCGGCGCCCCGACCAGGAGGCAGCCGGCTGGCTGCCTCTTTTTGCATTCTTGCCAAGTAGCGCTTTCTGTGCTACATTAGTGTTTGGAGGCTGCAGTGGCGAAAAAAGTCCTGGTAGTTGACGACGAGCCACAGACCGTCAAGCTCATCGGGTTGGTGTTGCAGCGGCGGGGATACGAAATCGTCGCTGCGAGTTTGGGTACCCAGGCTTTGGCGAAGGCCCAGGCGGAAGACCCGGACCTGATTGTCCTGGACGTCATGATGCCGGACATGAACGGCTTCGAGGTCTGCCGCCGACTGCGCGCCGACCCTGCGACGGCGGGCATACCGATCATCATGTTCACGGCCAGGACGATGGTCGACGACAAGGTGACCGGGTTCCAGGCAGGGGCCGACGATTATATGACTAAGCCTGTCCATCCGGACGAGTTGGCCACCCGTGTAGAGGCGTTGCTGGCCCGCTTTGCCCAGAGGCAGGTAGAGCAACACCCTTCGGTGCGGGCCAAGGTCTTGGGTTTCCTGGGCGCAAAGGGGGGCGTGGGCACGACGACGTTGGCCGTCAACGTCGCCGTTGCACTGGCCCATCAGCCTGAGGGGGAGCGGCAGGTCGTGTTGGCCGACATGCGATCCGGCATGGCGGCCTCCGCCGTCCAGTTGGGCCTTCAACGTCACGGCGGGGTGGTTCGATTGTTGGACCAGCCGGTCGAGGACATCAAGCCGAGCATGGTAGAGGCCCAGTTGGACGAACATTCGACGGGCGTGCGGCTCTTGACTGGTCAGATCGAGCCGCCCGGCGTGGCGAGGCCGGTGCCCCCGGCCCACGCTGAGGTCATCGTCCGGCGTCTGGGGGCCATGGCGGACTACCTCCTGCTGGATCTGGGGGTGGGCCTGGATGAGGTAAATTGCCATGTCCTGCCCAGTTGTGACCACGTCGTCGTGGCCATCGAGCCTGGCCGCGTGGCGCTTGCGTTGGCGCAGGCACTGTTAAACGAGTTGGACTTGTCACTCAATCTGGCCAGGCACCGGATCAGCGTCGTGATGATTGGCAAGGCCCCCTCCATAGCTACCGTTACCGAGGACGTGGTGGAGGGTCTGTGTCAACACGACGTCTTTTGCGTGGTGCCTTCAGCGCCCGAACTGGCATTCCAGGCGATCGAAGAAGGGATCCCGATGGTGACCATGCAGCCGAACAGCCCGGTCGCCCAGCAGTTCCGAACCATCGCAGAGCATCTGGCCCAAATCTGAGCGATGGCTGTGCGGCCGACGTTCACGCATCCGTGGGACGTCTCACCGGCGGATGCCGTGGCGATCCAGCGTGAACTGCGCCAGCGTGTGTGGATCGGGCCTCTGGAGCGGCGGCCAGAGGTCGTCGCTGGCGTAGACGTCAGCGTGAAAGGGGGGAGGGCACGCGCAGCCGTGGTGCTGCTGTCCTATCCTGCCCTGAACCCCTTTCAGGCGGCCACGGCGGAGAGCTCTGTTTCGTTCCCCTACGTGCCGGGACTTTTGGCCTTCCGTGAGGGCCCGGTCGTGCTGGACGCGCTCGAGCAGTTGGGCGACCGGCCGGACGTGCTGATGTTCGATGCGCAGGGATTGGCTCATCCACGCCGCATGGGGCTGGCCACGCACCTCGGTGTCCTGCTGGACATGCCCGCGGTGGGATGCGCCAAGTCGCGCTTGTGCGGGACGTACGTGGAGCCCGGCGAGCGGAAGGGCAGTTGGGAGCCGCTCGTCGACGGAGGCGAGGTGATCGGCGCGATCGTCCGGACGCGTGACCGGGTCCGCCCGGTCTTTGTATCGGTCGGGCATCGGGTGGACCTGGAGTCGTCGGTTTCGCTGGTGTTGGGATGTGCGACCCGGTATCGCTTGCCAGAGCCCACTCGCTGGGCGCACCGGGTGGCCGGCGGCGAACCTCTGCCACCGAGCCGCCAGCCAACCCTCTTCGATTCGTGAGGCGAGCATGAGTGACGTTGGTGAATACACAGATGGCATCCTGCGTGCGGCGACGCTCCTGCGAGAGGCCCGGTACGCCGTCGCGCTGACCGGGGCGGGCCACAGCACCCCTTCCGGCATTCCCGACTTCCGTTCGCCGGGGACCGGGCTGTGGGAGCGCGCTGACCCCATGCAAGTCGCCTCCTTGTACGCCTTTCGACGGAACCCCGAGGCGTTCTACGCCTGGATACGGCCGCTGGCGGCGACGTTGCTGACGGCTGAACCCAACGCGGGCCACCGGGCGCTGGCGAAGCTGGAGATGGGGGGCTGGTTGAAGGCGATCATCACTCAGAACATCGACGATTTGCACCAGCGGGCCGGGTCGCGCGAGGTGTTAGAGTTGCACGGCCACATGCGGGAGCTCACCTGCATCAGTTGCTATCGGGTCGTGCCCTGCGCGGAACTGGTGGACGACTTTGTCTCCTCAGGCGAGGTGCCTCGCTGTGCCGTGTGCGGTGGCGTGCTAAAGCCCAACGTCGTGCTGTTCGGGGAGCAGTTGCCGATCGAGGTGGTCAATGCGGCCATGGCCCACGTCCACCGGGCCGACTTGATGCTCGTCGCCGGGTCGTCGTTGGAGGTCATGCCGGCCGGGCATCTGCCGCTCATCGTGCATGAACACGGTGGACGTCTCGTCGTGGTCAACCTGGCGCCTACACACGTCGACGACGTGGCCGACGTGGTCATCCACGCTGACGTGGCCGAGGCTTTGCCTGGCATCGCGCGTGCTTGCGCAGGGGGGTGGGGCGGTGGCGGGTGCTGATCAAGGACAAAAAGGGGACGGGAAACGTGTGGCCTGGCTGGAGCGACTGATCGAGATCAGCCGCTCGTTGAACTCGACGTTGAGCCTGCGCCCCCTTCTCGACCGCATCATCGAGTCGGCGCAGGAACTCACCGAGACGGAAGCCTGTTCGATCATGCTCGTCGACCGCAAGAGCGGCAAGTTGTACTTTGAGGCGGCGACCAATCTGTCGGGCGTGCGCTCGATCGTCGTTCCAATGGAGGGCACTGTTGCCGGGTGGGTGGCGCGGACCGGTGAACCTCTCGTCGTCCCGGATGCCCGTCAAGATCCCCGGTTCCGCTTCTCCCACCAGGCGGACGAGCAGACTACGTTGATCACTGGCGCGATCCTCGCCGTCCCATTGATCGCCAGGGGAAATGTGATCGGCGTGCTGGAGGCGGTCAACAAGAAGGACGGGGCAGAGTTCACCGCCGCGGACGTCGAACTGATGTCTGTGCTGGGGGATCAGGCGGCGGTGGCGGTGCAGAACGCGTTGCTGTTCCAACAGTCCGACCTGATCGCCGAGATCGTGCACGAGATGCGCACCCCGCTGACGTCCGTCATCGCCTACGCCGACCTCATTCAACGGCCGCAGTCGACGCAGGCTCAGCGCGCTCAGTTTGCGGGCATCATCCAGTCTGAAGCGGAGCGCATCAATGAGATCACAAAGAACTTTCTCGACCTGGCGCGGTTGGAATCGGGCCGTGCCTCCCTGGCTCGAGATCCGGTCTATATGAGCACGGTCATCCACATGGCGGTCAACGTGGTGCGGCCACAGGCCGATGCCAAAGACATCCGGTTGTCGGTTGACGTGCCTTCTGCACTGCCGCCTGTGATCGGAGACGCGCAGCGACTTCACCAGGCACTGCTCAACTTGCTGAGCAACGCGATCAAGTATTGTCGCCTGGGCGACAGTGTCACGGTCGCGGCGAGACACGAAGGAGGTTGCCTGGCTGTCAGCGTCGCCGACACCGGCCCGGGTATCCCGGCGGACGCAGTGCCGCATCTCTTTGAACGGTTCTACCGCGTGCCGGGCGCGGAGAAACGGGCCTTGGGAACTGGGCTGGGGCTCTCCATCACGGCGCAGATCATCGAGGTGCACGGAGGCAAGATCCAGGTCACGAGTGGGGAGGGACAGGGCTCGACGTTTACGTGCACGCTGCCGGTCGACGGTGCCGAATAGCGACACCAGGTGGATCTTGTGCGCATCGCCATTGGCGCCGATCAGGGTGGGTACGAGCTGAAGCAGCCCATCGCCGAGTATCTCATCGCCGAGGGCCACGAGGTTTCGGACCTGGGCATATATCGCCTGGAATCCGTGGACTATCCCGACATCGCTGCGCTGGTGGCCCGCGCCGTGGCCGCTGGAGAGGCCGAGCGCGGTATCATCATCTGTGGCACGGGAATCGGCGTGAGCCTGGCTGCGAACAAGGTACGCGGGATTCGGGCGGCGCTGTGCACCGACTGCTACATGGCGCGTATGGCGCGCGAGCACAACGACGCGCAGATCCTGTGCCTGGGCGGGCGGGTGCTCGGCATCGGTTCAGCGCTTGATATCGTGCGGGTCTTTCTCACCAGCACGTTTCTGGGCGGCCGCCACGCGCGGCGCGTGGCCAAGATCAGCGCACTCGAGCGAAAGGAGTGAGACAATGCGCAGAGGAGCGGTTATCCTGGCTCTCGTTCTGATCCTGCTGGGCGTCTATCTGCTGCTGGCCGAGCTGAACGTCGGCCTCCCGGGCTGGGACGTCATCTGGCCCGTCATCCCCTTCGCCGGGGGGCTGGCGTTTCTGGGCAGTTTCGTCTTCGGGCCGCAGCGCGACCCCGGGCAGGTCTTTGTCGGCACCGCCGCCACGCTCGTGGGGTTGGTGTTCTTCTTCGTCACGCTGGGCCCGCTGTCGTACCGCGATCTGAGCACCTGGTGGCCGGTGTTTGTCCTCGTCGGCAGTGCGGCCTTCCTGGCCCAGTGGGTCGCGACCGGCTTCCGCGATTGGGGCGCGCTCTTCCTGGCGCTGGTGGCGCTCGTCGTCGGCGGCGTGGGGCTGGCCGTGACGCTGCAGCTTCTTGGGCCGCAGACGGTCGAGCTCCTGCCCCGGCTGTGGCCCGCGCTCCTGATCCTGCTGGGCCTGATGGTGTTCCTGCGTGCGCTGATCGGCCGGCGCTCGTAGCACATGCTGGTCGGGATCGACGCCAGCCGGGCCGTCTCCGCCCGTCCAACCGGCACCGAGGTCTATTCCCGGCGCCTCATCCAGGCGCTGCTGGCACTCGGAAGCCCGCATCGCTTTCGGCTCTACTTCCGCAGCCCGCCTCCCGCCGGCGCGTTCCCGGGTGCCGAGCTGTGCGTCATCCCCTGCCCTCGCCTGTGGACGCACCTGCGTCTCTCTTGGGAGATGGCGCGCCGTCCGCCGGACGCGCTGTTCGTCCCGGCCCACGTCCTGCCCCCCGTCCATCCGCGCGCCAGCCTGGTCACCGTCCACGACCTGGGCTATCTCTATTTTCCAGATGCGCATCCGTGGCGCCAGCGGGTGTATCTCGACCTGTCCACCCGCTGGAACGCGCGGGTCGCCGCGCACGTCCTGGCCGATTCCGAGGCGACCAGGGCCGACCTGGTGGCCCGCTATGGCACTCCGCCGGACAAGGTCACCGTCGCGTACCCCGGGCGCGACGAGACGCTCGGCCCGGTGCGCGACCCGGCCGCGATCGCGGCCGTCAAGGCGTGCTACGGCGTCATCGGCGATTACTACCTCTACCTGGGCACGCTCCAGCCACGCAAGAACCTGGCCCGCCTCATCGCCGCCTTCGCGGGATTGGAGACTGAAGCCGTCCTGGTCCTGGCGGGCAAACGCGGCTGGCTGTATGCCGACCTCTTCGCCCAGGTGCGCCGTCTGGGCCTGGAGGGGCGGGTGCTCTTTCCGGGCTACGTCGCTGACGAGGACAAGGCCAGTCTGTTGAGTGGGGCACTGGCCTTTGTCTTTCCATCGTTGTACGAGGGGTTCGGATTGCCGGTGCTGGAGGCGCAGGCCTGCGGCTGCCCGGTCGTCACCAGCGCGACGTCTAGCCTGCCCGAGGTGGCCGGAGACGCGGCGCTCCTGGTGGACCCCGGCGATGCCGGTGCGATCACCGCTGGCATGGCACGCGTCGCTGCTGATCCCGGGCTGCGCGAAACGCTGATCGCGCGGGGCCACGCCAACGTGCGCCGTTTTTCCTGGACCGCCTGCGCGCGATTGGTGCTGGACGCAATTGAAGCGTGTGCGTCTGGGTAGTCTACCCAACATATGGTATAATTTACCTGGCTTATGGAAGGCAATCCTCACGTTTCGTCGTCTTGCCCGGCCTCTGGCGGTCTGATCCGCCTGCAGGCCCGGCTGACCAGCCCGATCACCTGGCTGGGTCCAGCCTGGGCGACCTTGAGTGGCATCATCGCCTCCGGGGGGTTTGGCTGGCGAGGTGATGACTGGCTGCTGCTGGCGCTGCTGGTCCTGCTGGTGGATGCGGGGTGGGGCACGCTGTGGGCAGCGCTGGCGGGCACCAACTGGGCCAAGCCGCTACGCCGCTGGCGTAACTGGCGGTTCGGTGAGTCGGCCGGGACACTGCCTTATACGCTTCCCAGCTCGCCGGGGGACCGGGCATCCCGCTGGCTGGGGCAACTGCGCGCCTGGGGGCGTGACGTCCTCTGGCCTGCCTGCGGGCCGGCGCTCTCGGCGATCGTCGTCGCACTGCCGGTGACGGCGTTGCTGGCCGCACTTCTGGGGGCCGATTTGGTGCTTCTGAGCGCCGGGGCGCTCGTGGTGATGCAGTTGGGGCTGGCGTGGGAGGGCGGTTCGGGCTCTGCCGCGCCTGGGTGGGACGCCGCCATCGCCGTGGTATTGCCGTGGCTGGCCGGTCACGTCGCCTTTGGGTCGCTCAGCTTGCGTTCGGCCGGACTGGCGCTCGCGTTTGCACTGGCCTGGGGG
>DATKTN010000025.1:0-20614 GCA_035531135.1 Anaerolineae bacterium
TCTTGGCGTTGAATCCTGTTCGGTTCCGGCTTGGTCGGGTTAGGGTCTGGTCGAAAATATGAACACAAAGAGACGGAACACGTGGCTGAGCGTTGTCATACTTTGCCTCACCCTGCCGGCGTGTGCGGCTCCGGCCAGTCCACCCACCCCCGCAACTGCCCCACCTGCGACCCCCGAACCTTCTTTCACGCCTGCGCCGGCCTCGACTCCCACCACGGCTCCCAGCCAACCGCCCGCGCCTGCCCCCGCGTCCGCACCTGCGAGCACACCCACCCCGATCCTGGGGGACGGCTCGGGGTACGTCCCGGATCTGTTTGGCGGGTGTTGGCAGTTTGAGACGGAGGATGTCCAGTTCGAGATGGAGTTGGAACAGCGGGGGGCCGACCTGGAGGGCACGTTCCTCTTGATCAAGCTCTGCGTCGTGGAGGATGTGCCCAGCGCGTGCCGGATCCGGGAGGGCTCCATCCAGGGGACCGTGGGCGCGGCTGAGGTCGAGGTCAAGCTGGTCATTCCAGAATACGACGACGAGGGGACGGCGTTGCTCACGGTGGCGGATGATGGGGAGACGCTGTCCTGGGTGGAGCTGGAATATCCGGAGGCCGGCCTGGCGGATTGGGGGACGCATTACCTGCCGCCTGTGTTCACGTTGACCCCCTGCGACGTCTAGCAGCGAGACCTGACAGGTTTGGTTATCCCTGCTGAAACCTGTCAGGTCTTGGTCTTCCCGACGGAGAAACGCCGATGGAACACAAGACCGTCCTGCTCCTGCACGGGTTCGCATCCTCTGCGCAGTCCACGAAAGCGCAGTACCTCGGCCCGAGGTTCAAGGCGCTGCCCCAGGTCGAGTTCCGTGCCCTCGACTTAAACCCCACGCCGAAGGATTTCGAGTACATGACCGTGACCGGCTTGATCAACCGGGTCAGGCAGTACGTGCTTGACCATCGCCTGGGATCCGTCCGCATCATCGGCAGTTCGATGGGCGCGTTGGTCGGCCTCAACTATGCGCACCGATTCGGCGGCGTCGACAAGATGCTTCTCCTGGCCCCGGCTCTGTCCTGGCTGTCCGGCGGACTCACCGGGGAGGAACTGGCACAGTGGGAGAAACTCGGCGCCGTGCCGGTCTTTCACTATGCCTTCGAGAGAGAGATTCCCCTGCGGTATGACCTGCAGGTGGATGGGCTGCACTACCTCCAGCCGGTTCCCCCTCCAGCTCCGATGACCATCATCCACGGCGTACACGACGATACCGTGCCGATAGGCGACAGCCGCCAGTACGCTGCCAACTTCCCAGATCAGGTTCAGTTGATCGAGGTGGATTCGGACCATCGTCTGAACGACCAGTTACCGTTCATCTGGGGCTACGTCCAATCGTTCCTGCTGACGTAGACCCGCAAGAGTACCCATCGAAAAACGCTCCCCGCGTCCGTCTCGGGGACGTCTCATACGGCGGGAGGTGCAACGCACCTATCGGAGTGTAAAGATGGCACATCGAAGCAGCGTCTGTCCCGTTTGCCACGAGCAAATTCCTGACGATCAGTTGGCACAGCACCTTGCGTTTCACGCCAAGTATGACCAGGGGATACAGAGACAAGAAGCATCTCCTGACAACCAGACCACGAGCGCGGTCATCACCGTCACCTTGAACACCCGCTTTGGGTGTTCGGCGTTCCGGCCTGGCCAGGCCGAGGCCATCCGAAACCTGCTGGCGGGCCGGCACACGCTCGTCGTTATGCCGACGGGCGCGGGCAAGTCGCTCATTTACCAGTTAGCGTCCTTCTATCGCCCCGGCGTGACATTGGTGATCTCGCCCCTGATCGCCCTGATGCAAGACCAGGTCGATAGCCTGACCGGCCGTGGCATCCCCGCCACGTACATCAACAGCACGCTGTCCGCACGCGAACAGAGCCGTCGCTTGCAGGCTGTGGCCGTGGGTGATTTCCGGTTGGTCTACGTGGCCCCAGAACGGTTGCGCAGCGTTCGGTTCCAGGAGATCCTGCAACAGGTCGAGGTTGGATTGCTGGCCGTCGATGAGGCGCACTGCATCTCTCAGTGGGGGCACGATTTCCGGCCCGATTACCGGCACATTGCTGAGGCCAGACCCATGATCGGGGATCCGGTGACGGTCGCCCTCACCGCCACGGCCACGCCACTCGTGCAAGACGACATCGTGCGTGCGTTGCGTTTGACGCCGGTGTACCGCATTGTCACCGGTTTCAATCGTCCCAATCTGTTTTTTGCTGTGCGCCACACGCCCGATCCCGTGGCGAAACGGAGTGCTCTGCGCGACCTGCTCAGGAATTGGACGGAGGGTGCGGCCATTGTCTACGTGGGGACCCGGCGTGAGGCCGAGGAAGTTGCCGCGTTCCTCCGTGACGTGGTCCACTTGGAGGCGGCCCACTATCACGCCGGATTGGACGCGGACGAGCGCAACCGCCTTCAGGAGGCATTTGTCGAAGGCCGCCAGCCGGTGATCGTGGCCACGAACGCGTTCGGCATGGGGATTGATCGTCCTGACGTGCGTCTGGTCGTGCATCACACTATGCCCGGCACGCCGGAAGCGTATTACCAGGAGGCAGGACGGGCAGGTCGGGATGGACGACCAGCCCAGGCTGTACTGCTCTATGCCCCACGGGATCGGGCCTTGCACGAGTGGTTTATCACGACCTCCACGTCCACGCAGGCTCAACTGAGGGCGCTTTATGACAGACTGCCCGCTGGTGGAGGGCCTGTGTGGGCGACGATCGCTGACCTTTCCTCTGGCAGCGGCCTTCCCCCGGCGAAGGTCAAGGCGTGTCTGGCCCAGCTCGAGGTGGCCGGTGCGCTGGAGCGGCTGGGCGACAAGGGCAGGCGCATGCTCCTGCGGCGAGGTGAATGGGACGAGCCCACCGTTGAAACTGCTTTCGCTGACGCTGAGCGATACCGCCGCCATCGCCAGGCGCAACTGGCACAGGTGATCGCCTACGCCGAGAGTGATACCTGCCGCCGTCGCATCTTGCTCGACCATTTTGGCGATCAGGGGCCGGCTGAGGCGAATCGCTGCTGCGACAATTGCCTGACCGATGAACATCGCAAAGTCATCGTCGCGCAGCCGAACGAATTTGCTCCTGAACTACCTGCCCGCGATCGGGCGCAGCGTGTCTATCAGTTGGGCGAACTGGGTGTCCCATCGGCCGTGCCTGAGCTGATCGCTGCGCTGCAGGATCCCAGCGGGAACGTCCGTCGCCTGGCGGCGTCCGCGTTGGGTAAAATCGGTGATGCCCGCGCGGTTACGCCCCTCCTGGCCTTGTTAGCACAGGAGCAAAAGCCCCAGGTACGCCAGTATGCGGTCAAAGCGCTGGGGAGAATCGGGGACCCACGTGCTCGATCCACGCTACACCAGATCGCCGACGACGAAAACGAGCGCGATTATACCCGCAAGTCCGCCCGCAACGCGCTATACCGCCTCGAACGGTACACTTGACTTCTCCACCGGCAGAGGTTAGAATGGTGTTGATCAATGAATTGATTAATGGAAAGAGGTGAGACATGGAACGGAGGGTGAACGCGACCGAGGCCCGCATCCGCTTCGGGGAGTTGATGCGATGGGTGGTCGAGAGCCAGGAGCCTGTCGTCGTCGAGCGTCAGGGACAGCCTCACGTCGTCGTGCTGTCTGTGGATACCTACGAGCGCTTGCTGGCAGGACGACAGGAGCGCGAGGACTGGCGGGAACTGGTCCACCAGGCCCGGGAACAGATTCGAGCCGAACTGGGCGAGCGTCCATTGCCACCGCCGGAGGAGATGATCCAACAGATGAGGGAGGAACGGGATGCGCAACTCCTGGCTGTGCGTTGACGCCAATCTGGTCATTCGCCTGGTAGCTGATCCCAAGGACGTCTCTGTCCAGCGGCTGTGGGAGCGGTGGGATGCCGAGAGGCGGCAACTGGCCGCTCCCACGCTGCTTTACTACGAGGTAACCAACGTGCTTAACCGCTACCAGAGGCACGGCCTGATGAGCACGTCGGCTGTGCGGCTGGCGCTGAAAGCCGCACTGGCTTTGCCCCTCCAATTGCACGGCGAGGCCGAGTTGCACCGGCAGGCCCTGGACCTGGCCGACCGTTTCTCTCTGCCGGCTGCCTACGACGCCCACTACCTGGCGCTGGCGGAGCGGCTGGGGGCCGAGTTCTGGACTGCCGACCGGCGGTTGCTCCAGGCGGTAGGAAGTGTCCTGCCCTGGGTGCACCTTGCCGAAACCTGACCCGCCCCCGCAACATACCCCGGGGACGCACGCCTCACGCCTCACGTTTCACGTTTCACGTTTCACGCCTCACGCGAGTACCATTTTACCCCCACACCGTGTATAATGCAGCTACACATTCGGGAGGAACGATAGATGGGTTTTCACCGTGGAGGCTGGCACGCCTTCGTCCGCTATGACGAGGAACGCGATCGCCCGCACGTCAGCCGGGCACTGCTGCGGCGGGTGGCGAGCTACGCCCTGCCTTACGAGTGGCCGGCGGGTCTGATGATCGCGCTGATCGTCGTGGCCTCGCTGCTCAACCTGGTGCCCCCGCTGCTCTACCGCGACCTGCTGGACAACGCGCTGCCCAACCGAGACGCAGCGCGGCTCAATCTGCTCGCGCTCGGCGTCATCGGCATCCCCATCCTGACCGGCCTCATCGACGTGGCGCAGCGCTATCTGAGCGCCAGTATCGGCGAGGGCATCATCTGCGATCTGCGCTGCGCGCTCTACGCCCACACGCAGCGCATGAGCATGCGCTTTTTCACCCACACCAAGACCGGCGAGATGATGTCGCGGCTCAACAACGACGTGATCGGCGCGCAGCGGGCGGTGACCGGGACGGTGGTCAACATCGTCACCAACCTGATCTCACTGGTCAGCACGCTCGTCATCATGTTCTCGCTCGAATGGCGGTTGACGCTGCTGGGCGTGACGATCCTGCCCCTGTTCCTCCTGCCGTCGCGCAGGGTGGGGCGCATCCTGCGGCGCGTCGCCCGCCAGCAGATGGCCCACAACGCCGAGATGAACGCCCAGATGCACGAGACGCTCAACGTCAGCGGCGCGCTGCTCGTCAAGATCTTTGGCCGCGAGGCTGACGAGATGGAACGGTTTGCCGAAGGGTCCGGCCGGGTGCGCGACATCGGGGTGCGCCAGGCGACGATCGGGCGCTGGTTCTTCATGGGGCTCAGCCTGGCCGGGGCGCTGGGGACGGCGCTCGTCTTCTGGATCGGCGGGCACCTGGTGTTGCGCGGCGCCTTCACCGTCGGCACGATCATCGCCTTTGGCACCTATCTGGGCCAATTGTACCGGCCGTTGTCCGCCCTCACCAACGCCCGGGTCGAGTTTGCCACCAGCATGGTCAGCTTTGAGCGCGTCTTTGAGGTGCTCGATCTGCCCGCGGAGATCGATGACCGGCCCGGCGCGGTCTCATTGGCGCGGCCGCAGGGGCACGTGTGCTTTGAGGACGTGTGGTTCAGTTATCTGGAGGGCGCTGGCGAGGGCGGCGCGGCCGCCGTGGGGCTCGAGGACGTACCTCGCTTCGGCTGGGGGCCCTACGCCGCCCCCCCACCGCCCAGGCGCAGCGATGGAACAAAGGCCGCGCCGGAAGTCTCTCCCGATGCGCCCTCGAACGGTGGGGAGGAACCCCGCTGGGCGCTGCAGGACGCGAGCTTTGAGATCCAGCCCGGCCAACTGGTGGCGCTGGTCGGTCCCAGCGGCGCGGGCAAGACCACGATCACGTACCTGGTCCTCCGGCTGTATGACCCCACCGAGGGGCGCATCACGCTCGACGGCTATGACCTCCGCGACATGAAGCTGGCTTCGCTGGCGGGAATCGTCGGCATGGTCACCCAGGAGACGTATCTGTTCCACGACACGGTCCGCGCCAACCTGCTCTACGCCAGGCCCGGCGCGACCCAGGCCGAGCTGGAGGCAGCCTGTCGCGCCGCCAACATTCACGAGTTCATCGCCGGCCTGCCCGAGGGGTACGACACCGTCGTCGGCGAGCGGGGCTACCGGCTCTCGGGTGGCGAGAAACAGCGGCTCGCCATCGCCCGTGTCATCCTCAAGGATCCCCGCGTGCTCATCCTGGACGAGGCGACCAGCCACCTGGACTCGGAGAGCGAGGCGCTGATCCAACAGGCGCTGGAGCGGGTGATGCAGGGGCGCACCAGCCTGGTCATCGCCCACCGCCTGAGCACCATCCTGTCGGCCGACCTGATCCTGGTGATCGAGGGCGGCCGGTTGGTGGAGCAGGGCACCCACGCCGCGTTGCTGGCGCAGGACGGGGTGTACGCCCGGCTCTATCATACGCAGTTTGGGGACGAAACGGCAGTACACACGTTGAACGAGGCTTGACAGATCGAACCATTCGGGAATCCCGAAGGACAAGGAGGCTGACGTGGCAACTGAGCGGGGATATTCCGAGCGGTACGAGCAGGCGCTGCGGATGGCGGCGATGGCTCACCGGCACCAGGATCGCAAAGGATGCGATCTCCCCTACATCACCCACCCCTTTCACGTGTCGGTCATCCTGCTGCGTCACGGCTTCCCCGCCGACGTGGTCATCGCCGGCCTGCTCCACGACGTCGTCGAAGACCAGGGCGTCCCCCTTTCCGAGATCGAGGACCGGTTTGGGTCCCGGGTGGCAGAGTTCGTGGCTGCGCTGTCGGAGCGCAAGACGGACGCCCAGGGCGCAAGACGTCCCTGGGAGGTGCGCAAGCGGGAGGCGCTGGCGCACATGCGGGGGGCGAGCCTGGAGGTTGCGGCGGTCAAGGCGGCCGACACGTTGCACAATGCCCGCTGCATCGCACGGGATGTGCAGCGGGATGGGCCAAGGGCCTGGCGACGGTTCAACCGTGGGCCGGATCTACAACTCGACTACTACCGTCGCATCGTCCAGGTGGCCCGGGAGCGGCTGCGGGACCACCCGATTGTAGATGAACTGGCGGACGCCGTCGAGGACCTGGCGCAGTTGGCGGATGGGGCCGGTGGCTGTGCGTCGGGCCTATCGTTTGAGACGTAGTCGCGTTTTCAGCCTTCAAGGAGGTCGCCATGGGAGACGCGCAGCGTTACGCACGAGCAGCCCTGGAGCACATCCGCCATCTCGCCGAGACCATCGGCCCCCGGGGCTCCACCACGCCAGGGGAGCGCCAGGCGGCGGAGTACGCCCGCGACGTGTTCCAACGCCTGGGAATCGACGCCCGGCTGGAGACCTTCCGGTCCGGCCGGTCCACCTATCGCCCGTTTGTGCTGGCCTTCGGGGCGGCTTTGGTGGGGGCTCTCCTTTACGCCGTCAGCCGTCACCCGATCGCGGTGACGCTGGCGGCCGTGCTCAATGCGCTCGGCGCGTGGGGCATGTTCGCGGAGTTGGACTTTTGCCACAACTGGATGCGCCGGGTTCTCCCCACCGGGCCCAGCCAGAACGCCGTCGGGGTCGTGCCGGCGGGCGAGGAGAGACGGCAGCGCGTCGTCCTGTTGGGTCACGTGGACACACACCGTACGCCCATCTTTTACAGCACGAGCACCTGGCACAAGCTGTTCGTCGCCCTCGTGGGCGGGACGTTTGTCAGCATGGTCGCAGGCGCGTTGGCCTATGCGCTCCTCGCGCTCGCTGGCTGGACGTGGCTGCACTGGGTCGCCGGGCTGGCCGCTGCGATACAGCTCTTTGGGCTGGGGATGTGCCTCCACGGCGACCTGACCCCTTTCGGCCCCGGCGCGAACGACAACGGTTCTGGCGCGGCGTCCGTCCTGGCGCTGGGGGAGCGGCTGGCGCGCGAACCATTGCGGTACACGGAGGTATGGCTCGTCGCCGATGGCTGCGAAGAGCTGGGGTGCTACGGCGCGGCGGCGCTGGTCGAGGCCCACGCCGACGAACTGCACGACGCGTACCTCATCGCGCTGGACATCGTCGGCGCTGGCGACCCGGCGTTCCTCGTCAGCGACGGCCTCCTGAAAAAGTACCCGGTCGATCCGGATCTGCTGACCGTCGCCCGGCAGATCGCTGCCGAACGGCCCGGGCTGCGCGCCTTCGAGCACGCCGGCCTCGCCTATACCGACACGGCCGTCATCCTCAAGCGGGGCTTCCGTGGCTTCACGATAGACGCGCTGCGCCGGCAGGACCCCGGGGGAGGGCACTGGCATCAGATGGCCGACACTGTCGACAAGATCGAGCCGGACTGCCTGCGGCGCGTCCACGAGTTCGCCTGGGAGATGCTGCAGCGGCTGGATCAGGCATCATGATAGACAACCGCCATCCCGATGAGGCTACAGTATTATACTACTTGGCGATCATAGGCAGGAATACCTCGAAAGGTCCAATCGCTGCAGGAGAGTCCAACGGGTCGAGGCCGCTTTCGAACAGGCAGGCCACAACGTCCAGAATGGGTGGTTTGTTGAGCGATACCTCGTTGGCGCTCGCGTGGCTGGTTATACCGCTGTGAGCACGGGTCGCTCCCCACGCTCTTGGCCCACCCTCCGGCGTGATGCTAAAGTCGTACGTAGCTGCCGTGTAGCCGTGCACCACAAAGAGGTAGGTGCCTGTCAGGGGCGTGGTAAAGCTTACCACGTCGGTGGTCAGGTCCGGCTGGGTGCTGTACTCGTCCGGCCAGAAAAAGCTGCGAGGATACCACACGTACAGGTCGGCGTCACCGGCCGTAGGCGTGAGCACAGCCGTCACATCCATGCCGGTCTCGTAGTAGACCTGGTAGGGGATGATGCCGCCCTTGAAGACGGTCTCCCCGGGCAGCAGCAGGCTGGCGAAATCCAGGGCCTGATGGTCCAGGCGGGAGACGTTGCGCGCGCCGTCTGCGACCCATACGCCCACAAAGTGCGTCCCACTTTTCGCCCCCAGCGTCCACGGATAGTCCGGCTGGTATGGCACCCAGCCGCTCGATTTCACCGTCCTCCAGTGCGGAACGGGCCGCATCCGCCACTGCCACTCCCGCAGGACCATGCGGGTGACGCTGACGTTGTCGGTGGCCGAGATGTGCAGCGTGACCGTCACACCGGTCACCACGTCCCGATCGCCAATCGTCAGGCTGTGGACCACCGGTGGGGTGATGTCCCTGGCTGGTGCCCCTGGGACCAACAGGACCGCGGTCCATCGCTCGAACGATTCACCGGTGGCGGAAATCGTCGCCTTGTTCCACACGAGCTCGGGGGCCGTCACCGTCGTCGCCGTGACGGCGAAGGAGAGCGACTGGCTGTCTCGCGCCAGGACGGTCACGTCGTTCCAGGACAGCGTCCTCGTGCCCGGATCGTAGGCGCCTCCGCCCGTCGCCGAACCAGCGATATAGTCCATCTCCACTGGCACCGGGTCGGTCACGTCCGCAGTCGCCGTGACCCTGCTGCTGTTGCGCAGCCGGATGGTGTAGGTCAACGTGTCGCCAGAGACTACCCAGCCACGCGAGGCGATTTTGTACGAGCTATGCAGCGCGGGAGGGGGAAATTGTGTATCGTCGTCCTGTGCCTCGATCAGGACGCCGGGTCCAGCGGAGGTGGGGTGCGAGAGGTCCGAGGTGGCCGCAAGTGCCGGTTCGGTAGCAGCCGCAGCCGATGAATGCGCCGACGCCAGCGCCATCAGCGCCAGGACGAGCGTTATGGCCAGCAAAAGCGCGAGGCCCAGCTTGAGCGCGGTGGAATGCCGATGGATGGAACGGATATGCATCGTGATTCCTCCTTTCACTAACCGAGAAACACCAACCCACATGGAAGGCCCGGTGGCCCGCGCCTCCTCACATGGAACGCACGCAAGCCGATTCCGTTAAAAGAACCAGATGAGAGCTCGGAGGACGATGTTAAAGAAAAGCCCCACCTGCAACAGTGGAGCATCTGATCGGCAAAGTGACCCGCGCAGGACTCGAACCTGCAACCAAGGGATTAAGAGTCCCCTGCTCTGCCAAATTGAGCTAGCGGGCCAAGCGGGGCCATTATAGCGCGAAGGGGCTGTTTGTCAAGGCAGCAGATTTCAGATTCGAGATTGCAGATTCGGGATTGCAGATTCGAGATCGCAGATCGCGGTCACGGGGCCTCGTCCAACACGCCCAGGAAGGCGAAGCGAGAGAAAGGAGAACCCGGCCCGGCGGCGGGTAGGGTGACGACGGTGCTGTCGCCGCCCGTGCCGTCCTGCCGCATCGGATACACCAGGACCAGATCGTCCCCCCTCAGCCAGCCGCCGATTCGGGGTGCAGCGTCCTGTGCGTCCTCGTACACTGTGAGCGGCTCACCTCCGGGCAGGCGCAGCGCACGGATCAGGAGCTTTCGGCGGCCCTGCTCCGTCGCCAACTCCTGCCAGGCCAGCCAGGTACTATCCGGGGAGAACGAGAAATCACCGGCGACCATGGTGCTCTCTCCGCATCCGGTATCTCGCTCCGTCCCGTCGACCAGCGAGCGGAGGGTGACGGTTACCCCTTCGTTCGGCCACTCTGCGATCCTGGACTGGACGAGCCACGCTCCGTCGGGGCTCACCAGGCCATCGTGGATGCCGTCCAGGTCACCGATCTGCGTCAACTGGCCGGTGTTCACGTCAAGGGCCAGGATACCCGGGTTGTATTCAAAGTACGCCCAGGCTGACCCGTACCTCGGCCGTGAAAGGTAGACCACCGCGCCGTCCGTCCGCCAGTTCATGAGGTGAACGCCACGGTAGTCGGGGCCGGTCTCGACGTGGTGCCACACCTCACGGGGGTCGCGCCCCTGCCCGTCGGTGACGATCAACCGAAAGTGAATTTCTGCCGTCCCGTCGATCAGTGCGCCCAAGTCTGGCGTCCTGTCGTCGCAAAGCCAGGCCAGCCGCCCGCCGTCGGGGCTCACCAGTGGCGGGTGGCACCCGGCGGGTGCATCGGGCACGCGGAGGGCGACGACCCTCTTCCGGTCGGCGTAGGTCGTATCATAGTAGACCCGTTGGCCGCCGACCTGGAACAGCGTGCAGCGGTTCGCCCTTTTCGCCCGCACGACGACGTCGGAGCCATCCCCGCCGACGAAATGCAGGCGCGGTGTGTTGTACCCCGTGTACTCGACCAGCGCCACCGGGGGCCGGTCCACGGTACTTGCCCGCCCCCCCAGGGTTCGGGGAGCGCAGTGAGCGCTGCCGAGCGAGTCGGCGAGAAGCAGCACAGGCTCGGCGCCGTCGGCCGGAAACCAGTACAGACGCCCGCCGTAACCGCACTCCAGCCCCACCAGGACCCCGCTCTCGTCCGGGGCCCATTCCAGTGTCTTCCACCAAAGGTCCGGGAACGAGAAGCGACGGCGGAGCGTCGTCTCGCCCGTAGCGGTCGCTTCCCAGACCTCGGTCCCGGCGACGACTATCAATCGCTCTCCGTCCGGGGACCAGGCCAGCCCGGCGGTCCGGGTCACCGTCTCTAGGTGCAGGGTCTCGTGCCATTCGGGACGACCCACGGGATCGTTCCCCCTGTAGGGCACGTCGGCCAGGTGCAGGACGGCCTGACCAGGTTGGAAGTCCGGCAGTTGTTGGGCGGAGCGTGGGGCCGTGGTCAGGGCCGCCAGGTGGGCACCGTCAGGGGACCAGGCGACCTGGAGCGCCGTCCCCTCCCGGCCGCCAAAGGTCTCCAGGAGGTCGAGAGCGCTCATTGGCGCCCCCAGGTCGGGCGCGACCAAACCCACCCAGGTGAAGTCGCGGTTCGACAGATAGCAGGCGATCCAATCCCCCCGGGGCGACCAGGCCAGGTCTGGCAGGATCGCCAGTGCCACCGGTCCTCCCTCCGCCGGTGCCACGACCAGGGACCGCTCCTGACCCGTCGAGAGGTCGTAGACGTAGAGGCCGCCATCCTGCTCGTAGGCCATTCGTTTCCCGTCGGGCGACCAGGTGCCGAGGGACGGAACAGGGAGCGGCGCTTGCTGTCCGGTCTCGAGATCGAGGAGGACAGGGGTCTGGTCCGGGAGAGCGTAGGCCAGCCGACCATCGGGGGCCGGGCGCAATGCCGACGGAGCGCCCTCCAGGGAGAACTCCCGCCGGGCCCCCGTCGTCAGGTCGTAGACCCCCAGAATAGCGCCCCGGCCAGCAACTTCGACGGGCGACTGGGCCCACCAGGCGATGCGCCGGCCGTCTGGGGACCATTGGATTTCCCGGACGTTCTCCACGCCCAGGGGACGGGTGGTGTGGTTCTGCCACAGCCAGACGTCGCCCGAGGCGACGTAGGCGAATGTGGAATCTGGACCGTTGGGTGCGTACGGCCGGAAAGCCTCCCCGTCCCAGCGCAAGATTCGCTCCCCACGCTCCTCGCCGGGCAGGAAGGACACGACGCGTTCGCGGAGTCTGATTTGGCCCGGATCTTGACCATCGGACCGCACCCACTCCCACTCCGCCCGGTAGCCGGCCGGGTGGGCCTGCGGCACGTCCTGGCTGCCCGGCATCGTGTTGTCCACGGCGGTCGGTGCTCTCCAGACGGAGGCCAGTGCGTGGCCGTCCCAGCGATAGAGGGCGTCGGTGGAGATCCGCTGGCCCGCTTGCGTCCTGGAGCGGTGGCTGAGCACCTCCTGTCGGCCGTCGCCGTCAAAGTCGAGCAGGTCGGGCGGAAGATAGGAGGAGAGCGAGGTATCGAAGCCGGACTCAAGGCGCTCGGACGTGCCGCGCAGCCGCCACCCATCGTCCGCCTGCCCGACCACCACCCAGCGCACTTCGTGATGGTCGCCGATGT
The DNA here is from genome assembly GCA_035531135.1 of Anaerolineae bacterium. Classification (GTDB taxonomy): domain Bacteria; phylum Chloroflexota; class Anaerolineae; order B4-G1; family B4-G1; genus DATKTN01. The sequence goes on from DATKTN010000025.1 coordinate 12,652, forward strand.
TGCCGACGAGTGCCAGCCGCTCGTCGGCGCCGCGGGCGGTGAAACTGCCGCTGACAAGATAGTTGGCCCAGTGCTCACTCGTCCCCATCCCCAGGACGGTATCCACGATCTCCTGTGCGTCGGGAAAGGGCGTGGGATCGGGCGCGGGTTGGGAGACGACGGTAGGGAGGAGAGTCAACGGGGGGACTGATGTTGGATGAGGGACAACGGTGGGAAGGAGGGGCAACGTGGGGGCAGGCGGGGACGGCGTGGGCGCAGGCGGGGGCGGCGTGGACGTAGGCGGGGGTACCATCGTCCGAGTCGGTGTTGGCGAAAGGACATCAGGAGACAGCAATGCGGCGGGGGTGAGCTCGTGGGCGTGGGTGAGAGGGCGGCTGCAGGCAGCCAGGAGGAGTAGGAGTACCAATCCCCCCGCCCATTCATGTTCCCTTCTCATGCTCCACCTCTACCCAGTTCGGAGGAATATCCATCGGGAGAGAAATACCTTGATAGCCCCATTGTAGCACACTTTTGTTCACAGGGCGTCAAGGAACTATGAGATATTCTCTAAAATTCACAAGGCAAGGGATGGAGAAACCGTGTCGCCGGGGTGGGCGGCGTAGACGATGCCCGCAGCCAGGCCGTGCCGGGGGATCCAGATCGGCCAGGCTTGTGTTGTAGAGCTCGGGTCTGCCGGAAAGGGCGTCGCACGGAGCTAGCGCCGGTACTCCCGCATCGATTCCATCGGCTTTCCCACCATACGGAAGGCCCGCCGCTCCGCTTCGTAGCGGATGCGCTCCACGTCGAGCGTCAGGTACTCTCCCCGGCGATAGAGGAGCTGACCATCGCACCAGACGTAGGCGACGTCGCCGGGGTGGGCGGTGTAGACGATGCCCGCAGCCAGGTTGTGCCTGGGAATCCAATGTGCCGCCGTTGTGTCGACGAGGATCAGGTCGGCCGGGCGGCCCGGCGCCAGTACCCCGCTCTCTGTGAAGCCCAGGGCGGCGGCAGGGGCCTGGGTTGCCAGTCGGAGGAGAAGCGTGCACGGCATTGCCTCCGGGTTCTTCTGCATGTCTTTCTGAGCGAGCCCCGTGATTCGCATGACCTCCAGCATATTGAGATCACTGTTGGAGGCTGGGCCATCGGTGCCCAACGCGAGATTCACGCCGTGCGCCAGCATCCGGGCGACCGGCGGCATCTCCATCGCCAGCTTCTGGTAGGTCTTGGGCGTATGGGCCACCCACGCCCCTTTCTCCGCCAGCAGCGCCAGGTCGTCCTCCGTCACCACGTTACAGTGGGCCACGAGCGTAGGCTCTGGCAGATCCAGGAGCCCCAGCGAGGCCGCGTGGGCAACGGGCGTCACTCCATAGTGGGCGATCGAGTTCTCCACCTGCTCGCGGGACTCGCTCAGATGGAAGTGTGCGCCTACCCCTACGCGGTGGGCCTCCTCCGCGAAACGTCGGAGGACATCGGGCGGGTCCATGTAGAGGGAGTGCGGACCCATCGTCGTGCGGATGCGTCCATCGGCCGCGCCCTTCCACCGCTCTACGAAAGCCACCGTCTCCTCAAAGGTCTTTTGCCCCAGCTCGTGCTCCGTCCCGATGCCAAAGTGACACCAGGCCAGGAGCGCCTTCATCCCGCTCTCCTCGACGGCGCGGGCAGTCTCGTCCTGCCAGAAGTAGTGATCTCCGAAGCCGACCAGCCCGGCGCGGATCATCTCACAGCAGGCCAGGGCCGCGCCCCAATAGACGTCCTCCTCCTCCAGCGCCGACTCGGCGACCCAGATCTTTTCGTTGAGCCAGCGCTCAAAGGCCAGGTCCTCGGCCCAACCCCGCTCCAGTGTCATCGCCGCGTGAGTGTGGGCGTTGAAGAAGGCCGGGAGCGCCACGTGCTCCCGGCCATCGATGACCTCGTCAGGGGCAAAACCCGGTGGGGCCTGGCCCACCGCCAGGACGCTCTTGTCCTCGATCGCAATCTCGGCGTCCTGGAGGATGCGATCCTCCTCGTCCAGTGTGATGGCCGTCACGTTGTGGATCAACGTGCGCATGGTTCTCTCCTGAAGGTGTGTGGGAAGTCTGATAAGGCACAGGATGCAGGATGCAAGATGCAGGGCTAGCGCCTGCGGTATTGGCGCTGTTGGCCGGACGAGAGAACCAGGGCGGCGATGATATCGTCGAGCAGTTGGATACGGTGGTTAAAGACCTCGGTGGTCAGGAAGCGACGGCCACGGTAATACCAGCCGCGCGATTCGCGGGCCGAACCCAGGGCGACGCGCTGGAAGTAGGCGTTTTCTTTGCCAAAGCCGCGCCCGTGTCCTTCTTCGATGTTGGCACAAATCGAACCCACGCTATCAACCAGTTGCCTGGCGATCACCCTGCCGCGTGGGTCCTTCATCATCCGGTCGGTATCCTCCCATGCCAGGTCGGAGAGCAGAAGCGCTTTCGGGTAAACCTGAAAGCTCCAGAGAGGATCTTGCTTGATGCTCTCCGGCACCCCTGCCAGCCACTCCTCGTAATTCAACGTTGCTCCCGTCTCTTGCCTCCTATCTCTTGCTTCCTGCCTCCTGCCTCCTGCTTCCTGCCTCCTACTGCTTCTCATACGGCTGCCCATCCGCAGCCGGCGGGATCGCCTCTCCGACCACCCCAGCCAACACGATCATCGTCACCAGGTAGGGGGCCATCAACAGGAATTGGGAGGGGATGGGTACCTCCAGGATGGCCAGCTTGGTCCGCAGCGAGTCGGCGAAGCCAAAGATGAGCGCCGCGCCGAGGGCGCCGAAGGGCATCCACTTGCCAAAGATCATCGCTGCCAGCCCGATGAACCCCTTGCCACCGGTCATCAGCTCGTCAAAGCGGCCGACCGAGCCCAGGATCAGGAACGCACCGGCCAACCCCGCGGCCATGCCACCCAGCGTCACGTTGACGTACCGGTTCTTGAACACGTCGACGCCGAGCGTATCGGCCGCCCGCGGGTGTTCACCCACCGCCCGGGTGCGCAAGCCCCAGCGGGTGTAGAACAGCATCACGTGGATCACCGCCGCCAGGATGAACAGGATGTAGATCAGCACGTTCTGCTCGAAAAGGATCGGACCGATGACCGGGATACGGGCCAGCAACGGGATCGGGGCGCGCGGAAGGATGCCCGTGTTGTTGAGGTTCTGGAACTGGGCCAGGATACGGGCACTCAGGAAACTGGTGAGCCCCATCGCCAGCATGTTGATCGCGGTGCCGGCGATGATCTGGTCAATCTTGAAGCGAACGGCCAGGACGGCCAGGAGCAGCCCCAGGACAGCGCCCGCGATGATCCCGCTGATCAGGCCGAAGGGCATGGATGCCCACGCTGGCCACGCCCACACGTTGGCCGCCACGCTCCCCAGCAACGCTGAGAAGAACGCGCCCGCCAGCATCATGCCCTCGATGGCGATGTTGACGACTGCACAGCGCTCACACAGCACCCCCGATAGCGCTGCCAGCGCGATGGGGACCGCCCGCAGGAGCGTGCTGCTCAGGAGGCCGGTCAGGTTGAGCGAATTGTCGCGGGCCGCCCAGGTGAGAAAGCCCAGCACGAACAGCAATGCCACACCGCCCAACGCCAGGTTGACGTTGCGGAAGCCCCGTGCCAGTTGCCAGGCCCCCGCAAAGACGCACACCAGTGCCAGCCCGTACAGCGCCGTCAGCGTGGGGACCGGCAGGTCAGGCACCGGCAGCGCGCTAGAGCGCGCGGCGTTGAGCACAAAGGTCGACGTCTGGCCCTGATCGGCCGTGCGGGCAAAGAGCAGAAAGATCAACACGCCCACGCCGAAAAAAAAGATCCCAAAGGTACGCGCCCGGCGGACGGATACCCCACCTCGGGCGGCGCTTTGTTCCCATACTGTTGTGCTCACATTCCACCTCCTTGCCTACACACTGCCCCAGCCCCGGGTGAAGACCGCCTCGCCCGCCTCCTTCGGAGCGCGCAGACGGTAGATGGTGCGGACGACTTCCGGGGCGGCGACAAAGATGATGATCAGTGCCTGTAGCACCGAGATGATGTCGATGGGCACAAAGGCCGGTGGCGCTTGCATGCGCTGTGCACCGGCCCGCAGGTAGCCGAACAAAAGCGCCGATAGCAGCACGCCCACCGGATGGCTCTTGCCCAGGAGCGCCAGCGCGATGGAATCGAAGCCGTAGCCGGAACCGAAGGCGTTGGGCATGTAGTGGAGCACGCCCAGAATGTCGTGGGACCCGGCCAGTCCGGCCAATGCCCCACTGATCGCCATCGCCACGACAAAGCTCCGGGCCACGCTGATCCCGGCGGTCCGCGCCGCGCGGGGGTTGGCTCCCACGGCCCGGATCTCAAAGCCCAACGTCGTCTTGAACAGCAGCCAATACACCACCGCGACCGTGACCAGCGCCAGGATGAGGCCGGCGTTGAGGCTGATGGAGGGGTTGTTAGGGAAGACTTGGGGCAGGTAGGCGGAGGGCTCGATCTCTGGGCTGATGGGCCGGGAGTCGCCGGGACGCGCCATCGGCCCGCCCACCTGCAAGAGGTAATCGGCCAACTGGAACGCGACATAGTTGAGCATGATCGTGTTGATCACCTCGTGCGCTCCTGTCTTGGCCTTCAGGAAACCGACGATGGCCGCCCAGATCGCTCCGCCGGCCATCCCCGCGGCCAACGCCAGCGGCAGGTGGATGAACCAGGGCAGCCCCGTGAGGCTGTAGCCCACGTAGACCGACGCCAGCCCGCCGATGAAATACTGGCCCTCTGCGCCGATGTTGAACAGACCGCCGCGGAAGCCGAAAGCGACTGCCAGCCCGGCAAAGATGTAGGGGGTGGCGATGCGCAGACCTTCGGTGAGCGGGCGGATAGCTCGCGTCAACTGGGTGCTATCCCCGGTCTGCGAGTAAATGCGGAACCCCTCGACGATGCGGGAAGGGCTGCCAAAGGCTCCCTGGAACAGGGCGGTATATGCCTGGACGATGGCCTGCCAGGCCACGCCCAGCCCTGTTCCAATCCCTTCGCCGAAGGCGGCCCAAACGTTGGGATCGAAGGCGGCGATAAAGATCGCGCCGACGACCAGCGCGGTAACGATCGCCAGGACCGGCATCAGCGCCGCCTGCCAGTTCCAGGCCATCAGCCGCGGCAGCAATCCCTCGACCAGCAGTTCTCCCTGTGGCCCCACCCGCGTGCGGACGCGGCCGGTGCGCAGGTCGTCGGTCACCTCCAGGATCTTGCCCCGTACCTCGGAGGGAACGGCGGTATCGGCCGCGTGGTAGGGGGCCAGCCCGACGCCCTCGTTCCTCAGGTCGAAGCGTAGCACGCCGCTCTGCAGCTTTCCCTGCACCGCCCTGGTGACAGCGGCGTAGACCGCCTGGTCGACCCGCTTGACGGCGCTGGTCAGCAGCCGCTCCGCACCGGGCACTTGCCCGTCCTGGAACGTGGTCACCCACTCGTCCTGGTCCACCCCGATGACCCACACCGCCTGCCCGGCCGCGGCCCGGATGGCCGCGCTCCCGCTCAACCCCCCGGCGGCAAAGATCACGTCGGCCCCCTGGCGGATCAACTCCCCGGCCGCCTGCTCGCCGAGCTGTTCGTCGGTGAAGGAATCGGTGTACTCTTGCACCATGGTCGCTCGCCGGTTGGTGAAGGCCAGGCCGTGCTCGAACCCGCGCTGGAACTTGAGCACCGGCGCCACGTCCATTCCCCCGACGAAGCCGACGGTCCCGCGCTCGGTGACCAGCCCCGCCAGCGCGCCGGCCAGAAATCCGGCCTGGTCCTCGGCAAAGACCAGCCCGGTGACGTTCTTGCTCTCGGGCAGCGGCTCAAAGTCGACGACGATAAAGTGGACGTCAGGGTGGCGCATCGACAGCCGCTCCACTGCCGTTCCCTGCCTCGAGCCCACGGTGACGACGAGGGTGCATCCCCGCTCGATGATTTCGCGGATGTTGGCCTCGGAACCGGTCAGGGACTCGGTCTGGATGACCTCGAGCGGGATGCCCCGCTCCTCGATGCACCGCTTCAATCCTTCGTAGGCGTACTGGTTGAAGGTACCGTCGTCGATCCGGCCCAGGTCGGTGACCAGACCCACCCGTACCCCCCCCATCCCCCCCGAAGCGGAGGGGAGTTGTCCATCAGGCGATGCTTGCATCGGCAGCCTCCTCATCCTCCCACCCGCACATCAGCAGGCCCAGTTCCTCCTTGGTCGGCTGCTCGGCGGGCAGGATGTCTACGATCCTTCCTTCGTACATGACCGCGATGCGGTCCGAGAGGCTCATCACCTCATCCAGCTCCGGCGAGACCAGGAGGACCGCAACCCCCTCGTCCCGCTTCTCGATGATGCGCCGGTGGATGTACTCGATCGAGCCCACGTCCAGCCCGCGCGTGGGCTGCGAGGCGATCAGCAGGCGGATCGGGCGGGAGAACTCGCGGGCGACGATCACCTTCTGCTGGTTGCCGCCGGAGAGGCTGGAGACCGGCGTCAGCGTGCTGGGGGTGCGCACGTCGAACTCGCGCGCCCGCTGCTCCGCCGTCGCCAATATGGCCTCCTGGTTCAGCGTGCCCAGGTGGGCGAACGGGGGCAGGTAGTACGTGTTGAGGACCAGGTTGTCGGCGACGGGGAAGCTGAGCACCAGCCCGTCTCTCTGCCGGTCCTCCGGCACGTGCGCCACCCCCTGCTCCAGCACCCGCCGGGACGACGCATTGGTGAGGTCGGCGTCCAGGATGTGCACCTGGCCCGCCGCCACTGACCGCAGGCCGGTCAGCGCCTGGACCAGTTCCGTCTGCCCGTTCCCCTGCACGCCGGCCACCCCCAGCACCTCGCCCGCGCGCACCTCGAAGGAGACACCGCGCACCGCCAGGTTGCCCCGGTCGTCCAGCACCTCCAGCCCGTCCACGTCCAGCACCGTCTCGCCGGGTTGGGCAGGGCCTTTGTCCACCTGCAGGATCACCTGCCGGCCGACCATCATCGCGGCCAGCTCCTGCTCGCTCGTCTGGGCCGGCCTCGTCGTGCCCACCACCCGCCCGTTGCGCAGGACGGTGATCCGGTCGGCGATGGCCATCACCTCCTTCAACTTGTGGGTGATAAAGATCACCGACTTGCCCTGCGCCACCAGCGAGCGGACCACCTTGAACAGATCCTCGACCTCCTGGGGAGTGAGGACCGCCGTCGGCTCGTCCAAGATCAGGATGTCCGCCTCGCGGTACAGCAGCTTGATGATCTCGACCCGCTGCTGCACCCCCACGGGCAGCGTCCGGACGTAGACGTCGGGGTCAATTTCCAGGCCGTACTGTTCCGAGATGTGGCGGATGCGCCGGGCGGCGGTGGGCCGGTCCAGGAAGATGCCGTTCTTGATCGACTCGACGCCCAGCATGACGTTCTCGGTCACGGTCAGCACCGGCACCAGCATAAAGTGCTGGTGGACCATACCGATTCCCTGCCCGATGGCGTCGTTTGGATCGTGGATCTCGACCGGCCGGCCGCGGACGGTGATCTCTCCCTCGTCGGGGGCGTACAGGCCGTAGAGGACGTTCATGAGCGTAGTCTTGCCGGCGCCGTTCTCGCCCAGGAGGGCGTGGATCTCGCCCTCCTCCAGCGTCAGGTCGATGTGATCGTTCGCCAGGACGCCGGGGAAGGCCTTCGTGATGCCGTGCAGTTCGAGAACGGGGGGTGGCGAACTGCGATTTGGGGACATGGTCACCTCCTTGACGTAAATGGTAAGGCGTAGGACACGACCGGTCACGCATTACGGTTCACGCATCACGCATTGTGGCTTAGTAGTATACGGGAAAACGGCCGGATGTCAAGATATCGTATTCACTCGTGTAAAATGTTACCGAAGTGGTATGATTCACTCAAATGATAACGTTACTAGGAGTGAACATGCCCATAGAAGATAAAATGACCATAGACGAACGCAGGAAGTACCTCCGTAAGATGCAGAAGCGATATGTTCAGGCCGACCAGAAGGAACGCGCGCGGCTCTTGGACGAGATGGAAGCAATC
>DATKTN010000026.1:0-34448 GCA_035531135.1 Anaerolineae bacterium
CCGCCATCGTCCAACAGTTGGCACGCCGGACACACGTAGCCGCTCGTGCTCCCCGTCTTGATCTTTTCCACTGGCGTCCCGCACGTCGGGCACGGCTCCCCCTCCCGGTAGCCGACCTGCAGGAAGCGCTCGCCCCACCCTCCCTTCTCGCCGTACAGGTTCATCTCCCACGCGCTGCCGCCGTGGTCGATGCTCTCCTGGAGCGTCTCTTGAAGCGCCCGCCACAACGCGGCCACCTCGTCGTCGCTCAGCGTGTGGATCGGCCGCAGCGGGTGAACCCCCGCCTGGAACAAGGGATCCTGGACGTAGACGTTGCCGATCCCGGCGATCCGCTTCTGGTCCAGCAGGAAGGGCTTGATCGCCCCCCGCCGCCCCCGCAAGAGCGCCCGGAACTCGTCGAGCGTCAGGTCGAGTGCGTTGGGGCCGAGCCGGACGGTCATCGCGTGCGCGGCCAGATCGGGGACATAGTGGGCGTACCCGAACCACCAAAAGTTCACCGCCAGGCAGGTACCGTCGTCCAGGTCAAAGACCAGGCGGTGTTTCTCCGGCAGGTGCTCCCGGCCGGTCAACAGGATCTCACCGCCCATCCCCAGGCCCACCAGCAGCCAGCCTTGCGTCGTCTCGACCTGGAGCCACTTGCCTCGGGGCGCCACGTCGCGGATCTCAGCGCCGGTCAGTGCGGCCCGAAAGTCCTCGACCGGCACGTTCAGGCACTTGGGCTGCAGCACCTCGATCCCGGTGATGGTCCGGCCGACCAACTCCTTCCGCATATCGCGGGCAAAGACGGTGATTTCAGGTAGTTCAGGCACAGGCATCCTCCTCCCCTTATGGTGACTACTCAGCGACCCTTGCGAAGGTTGCGAACAGCCTCGTCAATGTAAAGATTCCAGGCAAACGAGAACATTTCCGCCCTGAAATGTGCCTGCAAACCTTCGCAAGGGTTCGGGCCACTTTCACCATCTCCTGCATCCACTCGGACAACTCGCTGTCGGGCGGCTCCTCCACATAGCGGGCGGCTTCGTCCGTGACCACCAGGACGTCACCGGTCTCCAGGTCGAGGTAGTGGTGCATCTCCCACGAGCTCATCTGGAAAGCAGCTTCCAATTCCGTCCAGTTAATCTTTAACTGGCGCATCGGTTAACCCTCCTTCCACGTGCTTGCGCACCAGTTCGATCACCGCAGATCCATACTTCTCCAATTTGCGTGGGCCAATCCCCTTCAGCTCGGACAACGCCTCCAGCGTGACGGGGCGTTCGGCGGCGATGGCCCGCAGGTGGCTGTCGTGAAAAACGACGTAAGGCGGCACCCCCTGCGCGCGAGCCTGCTCCAGCCGCCACGCGCGCAATGCCTCGAATAGCACCTGGTCCACTTCCAAGTCCATCGTATCCTTGCCCGGCGGCGGGGGCTCCTGCGCCGGGCTGAGCAGGCCATCCAGCGCGGACGGGTCCTGCAGCGCCGCTCGGCCCTCGGGCGTGAGCTCGAGCACGACGCCGCCGTGGTCGAGACGCCGCGCCCGCAGGAACCCACCGTGCTCCAGGCAGTCCACCATCCGCTCGACGGCCGTCCCCGAGCGGAAGGCCAGCGCACCAAAGCCCACCTGGTCGCGGGCTCTCTCGTTGAGCGGCTGCCCGCCGGGGCGCGCCTTGGCTTCGCCGCGCAGGATGCGCACCAGGCTGACCCGCCCCCAGCTCCACCGCGCGATACAGCGCAGAATGGTCAGGAATTGCTCCCGCTCGTCCGGCAGACCCGGGTCCGGCGGTGGTGGAATCTCGACGCAGTTGTCGCACGCACGGCACCGCTCGATGACGCGGCCCCCCAGGTAGGCGTTCAGGTGGCCGTGACGGCAGCGGCGGGTCTGCGCGTAGGCGGCGATCTCGTCCACGCGCTGGGCCTGCACCGTCGCGTACCGCTCGAGCAGTGTTTCGATTCGCCCGGCGGCGTCCGCAGGCGGGGGCAGGAGCTCCAGCAGCAAGTCGCGCCTGGCCGGGCCATAGGTCAGCCAGCCGGCGTCCTCCCACGCCAGCACCCGCCGCTCGACACCGTCCAGCGGCAGGTCCGCCCGCCGGGCCACGTCCGCCAGGTCCACCGTCAACGGTTGGCCGGGGCGCAGCCGGGCGGCCCGGCAGAACGCCGCCAGATCGGGCGCGCCAGCGGGCACGTCGTCGATCGTCAGGCATACGACGGCGGCGCGGGGCAGGTCGGGGCCGCGTCGCAGGAGGCCCACCTCTTCGAGCAGGCTCAGGGCGACCCGCACGCGCGTGTTGTCGGCCTGCACGTCGCGCTCCAGGTCCGCCGACGCGACGCGGCCGGACGTAGCCCCGTTCAGGCGGCGCTTGACGGCCGCATAGATCGCGCGCAGGAACTCGACCGGCAGCATCTCCCTCCGGGCGCGGCGCGTCAGCATGGCCCGGTCCGAGGGAGCGTACATCAAGAGACAGCGGGCGGGAGCGCCGTCGCGCCCGGCCCGGCCAGCCTCCTGATAGTAGGCCTCCAGCGAGGAGGACGGGACAAAGTGGACGATGAAGCGGATGTCCGGCTTGTCGATGCCCAGCCCGAAGGCGATCGTCGCCACGACGACGCGGATGCGACCGGCCATAAAGTCGTCCTGCACCCCGGCCCGGTCGGCGATGCCGGCGTGGTAGTGGCCAGCGTCGACGCCGTGCTGGCGCAGCAGCGCCGCCAGCCGCTCGCAGCGGGCGCGCGTGCCGGCGTACACGATCCCGCTGCCCAGCTCGGCCCGGCAGAAGGCCAGCAGGCGACGCAGTTTCTCGTCGGTGTCGCGGGCGTGCAAGACTTCGAGTTGCAGGTTGGGGCGGGTCACGTCGCCAGCGATGATGCGCAGGCCGTGCCCCGAGCCCTGTGGTGAGCTTGTCGAACCACTTGTCGAAGGAACCTGTCCCGAGCTTGCCGAGGGATCGCCCAGGTGCTGGAGGATGTCCCGCCGCACGGGGGGCGGCGCCGTCGCCGTCATCGCCAGGAGCGGCGGATCGCCCAACGCCTCCCGGGCCTCCCCGATCGTGAGGTAGTCGGGCCGAAAATCGTGCCCCCACACGCTGACGCAGTGCGCCTCGTCGATCACCAGCCGGTCGACGCCCGCGCGCCGCAGCGCGTGCAAGAAGGACGGCTGGCGCAGCCGCTCCGGCGCGGCGTAGACCAGCCGATAGACCCCGTCGGCGGTCTGTTCCAGCCGCTCGCGCAGCGCGTCCCGCTCCACGCTGCTGTTGATCGTCGTCGCCCGCAGCCGCAGCCCGGCCGGCAACGAGTCGACCTGGTCCTTCATCAGCGCGATCAGCGGCGAGATGACGAGCGTCGCGCCGCGTTCGGCCAAGAGTGCCGGGAGCTGGTAACAGAGCGACTTGCCGCCACCGGTCGGCAGGATGGTCAGCACGTCCTCGCCACGCAGGACGCAGGCGATGGTCTCCAACTGGCCAGGCAGGAGCCTCTCGAAGCCAAAGAGCCGCCTGGCAGCATCGGTGATAGACGCGCGCTCGTCCTCGGAGACAGGCACCTGGTCGAAGGTGGGCAACGGTGCGTCGGGGATCGGCGGACCGTGGTCCGCCTTGAGCGGGATGGGTGCGGGAGCAGGGCGGGCCTGAGGAATAGGGGAAAGGGCTGCCCGAAGCTCGGCCAGTTCGTCGGCGTAACGGCGCGCCAGCTCGGCCTCCAGGTCGGCGACGCGGGTCTCCTCCCCGCTGGCCTGGAAGTAGCCGCGCAGCCGGTGCAGGTACGAGGCCGACAGCGGCTTTTCATCGTCGGCGCTGCGCAGCAACTGCACCGCGTAGCCGCTGGCGGTCACCCAGTCGTCGCCCGCCTGGTAGAGGGACATCATCCCCAGCAAATAGGCACGCCCCTGGGGCCGAAGCTCGCTCAGGCGGCGGTAGGCAGCCAACGCAGCCTGAGTCTTTCCCCTGGCCAGCGCGACCTCGCCCAGCAACGCCCGTGCCACCGGGCTATCCCCCCGCTCTTCGACGAGCGCGCGGGCGATCTGGTGCGCGGCCTCCCCGTCGCCGCGGGCCAGGTGGACGCGGGCCAGGAGCGCCCGGGCGGTGAGCGACGTCTTGCGCTCCAAGCGCTCCTCCATCACCGCCCGAGCGTCGTCGGGCCGGCCCTGGGCCAGGAACGCCTTCGCCCGCAGGTCGAGCAGCGAGACCAGCGTGGGGTTGGCCGGGATCAGGACGTCCAGGCAATCGTCGAGCGTCTCGATGCGCTCCCAGCGCAGCAGAAAGTTGAGCAGCCGGCTGCGCTGACGCCCTCCCAGCCCGAGGACCTGTCGAGGAGAGATCCCCAACTCGACCAGTACATCCTTCATTTCCTCATTCATCTTTGTCATCCGCCCTTCGCCCTCCATCATTGTTCATTGTTCAGTGGTCATTTGACATTGGTCATTTGACATTGGTCATTGGTCATTGACTTCATAGTCCGGCACCACGTGCACACCCACGACGAGCGGCCAGTACTCCCCCTGCCAGTTGCGGCTGAGCCCGATCGCCAGGTAGAGCGCTTCGGCCCCCAGCCGCTCGCACAGCGCGTCGTGATCCAGATCCAAGCGTCCGCCTCGGCCGCCGCGGCCACCCCGTTCGCCCAGCCAGGCCCGGCCCAGCGCGCGCCACTTGAGATCGGTCACGGACACGCCGCGCGGGCTCGCGGCCCGGGGATGGTTCGCGTCGCCGGCCAGGACAAAGCCCATGCGCGCCTCGTACTTGCCGGAATAGCCGTCCAGCGAGAAGCGCACCCACACCTGTTCCGGCTGCACCAGGCAGAGCGAGCGGGTGTGGTGGACGAGCACGTCCTCGGGCGCGCGGTCGAGACACCGGGCAAAGAGCCGGGCCCGCTTCTCACCCTCCAGGCGGCGCAGCAGCCGCGGCCGGTGGTGGACGAAATCGGTGAGCCAGTCCTCGACGTGGGGCGGGTCGGGGCGCGGCGCGAGCAGGTTCAGCTCGACCACGTCACAGCACTGCGCCAGCCGCCCGTCGGCGTCGGTCATATCGCCCGGCAGGAGCGTGTCGAACTCGCGGACCGGGCGCATCCAGCGCAGGCCGGTGACGGGGTCGGGCTCGCGGGTAAACCCGGCCGTGCAGATCCCACTCAGCATCTGGGTCATCGCCAGGATGAGGACTTCATGAGGTGGCATGGCATGCTCCTTGCACGAGATGGATGGTGCTGGTAGGTTGGTAAATTGGTAGAATGGTAAGCTGGTGGGTTGGTACGCTGGTTACGCACAGCGTTCCAACGTTTGGTGCTCTGGTGCCTCTACAGGTGAACGATGACCAGGCCGGGTATGTGCCTGGCCCAGTGCTCGGCGACGAGGCGGCGGTGGCAGTGCTCGGGGGTCGGTTCGGCGCACAGGAGGCACGGGGCACGATACCGGGTCAGGATCTCGCGGCCCATCCCCTCGGCGGCCCGTTCCGCCAGGAGCGGGAGGAAGCCGGCCTCGTAGGCCGCCCAGTCTTCGTCGTCGCGATAACCGTCGAGGATCTCGAGTGTGGGGGCCAGTTCGGGGTGGTGCTCGTAGGCGATGCCGAACCCCGCGCCCAGCAGGAAGGCCAGGTCGTCCCGCTTGGTGTAGCCCGCCAGGTGCGAGGTGTTGCGCAGGCGGACGTCGATCACCGCGTCCACGCCGATCTCTCGCAGTTGGCCGATGAACGTCGCCAGCGGCTTGCGCCGGTAGCCGATCGTGTAGACGACAGAGAATGAGCGGCGGTCGGTCCCCGGCAGTCGGCGGTTGGCGGCCATCATACTACCCCTCATCCGAACAGCGAGAGCTGCTGAGGCACCAGTTCCCCCTCAACCGTCCCGCCGTCGGGCTGGATGTGGCGCACGCGGACGCCGCGCCCCAGCAGCGTCTGCGCGATGAGCAGGTGGCGATGGCAGTGACGATGGTCGCCCTCGCCGCACATCAGGGCCACCTGTTGGGTGCGGGCCAGCTCAAGCAATTGGTCGATGCCGGCCTGGTAGGCGGGTGTCTGTTCCACGCGCTGGTAGTCAGGAGTCTCCTGTCCGGGGTCGTACAGCGCCGGGTCGGTGGGACGGCCGCCGAGCGCATCGCCCATGAAGCGGTAGGCGATGCCGGCGTCCTCGAGGTCACGCGCCAGCGTCTCGCGGTTGAACTGGGGGGCCCAGCGGCTGTACGGCTGGCTGCGCACGTCGACGACGAGCGCGATCCCGTGATCGCGCAGCAGGTCGATGAACGCCGCCGTCGTGTGGTCGCTATGGCCGACCGTGTGAATGAGCAGGTCTTGGGGCATTGTGGTCCATCTCGTCTCGCATTGGTGGGAGTATACGCCCAATCGGTTCAAATGGCAAATGAGCGAATCAGCAAATAGGCATATGGGCAAATCGGCCCAGCCCTCCGCCCGCCGCCCGCGGTTTGACGCCACCCCAGTTCGTGGTACACTTGGGCGCTATGGGCAAGAACGCGGACACGCTCCCCCCCCACTACCGCTGGAACTTCCGCGCGTTCCTCGTCGACTACGTCTGTTTCGGGGTAGCGTTCACGTTCTTCAACCCCAGCAGCGTGCTGCCCGCGTTCGTCGGCCAATTGACCACCTCGGCGCCCGTCATCGGGCTGGTCGGCACGGTTTTTCGCGGCGGCTGGATGCTGCCCCAACTGGCCGCCGCCCGCATGATCAGCGAAAAGCCGCGCCGGAAGCCGTACATGCTCGCCGGCGCCAGCGGCAGGATCCTGTTTGGCGTGATCGCGCTGGCGCTGTGGGCCGGGCTGGCCCGCAATCCCACGGCTACACTGATCCTGTTTTTCACGTGCCTGTGCCTGTGGGCTGTCACCGATGGGGTCGCCAGCGTGGCCTGGTTCGACATGTTGGCCCGGGCCATCCCGATGAGGCGGCGGGGACGGCTGATGGGGTTGGGGCAGGTGATCAGCGGGCTGGGAGGAGTCGGGGCGGGTGCTCTGGTGGGACTGATCCTGAACCGGTACCCGTTTCCCGACGACTATGCGCTGCTCTTTACGCTGGCAGCCGCGCTGCTCGTCGCCGCGATCCCCGCACTAGCCTCGATCCGGGAGCCTCCGCCCACGAACGCGAACCCCCAGGCGGACGGCCAGGCGAAAGGCAGTTGGCTGAACATCCTGGCCACCGACCCGGCCTTCCGCCGCCTGATGGCCTGCCGCATCATGGTCAGCATGATCGACCTGGCCGTCCCCTTCTACGTGGGGCACGCGCAGGAGGTATTGCACCTGCCAATGAGCATCGTCGGCGGCTTCGTCGTCGCCCAGACAGTGGCGGGGGTCGTCGCCAGCACCGGCTTGAGCCTGGTGTGTGAACGCTGGGGGCCGCGATACGTCGTCCGCATCGGGAGCGCCGCAGCCGCGGCGGGGCCGCTGTTCGCACTGGCTGCGCACCTGGCGGGCGGCGGCTGGCTGGCCCAGGCATATCCCTTCGTCTACGTCGCGCTGGGTGTGCTCAACAGCGCGTGGATGATGGGCTTTTTCAACTACCTGCTGGAGATTGCGCCCGACGGCATGTGCCCGGCCTACGTCGGCCTGGGCAACACGACCATGGGGGCGCTGACGCTGGTGCCGATGGCAGGCGGGTGGCTGCTGGAAGCGACCTCGTACACCGTGCTCTTTGGCGTGACAGCGGCGCTTGCCGCGACCGGCTTCCTGCTCACGCTCGGACTAAAGCCCTCCCGGAGAGCTGCATCGGTGGAGGAGCAACCGTGAGCGCGCCCCGCGTGAGCAGGGAATCTGAACCGCTACCCCCCCACTACCGTCGGAATTTCAACGCCATCCTCGCAGGCCATGCCCTGTTCGGGGTGGCGTTCACGCTCATCCACCCCGACAGCATGCTGCCCGCGTTCGTCGGCCAACTGACCGATTCAGCGCCCGTGATCGGGTTGGTCAACACGATCTTTCGCGGCGGCTGGCTGCTGCCCCAACTGGTCGTCGCCAGACTGATCAACGACAAGCCACGCAAGAAGCCGTACATGCTCGCCGGGACGAGCGGTAGGTTGGCGTTCTGGGTGGTCGCGCTGGCGCTGTGGGCCGGGCTGGCCCGCTATCCGGCAGCCATGCTGATCCTGTCGTTCACCTGCGTTGCCCTCTTCACCGTCTGCGACGGGGTCAGCGGCGTGGCCTGGTTCGACATCATGGCCCGGGCCATCCCGCCGAGGCGGCGGGGACGTGTGCTCGGGATAGGCCAGGCCATCAGCGGGCTGGTGGGAATCGGGGAGGGGGCTTTGATCGGCCTGGTCCTGAACCAGCGTCCCTTTCCCGAGAACTATGCGCTGGTGTTCACGTCGGCAAGCGTGCTGCTCATCTTGGCGACGGTCCCGCTGGTCTTGATACGAGAGACCCCGCCCGAAAACGCTGATTCCCAATCGCACGACCCGGTGCGGGGCCGCTGGCTAAAGCTCCTGTTCGCCAACCCCGCCTTCCGCCACCTGATGGTGTGTCGCATGTTGATCGGCATGATGGGATTGGCAACCCCGTTCTACGTAAAGCACGCAGACCAGGTGCTGCGCCTGCCCCAGGGCATCATCGGCGACTTTGTGATCGCGCAGACGCTGGCGGGCGTGATCGCCAGCGTCGTGCTGGGCATAGTCTGTGAGCGCTGGGGGTCAAGATACGTCGTGTGCGCCGGGAGCGCCGCGGCTGCGGCAGGGCCGCTCTTCGCACTGGCCGCGCACCTGGCAGGCGGTGGGTGGCTGGTCCAGGCATATCCGTTCGTCTTTCTCTCACTGGGGATCATCAACAGCACGTGGGTGATGGGCTTTTTCAACTACCTGCTAGAGATCGCGCCGGAGGGGATGCGCCCGGCCTACGTCGGGCTGGGCAACACGATCATGGGGACGCTGACGCTCGTGCCGGTGGCGGGTGGATGGCTGCTGGAGGCCACTTCGTACACCGTGCTCTTTGGCGTGACGGCGGCGCTCGTCGCGACCGGCTTCCTGCTCACGCTGGGGCTAAAGCCGCCACCGCGCGGCACACTGGCGGAGGTCCCGTCGTGAACGAAGAGCCGGAAAAGGGCCGAACCTGGATACGGGCTGTGCTCCTCGCCGTCCTGGTCCTCGTCGCTGGCGGGGCCGCGTGGACCTGGCGCGAACCGCTGTGGGCGCTGTTCAACGACCGGGATCGCATTCAGGCGTGGGTGGCCGGCTTTGGGCCGTGGGGGCCGCTGGTCACCGTTGCGCTCAACGTGGCGCAGGTGCTGCTGGCGCCGATACCGGGCCAGTTCGTGGGGATCGTGAACGGCTACCTGTACGGCATCGGGCTGGGCACGCTGTACAGCATGGCGGGACTGCTGCTGGGAACGTCGCTGGCGATGGCGCTGGGGCGCTGGTTCGGACGGCCGTTGGTCGCGCACCTGGCAAGACCGGAGACGTTGGCCCGCTGGGACCGGATCGCCGATCACCAGGGGCCGCTGTTCTTCTTCCTCGTCTTCCTGTTCCCCTTTGTCCCGGACGACATCTCCTGTTTCCTGATCGGGCTCAGCCCGCTCTCGATTCCGCGCATGGTCGTGTTGGCCGCACTGGGGCGGCTGCCGGGCGTGTTCATCTCCTGCTGGGTGGGCGCTTACGCGGCAGAGTTACCGTGGTGGGCGTGGGTCCCGTTGGGGGGCGGGGCAGCCGTGCTGGCGTGGACCTTCTGGCGCTATCAGGCCCGGCTGGAAGCTGCCACGCTGCAGCTTATCCAGCGACTGGCGGGGCGGCGTAGACGGAGGGCAGCATCGGGACGGTCCGACGCGGAGGGAACGCGTTCAGAACCTCGTTGAGCGAGTCCCCGTTGCGCAGCAGGATGGAGACGCCACCGGCAGCCAGCAGCCGCTCGTGGAGATAGTCGGCGCCGGACGGGCCGCCGAAACCGGCCGCGTCGACCAGAATGGTGACGACGCGAAGCCCAATACGGTCCAGGTACAACGCCGTCTGCACCCATTCCTCGCGCACCGCCGGCGTGATGGCGACGACGACGGTGCCCCGGGTCAGACTGCTGCCCTCCACACTCAGCACCTCGCTGAACGGTATCTCTCCCTCAGACCGCAGCGCGGCCAGCGTGTCCAGGATCTTGGCCAGTTGCCGCTCGTCCCGGTCCGCCTGGACGACCTCGCGCCGCTGTCCATAGGCGACCAGCCCCACGGCCCGCCTGCGCCGGATAAAGAACTCGGCCACAGAGGCAGCCGCCGTGACCGCGTATTCCTCGGTGCTGGGTTCCAGCCGGAACCCCTCGACGCGTGACCACCACGGCTCCCGCTCCCGAAGCGCCAGCTCCGCCTCGTCCTCGGCCACCTTGAAATGCACGTACCGCGCCATGTCGAGCAAGATCCACGCGTCCGACATCGGGTCCAGCTCGAACTCTTTCACGATGAGCTGGTCTCTGCGGGCCGTGGAGCGCCAGTGGATGCGGTTGAAACTATCGCCGGGGACGTATTCACGCACGCCAGAGGCGTTGGTCGTGATGTGATGCGTGCGCCGGCGCAGCGCGTCTCCCCCCGGCAGGTAGCCCGAGGGGTCGGGGAAACTCTGCATGGGCACGGTGGCGGGATAGACGACGACGCTGCCTGTCTGGGGGAGACTGCACTGGAACTCGAACAGCCCCAGCGGATCGCTGCTGGAGACGACGACGGGCCCCAGGCGGAAGCGACCACGCCGCTCGCACAGCGTGCGCACCGTCCAGCCGTACGCCTGGTGCGGCCTCAGGTTGTGGATCACCCGGCCGGCGTGATGGTGAAGCAGGTCGGAGCCGTCACGGACGGCAACCCACAGTTTCGGGAGCCACGAGGTATTGCGCAGCGAAAAGTGCTCCTCGAACGGGCGGCCCACCTGCGCACGGGAGGTGCGGGTGTAGCGGCTGAGGCGCAGCCCTCGCGTCGCCGACCCAGCCCACAGCGCCGAAAGGAGCAGGATCGCCACGAAGAGATACGTGAGATGGTAATACAGGTCACGCCCGGTGATCAGGGCCGCGACCAGACAAAACAACGCGAGCGCCAACACGAGCCACGCCCGTCGTATCGTCCGCACCGCCTCGCCCCCTAGCTAGGTTGGCCGCACCCGCGCGCCGGGCACGGGCAAGCTGGACAGAATCTCGCGCATCACCGTCTCGCCAGTGACGTCCCTGAGGCGTGCCGAGGGGCTGATGATGAGCCTGTGCGCCAGCGTGGACGTCGCCAGGGCCTTGACGTCGTCCGGGAGGACATAGTCGCGCCCCAGCATCGCCGACCGGGCCTGCCCGGTGCGGTAGAGCGCCAGCGACCCTCGCGGGCTGGCTCCCAGGTAGATGTCAGGATGACGGCGTGTCTGCGTGATGATATCCACGATGTACCGCTTGACCAGCGGGTCCACGTAGACGTCCTTCAGCTTCTCCTGAACGGTCGTGAGCTCCTCGACGTCCACGACCTGCTCGATTTTCGTCAACGGGTGAACGTACTGCTGGGAGTCGAGGATGGCGATCTCGTCGCCGTGATCGGGATAACCCAGCCGAATGCGCATCAGGAAGCGGTCCAGTTGCGCCTCAGGCAACGGGAAGGTGCCCTCATACTCGATCGGGTTTTGCGTCGCCAGGATGAGGAAAGGGCGCGGCAGTGGGTAGGTGACTCCGTCGACGGTGACCTGCAATTCCTCCATCGCCTCCAGCAGCGCCGCCTGCGTCTTGGGCGTAGCGCGGTTGATTTCGTCGGTGAGGACAATCTGCGCGATGATGGGACCAGGGCGGAATTCGAACTCGCGCGTCTTTTGGTTGAAAATCGAGACGCCCGTCACGTCTGAGGGCAGCATGTCGGGCGTGAACTGGATGCGGCGGAAGATGCAGCCCAGCGACTTGGACAGCGCCCGGGCCAGCATCGTCTTACCGACGCCAGGCACATCCTCGATGAGCATGTGCCCCTGCGAGAGCAGGCCAATGGTCACGAGTTCGATGACCTCTCGCTTGCCGATGATCACACGCTCGACGTTCTCAATGAGCGCGCCGGTGACTGCCTGAACCTCTTTCATGGACATCTCCTTGACTGATTGTGGGAGATAACTCGATGCCACGGGTTGTTCCGATCTTGGGTGCTCCCGGTGTTATTATAGCCGTCTTTGCACCATCCGCCAAATCGCAGTTTTACCAGCAGGTCGTTTGGCCTCCACCTGTATCGGTGGTATAATCCAGCCTGCGAAAGGGAGGGGACAATGATACTGATCACCGGTGCCACGAGCTTTGTGGGTCGTGCCGTCGTTACACGACTGGTGGCCGAGCGCCTCGACGTGCGCTGTCTCTTGCGCCCATCGCAGCGCAAACAGCGGCTGGCCACGGGCATCCTCTTCT
The DNA here is from genome assembly GCA_035531135.1 of Anaerolineae bacterium. GTDB lineage: Bacteria > Chloroflexota > Anaerolineae > B4-G1 > B4-G1 > DATKTN01. The sequence continues at coordinate 12,257 of DATKTN010000026.1, forward strand.
CCACTGTCTCAGGCAGTATGGGCGACCTGCCCGCCTTGCGCACGGCGATGCAGGACGTGACAGCCGTCGTCCACCTGACGGGGGAGGAGGACCTCGACCGCGAGGGGGCGTTACGCAGCCACGTCGAAGACACGTCCAACCTCATCACGGCGGCACAGGACGCCGGTGTGCGCCGCTTCATCTACCTCAGCCGCCTGGGGGCCGATCGTACCTCTGCCTACCCGCTCTACCGCGCCCGGGGAGAGGTAGAGGCCATGGTGCGCGAAAGTGGCTTCGACGTCACCGTCCTCCAGGCTCCGGTCATCTATGGCCCTGAGGACATCTCCACGAACGTGGTGGTTATGGTGGCCAAGATGATCTTCTTCGTGCTGCCCATCCCCGACTCAGGGCTATCCCGCTTCCAGCCATTGTGGATCGTGGACCTGACGACGTGTATTCTGGCCACGCTGGGCCGGGACGACCTGATCGGGCAAACCATCCCCCTCGGCGGACCGGAGCACTTTACGCTCGAGCAGATGGTGGCGGAGGTGCTGAAAGCAGCGGGGCTACGCCGGCGGCTGGTACGCGTGCGCATGCCGCTGATGCAATTCACGATCACGCTGCTGGACGCGCTGCTGCCGCGCAACCCCGCGCCCCCGTGGTGGCTCGACCTGGCCACCGTGGGCGGCGCAACAGACCTGATGGCTATCCCACGTCACTTTGGCTTTGAGCCATGCCGCTTCAGCGAATGCCTCGACTACGTGCGGCGCAAGCGCCCGTGGCGGCGCGACCTGCTGCGCTACGTCCTGGATCGCGCCTGATCTCAACACGCCCACGAATGAGCGACCCACCAATCACGCATCACACATTACGTCATTACGCATTACGCTTTGCTACTGGACAAATCCCTGGAATTCGTGTATTATTCTGCCGTTCTGACGCGAGGTTCAGCACGTCACGCCGTTATCCCAGGAGCGGGCGGGAGCGACCATCAAGAGGGAGACTGAATGTTTGGGAAACAGATAGGTGTTGATCTAGGCACAGTCAACGTGCTGGTGAACGTGGTGGGGCAGGGAATCGTCCTGCAGGAGCCCTCGGTCGTCGCCATCTCGTCCGACGAATACAAGATCGTGGCCGTAGGCGAGGAAGCCAAAGCCATGCTGGGCCGCACGCCGGAGGCCATCGAGGTGATGCGCCCGATGCGTGATGGGGTCATCGCAGATTACCGGGTGACCCAACGCATGCTGGAGTACTTTATCCGCAAGGCGTGTGGAAGCTTTCGCCTGTTCAAACCCCGGGTGATGGTCAGCGTGCCCTATGGGGTGACGAGTGTGGAACAGCGGGCGGTGCGCGAGGCCACGCTGGAGGCGGGTGCCAGCCGGGCACACCTGATACCGGAGCCGCTGGCCAGCGCGCTAGGCGCCGGCTTGCCGGTCGGGACGCCGTCAGGCAACATGGTCGTAGACATGGGAGGCGGCGCGACGGAGGCGGCCGTCATCGCGATGAATGGGATCGTGGTGGCGAACTCGATCCGCATCGGCGGCCTGCGGATGGATGACGCGATCGTGGGCTACATCCGGCGCAAGTACAACCTCATGATCGGCCAGCCGACGGCGGAGGAGATCAAGATCCGCATCGGTGCAGCGCTACCGTTGGAGGAGGACATGCCCATGGAGGTGCAGGGCCGCGATCAGGTCGCAGGTCTGCCCCGCACCATCACCATCACCTCCGAAGAAGTGACCGAGGCACTGTCTGAGCCCCTCTCGGCAATGCTCGGCGTGATCAAGAGCGTGCTGGAAAAGACGCCGCCGGAGCTGTCGTCCGACATCATCGACCGGGGCATGGTGCTGGTCGGGGGCGGGGCATTGCTGCGCAAGATCGACGAGCTGGTCACGCGCGAGACCGGCGTGCCAGCCTACGTGGCCGACGCACCGATCGCCTGCACGGCGCTGGGAGCGGGAAAAGCGTTGGAACAGTACGAGATTCTGCGGCGCAGCGTGCCCGGGCTGTAACACGGGCAAGCGTCAAACCCTGCGGGCAATCCAGACCAACTCCTGACGCATATCGGTGAGCGGGCGGCGGTCGAAACCGCCGTAGAGCGCTTCCACCTCGAAGCCGCAGCGGGCCAGAAGGTGCTCGAACTCGTAGCGATAGATCCACCGCAGGCGCATCGGCTTGTAGGTGCGCCTGATCAACTCCCCACCGGCATCCACTTCGTCGTGAATAAAGTAGATCTCGATACGCTGCTCGACCGGGTCGTGGCCCAGCGTGGACCACTCGATCACCTTGTTGCCACTCTCCGGATGGGGGAACTCTTTGCCAATTTTGGCCAGCCCTCGACCTTGGCTGGCCGCCTCGGCGATGTAGGCCGGGTCCGGGTTGAAAAAGTTGAGCGCGAACCGGCCCCCGTCGCGCAGGTGGGCGTGGATATTGCGCAGGGCGGCCATCTGATCCTCGGTCGTCATCAAGTGCAGAAAGGCACGGAACGGGCAATAGATGAGGCCGAAACGCTCGTCGAAGCTAAAGTCGCGCATGTCGGCCTCGAACAGCGTGACGCGCGCCTGCACCTCTTCCGGCAACTCGGCGACCTTGCGGCGGCACACTTCCACCATTGCCGGGGAAGCATCCAGGCCATAAACGCGCACGCCTGCCTGGGCCACTGGAATCAACACGCGCCCTGTGCCGCAGGCCAATTCCAGCACCGGCGGATGGGCGCGTTTGGCCTCTTCGACGTAGAAGGGAACGTCGTCCGCGAACTCACCCCACTGCGCGTCGTAGGTCATGGCGTATACGTCGTATTCGTTCATGCTACTCATACACCCTCCAATAGGACTTTTCCGGCTCCCAACGGGTGCGAAACTCCTCCGGCACGCTGCCCAGGAGGGACTCGCTCTCGGCAGTGACGGTGCCATCGGGCAGCCGGATCTCCCCGGTCACCCGCGCGCCCACCCCGCCCATCTGCTCCACCCACCCCACGGCGGTCAACGGGGTCCCGGTCGGGGTCGGGCGACGGTAGCGGATCGTCAGGCGCAGCGTCGCCATCAGGTCGTCGTCGTTCCCGCCCATCATGATCGCACGCCCCGAGACCTCGTCCAGGATAGCGGCGACGATGCCGCCGTGGACGACGCCCGGGTAGCCTTGATACGCGTCGGGAACGGTCAACTCCGACCGCACCTGCCCGGCCTCGGCGTCCTCGTAAAAGTCCATTTTCAGCCCGGCCGGGTTCTGCCGGCCGCAGATGAAACACATGCGGGAGTTGGGTTGTTTGCGCATGTTGGACGTTGGCTCCTTTGTGCTGGATGCTGATCGCGTTTCCTCACCCAAGCGGCAAGAACGGCAGGGAGGTGATCAGCCCCTTGAGGATCACGGCCATCTCCGCCGCTTCGGCCAGCGAGCACGATCCCTCGAACTCCTCTTTTAGCTCCGGCGTCCTGACCTGGAAGTCGGGGTAGAGGCTGGCCCTCAACAGTTCGTTCTCGAACGCCATCTCGCCGGTGTCGCCGTCCAGGTACAACCGCGACGTTTTTCCCCCCTCCCGCCGCCTGGCCGTCCATCCGTTCTTGCATCGCTCGACGTAGAAGGCGTTGTCGGTTTCCCGCTCAAAGTCGCCCTCATTCAGATAGAGCCGGGGCTTGTCCAGGTAGGGCTTGCCGTCGTGGACGCAGAACGTGGCGCAGTTGCCGCATTCGTTGCAAAAGTCGTCGACGTGGATGATCTGCCGGGCCTGCGCGACCTGGAAGACCTCCTCCCCTGCCACCGCCAGCTCGCCCTGCCGGCACGCGAGCCTGGGCAGCGTCACGCTCACGGTTGAGGCGGTGAACGCGTAGTTGGCCCGGTTGGGGCACACCTCCACGCACTTGTCGCAAAAGCTCGCGCACTGCATACACCGGGCCGCCTCCTCCAGCGCCGCATCTTCCCTCAGCGTCGCCTCGACCAGGTCGAAGCCACCGCGCCGCTCGGGAGGAAGCATCGCTCCTCGACGCTGCGCCTCCTTCCTGGCCCGGACGCGTTTCACCCGCACGATCTCTTCCTCCGAGAGCGTGGGATGCTGGACACTTGGCCGGCCGGCGCTCACGCCCAACTGCTCCAGGATCGCCCCGGCGGCCCGCCTGCCGTCGGCACACGCCTCGATGATGATCGCCGGCCCCCGCACCGCGTCCCCGCCGGCGTAGACCCGCGCTTGTGCGGCACACCCGGTCTGCGGGTCCACGACGATCGTGTCACCCTTGCCCAGCGAGACGGCGCTGCCATCGAGGAAGGAGACGTCGGGACGCTGGCCGATGGCGACGATGACCGAGTCCGCCGCGATATCGAACTCGCTCCCCTCGATGGGGACCGGCCTCCGCCGCCCATCCGCACCGGGCTCCCCCAGCTCGTTCCGGATGCACGCCAACGCGGCCACCCGGCCATTTTTCAGGACGACCCGCACCGGCGAAGCCAGCTCCTCCAGCATACCCCCTTCCGCGAAGAACCCCTCGACCTCCTCGCCGGTGGCCGGCATCTCCCGGCGGGTGCGCCGGTAGACGACCGTCACCGGGCCTCCGGTCAGCCGCCTGGCCGTCCTGGCGGCGTCCATCGCCGTGTTCCCTCCGCCGATCACCAGGACCCGGCCACCCAGGTGGACCTCCTCGCCCCACCTCACCCGCTTGAGAAAGTCGAGCGCCAGGAAGACGCCCGCGCCGTCCTCGCCCTCAATGCCCAGCCGGGCGTCCCTCTGAGCGCCCGAGGCGACGTAGACGGCGTCGAAGCCCTGGTCCAAAAGCTCCTCTGGAGGAGCCGTGATGGGATGGGAAAGCTCGATCGCCACCCCCAGCTTCTCAATCCGCTCGACGTCCTCCCGGACGACCGCCTCGGGCAACCGGAAGGTGGGGGCGATCGCCAACATGCCCCCCGGCCTGTCCCGCGCCTCGAACACGGTCACCTCGACGCCGTTCAGTGCCAGGAAGTAGGCCGCAGCCAGCCCGGACGGGCCGCTGCCGACGATGGCTGCCCTGTGGCCGGTCTTCGCGGCGGCCTTGGGGGCGACCTCACCCTTTTCGGCGGCAAACCGCTTCAGCGCCCGGATGGCGACCGGCTCGTCATAGTCGTTCCGCGTGCACCGCGTCTGGCACAGGTGGGTGCAGGCGTAGCCGGTCGCGCCGGGGAGCGGGTTGCGGGAGAGAATCACCTCCAGCGCCCGGTCGTACGCTCGCTGGGAGATCAGCCAGGCATACTCGGGCACGTCCTGCAGCACCGCGCACTGCTCAACGCAGGGGGCGGCGATGCAGTCGAACAGGTCCAACCCTGACTCGACCTTGGGCAGGCCGTGAGGGTGATAGTCCTTCCTGTACCGTGGGTCCTCCAGCGCCTGGGCAGCCGCCCGTTCCAGGTTGGCCAGCCTGTCGCGGGCCAGTTCCTCCAGCCCCGTCACCCCCCGGTCGCGCATGTCGCTCTCCAGGTTCTCCAGGTACTGGAGCAGCCGGGAGTAGCCGCCCGGTTTCAGCAGGTCGGAGACGGCCGTGACGGACCAGGCACCGGTGGCCAGGATGGACGTGACGTTGAGCGCGTCCGCCCCGGCCGAGAAAGAGACATTCAGGTCACCGCCGAACTCTTGTGCGAGCTTGTGAAACAGGTTGATCGTGATCGGATAGAGGGCGCGCCCCGACATGTACACCTCGTCGCCGGGCAGCGTGCTCTTGCGGTTGGCCATGGCCAGCGTGTTGCTCAGTTTGACCCCAAAGGTCAGGTTCTGCGCGGCGGCGACGTCCTGGAGCGTCCGGATCAACTCCAGCGCCCGGCCGTACCGCAGGTCGTGCTCGAACACACCGTCGGGGATGTGAATCTCGCCGAAACCGAGGTGGTCGTGCAGGATGCGCATCACCGCTTCTTTGCCCAGCAGCGTGGGGTTCAGCTTGACCGCGGTGTGCAGCCCCCGCTCCTCCAGCAGGTACCGGCCGATGTTCTCGATCTCGTCGGGGGGGCAGCCGTGCATCGTCGAAAGCGTGACGCTGTTCGTGACCTGGGCCGGGATTTCGACATCGCCAAACTGGGGGAACCTCCCCTTCAGGACCGCCTGGAGCCCGACGATCTCCTCGGACGCGTCCTGCAACTGGTCCATGAAACGCGTCATACGGGGGCTCTGGATCCCCTCCAGGTTGTAGCCGACGCTCATGTTGAACACCGTCCCGAAGGGGGCGCTGCGATCGAAGCCGAGGACCCGGCGGAGGACGTGGATCAGCGCCCAGGCCTTGACGTACTCGTCGGCGGACTGCTCCAGCCTGAGCTCCTGCGACCATTCGACGTTGTACCCCTCGTCCTCCATGTCGATGCAGGGCCGGGGAATCTCTAGCTCGTCCATGATCTGCACGGTTTTCAGCTCGATGAACCGCGCCCCGGAGAGCCAGGCGCAGACGATGTTCTGGGCCAACTGGGTGTGGGGCCCGGCCCCCGGCCCGATGGGGGTGGCCAGGGGCTGCCCAAAGAGGTTCTCCGTGACATAGGGGCTATCTGGCCTGGGGGTGTAGAACAGGGAGCGGTGGATCCCAAAGATAGACTGGTTCTCCTCCAGCTCGGTCAAGATCCAGTTGAGAAGGACTTGAAAGGGTTGGACGTTCATGGTATCGGACATTTGGGTTGTCTCCCCGTCAGATAGACATTGCGTATTGCGTGTTGCGTGGCGCGCGTTCGAGGCAACACCCATCATCCCTGCACAAACGGTTTTCCAAGCCCTCCCGGAGGGCGGCCGCGGATGGCGCGGTCGATCCGGCGGGCCAGGCGCGTGGGCAGGAGCGCCAGCAGCCGGTCGACCCCCTCGCTGCTCACCAGCATCAGGGCAAAGATCATCAGCGCGAACGGGGCGGACGAGAATATCTGCGTCGGGACGGCGGCAAAGGCCGGGTTCCGCTGCAAAATGCTGCCCAGCGCCTTGAGCAGGCCAAAGAGATAGCACCCCGCCGCCACGCGCCAGGGACTCCAGCCGCCAAAGATGACGATCGCCAGCGCGATCCAGCCGATGCCGAACGTGTGGCGGTGGCTCCAGCCGAGCTTGATGCTCAGAGAATATGAAGCCCCCGCCAGCCCCACCAGCGCGCCGCCGACCACGGTGTAGACGTACCGGAACCGGCTGACGTTCACCCCCCGGGCAAAGGCCGACTCGGGCCGCTCTCCCACCCCCTGCAGTTTCAATCCTGGCTGCGTCTTGTAGATCCACCACCAGGCAGCCAAAATGGAAAGCAGGCTCAGGTAGACGACCAGGTTGTGGTCGAACAGGATCGGCCCCAGGATGGGGATCTCGGACAGGTAGGGAATGGGCCAGTGGACCACCGAGGGGCCGGGCTTGCGGACGAAGGGGTTTCCCAGAAAGTCGGCCAGGTCCATGCACAGCATCGTCAGCACGAAACCGACGGCCACCTGCTCCTGGCGCAGCGTGATGCTGGCGGTGGCGATGATCAGCGCGATAAACGCACCCACCGCCATCGCCGCCAGGACCCCCAGCGTCACGCTGCCGGTCGTAAACGCGACGGCGAAGCCGGCCATCGCCGAGAGGGCGATCGAGCCATCGAGCGACAGGTTGATGACGCCGCTCTTCTCCGAGATCGTCTCGCCGATCGAGGCCAGGACCACCGGCGTCGCGGCGGCCACGATGGAGGAGAGGGTCTGAACCAGAAAGTCGGTCTCCATCAGGTCGTCTCCTGCCGCCGGGCCATGAGCGCCCGCCAGCCACCCACGAGCATCACCGCCAGCACGACCGATGCCCGCAGCACGCCACCCAGCGACGAGTCGAGTTGCATGTTCAGTTCCAGGCGGGGGCTCCCCACGCCGACGGCGGCGAAGAAGAGCGCGATGAGGGGCACCCACTGGGGCCGGTAGCCGGCCAGGAGCGCGACCAGGAGCGAGAGATAGCCCTGCCCGCCGGAGATGTCGGGGAGCATCCGCCCGTAGCGGGCGGAGCAACGGATCGCGCCGGCCAGCCCAGCCAGCGCGCCACAGGCGGCGAAGGCGGTCAACAGGCGGGGGGTAGAGGGCACCCCCAGCAGAAAGGCAGAGCGAAAGTTCTTGCCCATCGCCTTCAACTCCAATCCCCAGCGGGTTCCCCGCAGCAGGAAGTAGACGACCGCCGCCGAAAGCAGCGCCAGGATCACCGCCAGCGGGGCGACGCGCAGGTCGCCCAGGCGGGGCATCCAGGCCGGGTCGGGGAAGGGATCGGTGCCGCTCATCGTCGCCCCGTCCGCCGGTTTCCAGGGGTTGAAAATCAGCCAGATGGCCAACCCCTGCGCCACGTAATTCAGGCCCAGCCCGCCAAAGATCTCGTGCACCTTGCCATAGACCTTGAGGAGGCCCGCCAGCGCCCCCCAGAGCGCCCCGCCCAGCATCCCGGCCAGGAGCATCAGCGTCAGCACCGGCACCTGCGGCCAGAGGAGGTTGCGGGCCACCCAGGTGGCAAAGATCGCGCCCAGGACGATCTGCCCCTCCACGCCGACGTTCCACTGGCCAGCGGTGAAGGTGATGCTCATACCCACGCCGCACAGGATGAGCAACACGCACGCAGCGACGACGTCGGCGATCTTTTGCCAGCTCTCGAACGCGCCGGACAGGATGTTGCGGTACGCCTCCACCGGGGGCGCGCCGACGGCGACCAGGATCAACGTGGTGAACAGCAGCGCCAGCACCACCGGCGCCAGACCCAGAAGCACGTTCTTCAGTCTCAAGATGCCCTTCATTCTCACGTCTCACGCATCACGTTTCACGTTTCACGTCTCACGTCTCACGTTTCACGCCCCACGCCCCGCGCTCTTCCCCGCGATCAAATACCCCAACTGCTCCACCGTCGTGTCGCAGGCCCGCACCGGAGCCGACATCTGGCCACCGTAAAAGACCGCGATGCGGTCCGACCGCTCCAGGAGCTCGTCCAGGTCGGCGGAGATAAAGATAATCGCCGTGCCATCCTCCCGCCGGGCCAGCAACTGCTGCCAGATCCAGTTGGCCGACTCCACGTCCAGCCCGCGGGTCGGATGCTCCATCAGGAGCAGCCGCAGCCCGGGCGGAAGCAGCGCCAGCACGACCCGCTGCTGGTTGCCGCCGGAGAGGGCCTCGACCGGGCTCTCCGGCTGGCCGACGATGTTAAAGTGGCGGATGCGCTCGACGGCCCGCCTCCGAGCATCCGCCCAGTCAATCAAGGAGGGGCCATTGCGCTCAGCGAGCGCGACGTGCTCGGTGAGCGTGAGCCCGCCCACCAGCCCTTCCTCCAGCCGGCCTGCCGGCGCGTACGCGCCGCCGGCATCGAGAAAGCGGCGATAGGGAGCGCCCGTCAGGTCCCGCCCATCCAACAGGACGCGGCCTGCGGCGAGCCGCTCCAGGCCCCCACAGGCGCGCAGGAACAGCCGCTGCCCGCTTCCCTCCAGCCCGGCCAGCCCGATCACCTCGCCCGCGCGCACCTCCAGGTTCACGTCCTGCACGGCCAGGCGGTACGAGGAGATGGCCGCTCCCTCCACCTGCAGGACGACCGGCCCGGGCTCCACCAGGGGGCACTCGACAGGCGGCAGGCTGCGCCCAAACATCATCTCCACCAGACGGCCCACCGGACAGGGCATCTCCGCCTCGCCGGTGACCTTGCCGCGCCGGAGCACCGTGACCCGGTGGCAGAGCTCCTCCACCTCCTCCAGCTTGTGGGAGACGAAGACGACCGAGCGGCCCTCGTCGTCGGCCAGGTGGCGGAGCGTGGCGAAGAGCTTGGCCTTCTGGGGGGCCGAGATACCGGTCGTCGGCTCGTCCAGGATGATGAACTGCGCGCCCAGCGCCAGGAGGCGCAGGATCTCTAGTTGCTGCCGCTCGCCGATCGTCAGGCCGGTGACCTCGGCCTCGGGGTCCAGGTCAAAGTGAAATCGCGCACCCAGCTCCCGCAGCATCGCTCGCCCCCGCCGCCGGTCCGGCACCATACGGCGATCGAAGGCCAGCAGAAAGTTGTCCAACACCCGCATCTGGGGAAAGTCCAGTGGGTCCTGGTGCAGCATGCCGATCCCGCGGCGGATCGCCTCGTCGGGGGAGGCAAAAGAGACCGGCTGCCCGTCCACCTTGATGGTTCCCCCATCGGGGGCCTGGTAGCCCGAGAGGCATTTCATCAGCGTGGTCTTGCCAGCCCCGTTCTCCCCCAACAGCCCGTGGATCGTGCCGGGCTCCAGCGTCACGGAGACGCCGTCGTTGGCCCGGACGGGGCCAAAGTGCTTTTTGATCTCGACAAGTTCAACTCTCATACCGACACATCCGGTGGCAGCGCCGGGGGAAAGAGATCAGGGTGAAGCTCGAATGCGTCAAGCAGGGCCCTATCAGCGGTGAGCAGCAGTGCGTCTCGAGAGCGAGCCGTGGCAGCGACAACGTAGTCGCCCAGACGGCAGCGCTGGCCACAGGGCGCGGGAAGACCAGGCTCCCCTTGAAGCACAGGGGTCCAGTTGGCCTGCCTGGTTCGCAACTCCTGCGCGCGGACTCGGATCATATTCTGACGGGCCCGCTGATCCGACCACGCCTCGTTGCCTGCCAAGTCGCTCAACACTCGCGTCTCTATCCGCTCTGCCATCTCTGCCAGAAGCAGCGCGACGGACTCCTCGCAGATGACAATCTCGACCCCCAGCGGCTCAAGGAGGTTCTGGCGTAGGACTTCTGGCCGATACGATGGCCCAAAACGGACACGCAATTGCCGCTGGCGCTCAAAGTAGGCAATGACGGGAAGCAGGATACGGCGGGCAGGGAACCGCTGGCGCAAGCGGCGCAGAGTGGCTGGGAAGTAGAGAGCCGAAGTGTCACAGCATAAGGGATGCATTGGATCAGACAGCCATGCTTCTGCTGGGTTCACGCTTCCCCATCCTCCGGTCGAGCAAAATCGGTGAAATCCTCTTCGTTCAACATGAGTACACGATTTCCCTGAGGCACGAAGTAAACCAGGTCGCCCTGCTGGACTTCCAACGTCTCCACCACGTAGGGGGGAAGCACGACGACGTTCTCATCGTGCAGCCAGGCAGCTCGTCTGTCTGCAGGAGGGATTACACCGTCGAATATCCGCCGCCGCTCTGCATTGGCAACCCGCGTGACCTGCGTGTGTCCGTCCACCATCTCTACCCGGTAAAAGTTCTCGTAGAACTCAAAGAGCGGCGAGTGAGAAGAGATGAAAATTTGGAAAGGAGGAACATCTTGCCGTTCCACCATCTGTTGGAGAATAAGCCGTAGTTTCTTCTGCGTGGACCAAGAAAGATTCATCTCCGGCTCTTCGATAGCGATGACAGCAGCACGGCTCAGCGCGATGAGTCCGGACAACAGCACCAATTGCTGGATGCCACTGCCCATTTGCTCCAGTGGGATGCTCCGGGTCGTGGTCTCCATCTGTAGATCATAGGGACCACCTGGTGAAGCGACAGGCTGAAGCGTACCTAGAGCCAGTGGAGATTCAGCGAAAAGGGGACGCAAGACATTGTAAAAGGCCTTCCGTTCCTCTGGGTCCTGGCTGACAGAGGCCCAGAAGAGTCGCTCTTTCAAGTTCGCACCCTCAGGATCTAGTGGCTGTTCTGCCTGTGTTTCCCGTTCAACTTCCAGCCGGCGGCGGGCAGGGATGCGATAGAGGTGGAGAGATGAGCTGATGGTCAGGCTCAGAGGCCCTGCCATTTTCGCTCCATTGACGCTCATAGTTCCTTCTCGCTTTGTCTTGGTGAACTGAACTTTGGCGTCAACCTGCTCCCCTCCCGGCAACGCAAACTGGCCCTGCAATACGATTTTAGCCTCTCCCCAGGAGAACGAGGCAGTGGATGGACTCGACCGATCGCCTTCGAGGGCTCGACAGAAAAGTTCCAGCGCCTCCAGGATGTTGGACTTGCCTACGTTGTTATCACCGTGGAAGACGTTGATGGGCTGAAGATCGGCAATCGTGCAATCATAGAGGCTCTTATAGCCGCTCACGCTGAATTCATTAAGCATCGTCACCCTCGCGGGGAAAGGTGCCAGGCACCTGGGAGGTGCCTGGCACCAGATGACAGCTACTCGCTGGGGCCTTCCATGCCCTCCAGGAGCTGCTGCATGTACCAGATCTGCTCGTCGCTCGCCACTTCACCGTCGGCCAGGAAGGGGGTGCCGTCCTGGTAGTTCAGCGGCCCGACGAAGAGGTTGATCGAGCCGTCGGCCAACCCGGCGATGAATTCGTCGACCTTAGCAGCCCACTCGTCGGTGAGCGCGGGGCCCTTCAGGAAGCCGACCGCGCTGGTGTCGCGGTTGTTGATGTCCTTCCAGTCAGGAGCAACCCAGACGAACTGCGGCTTCCAGGTCCCGTCCCGCACCGCCTGGACCCGCTCCAGGTAGCCGGGGCCCCAGTTGAAGTAGGGCACGCCCAGGCAGACATCAGGGGCCTCCTCGCAGGCGCCCTCGTAGTCGTAGGGGACCGCAAAGACCCGCTCCCCCTCGCCCGCCCGCTGCCCGGTGACGACCAGTGCCTCGGTGGTATCGATGCCGGACAACAGCACGTCCGTCCCCTCATTGATCAGGTCGTTGGAGACCTCGGTGGGGTCGAGCGTGACGCCGGGGATGTTGAACCAGAAGCCGATCCAGGTGACGATGAAGCGCAGGTCGCCAGGGTCCATCCCCCGGTAGTTCTCGTAGCAGTAGCGGGCGCCCAGGTAGACGGAGGAGGCCAGGCGACGGGTCTCTTCGTTGATCAACGGTCCCACGTAGCCGATGGTCCCGGTCTCCGTCGCCAGCGCGGCGGCACAGCCGGCGATCATCTTGCCGTACACCATCTTGCCCATGTAGTTATCCACGTTGGGCGGGGCGTCGCCGGTCAGAACGTGGTCGCCGGAGATGTGGATGAAGGTGACGTCCGAGTACTTTTTCGCCGCCAGGTCGGTGTCCTCCTTAAAGTCGTCCGAGGTCGTAAAGACCATCTTGGCCCCGTCGGAGACCATATCATCGACCGCCTGCTCGAGCGTGGTCTCGGGCCGGTCGGCGGGGTTGAGCTTGTCCAGGTAAACGAAACGGGAGTTGGGGAGTTTTTCGGTGACGTACTCGGCGGCGGTGTAGTGGGCCTCGCTCCAGCCGTGGTCGTTGTAGGGGCCCACCAGGATGACACCGAAGACGAACTCCTCCGGCTCCGGCGTTGCGGCTGGCCCGCAGGCGGCCAACACCAGCGCCGCGACGAACAGAATGCACATCAGGTTCCACAAACGCCTAGACATTCTTCACCTCCTATTGGGGATACACGAACCAAGAGTCACTGCCAGTCAAAGATGAAAGCGCACAGTCGATGGCCACCACCTCCTTCCAGCGAGGGCATGGACGGATGATAGCACAAACCCCGTCCTTTGGCAACCAGCCCAGACCCTAAGGGTTTCACACCTCCCAGACCCTAAGGGTTTCAGAAAACCCTTAGGGTCTTTATTCTGCCAGGCGCTCGATCAGGAGCAGGATCAGCCACAAGAGGCCCAGGAGGCCTGCACCGGCCAGCAGGCACACCAGGCCCAGCGCGGCGGCCGGGGGGCCGTAGACCAGCGCGATCGTGACGCCACCGACGACGACGAGAAAGGCCGCGGCGATCCAGAACAGGCGTCGTTGCTCGCGCCGGCGACGGGCGCGCAGGTCGGTAGGCCGATCGGCGTCGTCCTTCACGATCCTACTCCACCCACAGCGGCACAAAGTCGAACTTGTCCACGTCCACCAGCCCCTGGTCGGTCAGCTTGAGCGCCGGGATCACCTCGAGCGCCAGGAAGCCAAGCGCCATGAAGGGGTCGTGCAGAGGGGAGCCAAGACCCCTGGCAATCCCCACCAACCGCTCCATCTGCTGGCGGACGATCTCCACCGGCTGGTCGGACATCAGGCCAGCGATGGGCAACGGCACAGCGCCCAGCACCTCCTCGCCGGCGGCGGCGACCAGTCCCCCGCCCAGGTCGCCCACGGCGCGGGCGGCAGTCATCATCGAGGTGTCGTCGCAACCGGCGACGGTCAGGTTGTGCGCGTCGTGGCCCACGCTGCCAGCCAGCGCGCCGCGTTTGAGCCCCAGCCCGCGCACGAACCCCAGGCCGACGTTTCCGGTCCCCCGGTGCCGCTCGATCACCGCCAGCTTGAGCAGGTCCCGCTCCGGATCGGCCACCGCCAGGCCGTCCACCACCTGCGGAAGTTCGACCAGGTGCTCGGTGACGACCTGGTCGGGGACGACGCCGATCACGCGCGCGCGCTCGCCCCGGGCGGGGATCGCGAAACTGAGCTGATCCCAGTCCACGTGCACGGTGTCGCGCACACGGGAATCGTCTACCGCGGGCGTGGGCCACTCACCGACGGGGACGCCGTCCTGCGCGACCAACGCCCCACCGGCAAAGACCATCTCGGCGCGAAAGTCCTTCAGGTCGGAGAAAACAACCAGGTCGGCCCGCCTGCCCGGCGCGATCGCCCCCCGGTCGCGCAGTCGGAACCACTCGGCCGCGTTGAGTGTCGCCATCTGGATGGCGGTGACAGGGTCGAGCCCCTCGGCGACGGCCAGCCGGACCAGGTGGTCCAGGTGGCCCTCGTCGAGGAGGTCGGCCGGGTGGCGATCGTCGGTACCGAAGGCGCAGCGACGGCTGTTCTGAGGCGTGACGGCCGGAAGAAGCGCGCGCAGGTTCTTGGCGGCGGTGGACTCGCGGATGAACACGACTATCCCCAGCCGGAGTTTCTCGAGCATCTCGTCGGCGGTCGTGCACTCGTGGTCGGAGCCGGGACCGGCGCCGGTGTAGGCCTGGAGCCACTTGCCGCTCACGGCGGGGGCGTGGCCGTCGATCACCCGCCCCTGGAAGGCCCGCAGTTTCTCCAGCGCGCCGGGCAACCCCAGGACCACCCCCGGCACGTTCATGAACTCGGCCAGCCCGGTGACGCGCTCCAGGTCGCGCAGCTCGACCAGGTCGTCGGCCGTCAGTTCCGCGCCCGCAGTACCCATGTGCGTGGCCGGGACGCACGAGGGGAGGTTGACGCACACGGTAAGCGGCAGCCCCTCGGAGGCCGCCAGCATGTAGCGGACGCCGTCGGCCCCGGCGACGTTGGCAATCTCGTGCGGGTCGGTGACGGCGGTGGTCGTGCCGCGCGGCACGACGGCGCGGCCAAATTGGGGCGGCGTGACCATCGAAGACTCGATGTGGACGTGGGCGTCGATCAGACCCGGGCACACGTACCGCCCGCCCAGGTCGATCTCCTCGGCGGCGTCATAGCCATGCCCCACCCCGACGATGCGGTCACCGGCGACGGCTACGTCGGCCTCGACGATCTCGCCAGTGAAGACGTTGATCACGCGTCCGTCGCGCAGCACCAGGCCAGCAGGCTCGTCGCCCCGGGCAACAGGCAGAAATTGAGCGAGTTCCATAATAGGTACCTCCTGAACGACCGTCAATTGTGAGACTGACGTGGCATGTGAGGAAACACTGTCGTCACTTTAGGCCCGCATCACGCTGATGCCCAAGTTGTCGGCGTGATCGCTGATGCGCTCCAGGTTGCGCAGTGACTCGATGAAGAGCACGTCCGCCTCTGGCTGGCATATCCCTGCCCCCAGGCGATCGATGTGCCCCTGCCGCGCCTCCAGGTACAGTTCGTCGAACTCGTCCTCCAGACGGCAGGCCCGCCGGGCCAGCGCTTTATCACCGGCGCGGAGAGCCTGCAACGCGTATACGTAGGTGCGGTGCGTGTGCTGACAAAGCCGGTCCAGGTCTTGCACCGCCTGAGGGCTGAACGTAACATCGTGAGCGACCCTCTTCTGTGCGGCCTGGGCCAGGTTCTCCGTCAGGTCGCCCACTCTCTCGATGTCGGTGATCAGGTTCTTGAGTTGGAAACAGCGCCTTTGCTGGCTCACGCTGAGATTTCCCTGCATGAGCGTGTTGACGAAATCCTCGAGGACCACGCACACCGGATCCACGAACTCGCCCTCCTGCTCCAGCACCCACTCGGCGGCGTCCATGTCTTGCTCCACCAGCGCCTGGCGTCCGCGATCGATCATTTCGGCCGTGATCTCACCGATCCGGTTCAACTCCCTGACAGCCTCAGTCAAAGCAACCGGAGGCAGGCGGTACTGCCTCTCGTCAATGTAGGCCGTGAGTCTGGGCTTTGGCTCATCCGCGCTTTTCGGCACCAGCAATTCAGCCGCCCGCGCGATATGCCGAACGAAGGGAAAGAGAACGACACTCACGACGACGTTAAAGATGGTATGGGCGTTGGCAATCTGGCGCGGGAGGAGGGACGAAGTACGGCCCACAATCCCGGTAAAGGGAGAGATAAAGGGCAGGAAAAGGAGGACCCCCACGACGTTGATCAGGATCTGGGCGATGGATGCGCGCCGGGCCGACCGGGAGAGACGAAGGGATGCAATCAACCCCGTGATACAGGTGCCGATGTTGGCACCCAGAAGCAGTGCGATCGCGCCAGGAAGCGTGACCGCCTGGCTGATCCCCATCGCGACGACCAGGCCGGTGAACGCCGAACTGCTCTGGACGACGGCGGTGGCGATCGTGCCCGCCAGGATGCCTGCCGGAACGTTCTGTCCCATAGACATCAGCCATCGCGCCACCGCAGGCATATCCGCCAACACCTTTAACGCTCCGGACATGAGATTCATCCCCAGGAACAGGATGCCAAACCCCAGGACGATCTCCCCGTACTTGCGCCCGTCACGGCCGGGGGCAAAGTCAACCAGGAAAAGCCCCAGCGCGATGAAGAGAAAGCACAGGTCGCCGATCTTGAAGGCCACGATCTGGGCGGTGAGCGTCGTGCCGATCTCCTGGCCCATCATCACGCCGACCGCCTGCTCAAGCGTCATCAGATTGGCGTTGATCAAGCCGATCATGGTCACCATCAACAAGCTGCTGCTCTGAATCAGGGCCGTCGCAAGAGCGCCAAAGATCGCGCCCTTGATCGGCCTGCCGGTCATACGATCCAACCATTCCTGGAGCTGATTACCAGCCAGTTTCTCCATGCCTGCGCTGAGCGTGCGCACGCCAAACAGGAACAGGGCCATGCCGCCCAAGACTTGAAGGAAGCTGATCAACAGTGTTCTCCGGTGAGGTTGGTATTGGCCGTCTTGCCCTAGATCAGAAACGCTACCCCAACGCCCGTCACCAGCATCAGCGCAAAACCCGGCCACAGCGCGCGGCGCAGCGCGGGCGACCCGCTCGTCAGCACGATGGACCCTTTCACGACGGTGTTCGACATTGCCGCCAACACGATCGCCCGCTGCGCCGTGATCAGGCTCACGCCCCCCGCCGCGCGGCTCAACTCTGCCATGGAGAGCGTGATCGCGTCCACGTCCGCCAGCCCGGCGACGACGCTGGAGAGGTAGACGCCGGTGTTGCCCAGGTACATCTGCGCCGCCTTGGAGACCAGCAGGACCACTGCGTAGAGCAGGCCAAACTTGACCGCCGGACCCAGCTCAAACGGGTTGGAGAAAGCGACCTCCCCTTCTTCGTCGGTGCGCTGAGAGAAGTAGAGATAGACGCCGTAGGCCAGCCCCACCGCCGCCGAGGCGGCCATCGGCAGCCACAGCACCCGCAGCAGCGCGCCGTTCAGCGCCGCGACCTCGACGACCACCCGGGAGAACATCACCGTCCAGGCCACCGTGATCGCCAGCGCGAAAGGCTTGGCCAACTCCGCCTCCCGCTGGCTGCGTTGCGCAAAACTGAGCGTCACCGCCGTGCTGGACACCATCCCCCCCAGCAGGCCGGTCAGGCCGATGCCCTGCCTGGAACCCACCACCTTGACCAACACGTAGCCCAGGAAGCTGATGCCGGAGATGAACACGACCATCAGCCAGATCTTGTACGGATTCAGTACGTCCAGCGGCGGCGCGCCCACGCTCTGGTTCGGCAGGACCGGCAGGACGATGGCCGTGATGACCGCGAACTTGAGCGTGGCGTAGACGTCCTCCCGGGTGATGCGGCGGACGAACACGTCCATCTCCATCTTGAGCGAGAGCAAGACGGTCGTCGCCACCCCGATCGCCACCGCCAACCCCAGGTGGCCCCAGTAACACAGCGCACCGGCGATGACTGTCAGCAGCGCCGCCGTCTCGGTCGTCAGGCCTACGCCACCGCGCTGGGCCATGATGAAATAGGCCACCGTGATCATCGCGCCCATCGCGAGGAGGATGCCGACGAACGGCCACGGCGAGGCCAACACGTCGGCCGCCATCGCGGCCGCGCAGCCGACCAGGCCCATCAGCGCCAGCGTGCGCTCCCCGGCGAATATCTGCCGATCAGGCCCTCCGTGGGCGTACTCTCGTTGCAATCCCACCAGAAAGCCGATCGCCAACGCAACGCCGAACCGGCAGAACAGAGCCGTCTGCTCCATGCCGCTCCTCCTGCAACTATGTGCTCCCCTCTCCCTGCAGCAGCGTCAGAAACTGGCGGGCAGAGAGAATGGGATTTCGGTTAACCTGGATCAAATCCAACGTGTCTCGGTCACCGCTGACGATAACGTCAGCATCCCCAGCAACTGCACACGCGATGACCCAGTCGTCGTCCGGGTCACGACAGATGCGGGGCACCTCGTGGGGCAGGTCCACGATCTCGCCCAGGGAAGCGACGAGAGCCACGAAGCGGATGCGAGTCTGGGCATCGTAGGAGCGATGAAGCCTGGGGTACTGCAACACCCGGTCCAGTTCCCCCAGCATCACGTGGGAAATCAGCAACACAAAATCGCCACGCGCCAGGTAGACGTCCATCAACCCGGCGATCGGAGAACGGTGGGCGATCAGGTAACTGACCAAAAGGTTGGTGTCTATTACAGCGCGCATCAGCCCGACCGCGTTGTCCGGATCGCCTCATCGATCAGAGCGGTCGCTTCGTCCTCGGAAAGGGCAGCGCGAGCGCTCACCTCCTCGGCGATGCGCCGCAGTTCGGCCAGCCAGGTCGCCCGCTTCTCACTGGTCGTTCGCCATGCTATATAGTTCTCGAAATCCTCGTAGGGGATGATAACCGCCTGCGGCGTACCGTAGCTGCGGACAACGACCGGCTCCTGTTCCAGACGCACACGGTCCAGGACCTCGCGCACCCGCCGCCGCAAATCTGTCGTTTGCACTGTCCAGGTCATCTCTCACCTCCAATATGACACAACTTGTAACACATTCTTGTGCTATTGTATCACACCTGGCCGTGCAGGTCAAGAAGTCAGGGCAGGCAAACTAGAGCGACATGGCCGCGTCGGCTGGCTCTCGTGCCAGGAACCGCCCCCGTCCCTCCCGTCCGGTGAAGCGCCCCTCGCGGTAGACGACCTGCCCGCGGGAGATCGTCGCCCTGACCCGACCCTGTAGCCGTAGCCCCTCGTAGGGCGTGTATCCGGCCAGGTAATGCAGGCCTTCGGCGCTGACCGTGCACTCTGGCTCGGGGTCGTAGACGACGACGTCGGCATCGGAACCGGGCAGGAGCGCCCCCTTGCGCGGCCACAGCCCCCACACGCGGGCCGGGTTGGCGGAGAGGAGCTTCACGAGTTGGGGCAGTGTCAAGCGACCCTCGGCGACACCGTAGGTGAACATCAATGGCAGCAGCGTCTCCATCCCCGGCAGCCCCCCGGGCGTCTGGGTAAAGTCGCCCTGCGCGACCTTTTGGGCCGCCGTGTAGTCGCAGTGGTCGGTCGCGATCAGGTCCACCGCCCCACCCGCCACCAGCACCCACAGCCGGTCCGGCTCCTCCGCATCGCGCAGGGGTGGCTGGAGGATGTAGCGCCAGGGCTCCGGCCCCGCGTACACACGGTCGTCCAGCAACAGGTACTGGGGGCAGGTCTCGCACGAGACAGCCTGTCCCCACTCCCGCGCTTCGGCCACCATCGAGGCCGAGCGACCGGTCGAACAGTGGGCGATGTGGACCGGGCACCCGGCGGCATCGGCCAGGAAGAGAATTCGCTGGACCGCCTCCTGCTCGGCCACCGCCGGGCGGGCGTGCGGGTGGTTGCGCCAGCCAATCTCCCCGGCGGCGACCAGCGCCTCCGTCTGGGCGGTGACCAGCGCGTCGTTCTCGCAGTGAACCATCGGCAGGAGCCCCAACTCGGCGCACGTCCCCATCAGGCGCAGCACCGTGGCGTCGTCGGCGTAATAGTTGGGCCGGTAGGTCGTATAGAGCTTGACGCTGGGTGTGCCCAGTTCGACCAGCTCGGCCAGCTCCCCTTCCCGACCGGGCGGCAGGTCGGTGACCATCACGTGAAAGGCGTAATCGATGGCCGCCTCCCGTGCCTCCTCCAGCCGCGCCTCCACCGCCTCCCGCAGCGTCTGCCCCGGAAACTGGGTGGCAAAGTCCACCACGGTCGTGACGCCCCCGCAGGCGGCGGCCCGGGTGCCGATAAACCAGTCGTCGGGCGTCTGGTAGATGCCGGTATCCAGTTGGATGTGCGTGTGGGCGTCGATGACGCCAGGGAGGACATAGCAGCCCTCGGCGTCCACCACGACGGTGTCGTCTACCACAGAAAGGCCGTGCCCGACCGCCTTGATGCGCCCCCCCTGGACCAGTAAATCAGCGTCAAGCGTACCCTCGGGAGTGACGAGGGTGCCCCCTCTGACGAGCATCGTTGCACTGGAATATCTTCTCATCGCCGCCGCACTCCTCACTCACAACCTGAAACCTGAAACCCTACACCATGCCCACCAACTCCCGCGAGATCCGATTATGCCGCTCGACGACCGGCCCCAGGTCCACCGTCAGGAGATGGCCGTCTTCCACGACCATCCGGCCGTTGATCACCGAGAGGTCCACCCGCTGCGGGCTGCAGAAGACGAGCGCCGCCAGCGGGTCATGGAGCGCCCCGGCATAGTCCAGCCGGTCCAGGCGCAGCCCGATAAAGTCGGCGGCCTTGCCCGGTGCAAGCTGGCCGATGTCGTCGCGGCCCAACACCTGCGCCCCGCCCCGTGTCGCCAGCCAGAGCGCCTCCTCCGCGCTCAGGCCCGCCGGGTTGCCCGACACGCGCTGCAGGAGAAGCGCCATCCGCGCCTCCGCCAGCAGGTGGGAGGAGTCGTTGCTGGCTGAGCCATCGACCCCCAGTCCCACGGTGACGCCCTCGTCCAGGTAGGCCCGCACCGGGGCGATCCCGGAGGCCAACCGCATGTTCGAGCTGGGGCAGTGGCAGACGGAGGTGCCCGTCCGGGCAAATAGCTCGATCTCCTGCTCGTTCAGGTGCACGCAGTGGACGTGCCAGACGTCGTCCCCAACCCAGCCCAGCTCCTCGGCGTACCCCACCGGCCGACGGCCGAACTCGCGCAGACAGAACCGCTCCTCGTCCAGCGTCTCCGCCAGGTGGGTGTGCAGGCGCACGCCGTAGGAGCGAGCCAGCGCCGCTGCCTCCCGCATCAGGTCCGGCGTGACGGAGAAGGGGGAGCACGGCGCGACGACGATACGAAGCATCGCGTAGGGCTCGGGGTCGTGGTAGGTCTCGATGGCCCGCTGCGTGTCCTTGAGGATGAACGCCTCCTCCTCGACGACGCTGTCCGGCGGAAGGCCCCCCTTGCTCTCCCCCAGGCTCATCGAGCCCCGGCAGGGCTGGAACCGGACGCCGATCTCCTGCGCCGCCCGGATCTCGTCGTCGATGCGACAATCGTTAGGATAGACGTAGAGATGGTCGGACGCGGTCGTGCAGCCGGAGAGCACCAGCTCGGCGAGCGCCACCAGCGCGCTGGTGTGGACCGCCTCCGAGGTCAGCCCGGCCCAGATCGGGTAGAGCGTCCTGAGCCAGCCAAAGAGCGTGGCGTCCTGCGCCGCCGGCACCGCCCGCGTCAGCGTCTGGTAAAAGTGATGATGGGTGTTGACCAGCCCCGGCAGGATGATCATCCCCCGGGCGTCGACAGTGAAGTCAGCCCCGGCCGGCAGCTCACCGGTCGGGCCAACCTGCTCAATGACGTTGTCCCGCACGAACAGGCCACCGTCGGGGATGCGACGACGGTCGCCATCCATCGTCACCAGCAACTCGGCGTGCCTCACAAGGTACGTTGACATAACTGTACTCCCGGATGGATTTGGCTGGAGTGTAGCACAACATCGGTGGATTGGGAAATGGTGGGTTGGTAGATTGGTGGACCGGCTCCAGCCTACCAGTGTACCAATTTACCGGTATTTGTGATAGAATAGCCGACGTACCAAGCAAAGGAGGTCGTCTGAGGGCATGCGCACACGTACCTGGGCCATCTTTATCATGGTCAACGTCATCGTCTCAGCAGTGGTGATGCTGACGATCCTGTTCATCTGGGAGCGTGCCCACACCTCTGCTCCCCCCACCCCCC
>DATKTN010000027.1:0-3847 GCA_035531135.1 Anaerolineae bacterium
TACATGTCAACCAACAACGGCAGGTCGGCCAACGTGCCCCGGCGCACCCTCACCCCCTTGCGCACGGCCAGCCGTACGTTGTAGCGCCACTTGGACTTTGTCGCCGCCAGCATCTCGTCAGGGCTGCCGGTCAGGTCAATCAAGATGGTGTTGCGGAACTGGACCTGCTCGCGGGAAACATGCCAGCCCCGGCGACGCAGCGCCTCCATGACCATTTCCCCTTCGGCGGTATCGGCCCGCACGTCAGGGTCGATTTTGACGAACAACGCCCGCTCCTGTCGCACTGCGTTCTCCAGTTCGGCCAGAACCCGCTCCAGGAGGGCGCTGTCCCCATAGTCCAGGGCCGGCCCCTTGGGGACGTACATCACCGCCGAGGGCCAGCGACCCAGCCGGCGGGTCAACACCGAGGCGGCTGCACAGGGTCGATCATCCTCCAGCCACAGATGACGGGTCGGATGCCACCCGTAGCGGGACTTGAACGCGCCCCACTCCCAGGTCTGTAGGACGTGAGCGGTGGGCAAGCGGGCCAATGCTGCGTTCCACTGGGCACGTGTTGCGTCTTGCGTGATGCGTGATGCGTGATGCGTGTTGCGTGTTGCGTGTTGCGTGTCGTGTGACTTCATCTTCGTCGTCGAGCATCCAGTATCGAGGATCGCGTATCCAGCATCCAGGATCGAGTATCCAGCATCCACCGATAGAGTTGGTATCGCATCGGTGCATAGACCTGGTCCCACGCCCCCACGCTCCGCACCAACTGCCCGCCGAAGCCGCGCTTGAAACGATATACGCCCCACAATCCATCCCGCCGCTGTGTGAACTCGGCCTCCAGCTTTGCTTCGTCTTCGTCAGGGACCCCCCACAGGTCGTAGGTCGTGCACCCCAGCGATCTGGCCCAGCGCATCGCCTCCCACTGGAGGAGGTAGGTGGGCATCTTCTCGCGATGGGCGTCGCTCGAGGCCCCGTAAAAGTACCAGGCCCGCGGTGGGAGCGCAAAGACCATCAGCGCTGCCACCGGCTCCCGCTCCACCTCGGCCAGCAACAATCGTGCCCATCCCCGGGGCACAAACAGCCGGTGGGCCGCCTCGTAGTAGGCTGGCGCGTGGACGCCGAAGCGGTCCCGCGCAGCGGTGGCGGCCATCAGCGCGTGGAAAGCCGGCAAGTCAGCCTCGGTGGCCTCCCGCACCGCCACGCCCCTGCGCGCTGCCAATCGGACGTTGTAACGCGTCTTTGACTTCATCGCCACCTGGATGGTTGCCTCATCGGGGGAGAGATCGACGACGATGGTGCGGCGAGGCTGGACCGCGCTGAACGGCGCGGGGTGGAACCCGAGGGTACGCATTCGCTCGCGGTGAGCGGGCTCGTCGGGCAGGTCGGGCTCGAGGGTGAGCGCGATAGCGCCCCGTGACTGGACGGCGTGGTCGAGGGCTGCCAGAAGCGCTGCCACCTGCTCCTCGTCCGTCCAGTCCACCAGCGGCCCCCGGGGGACGTAGGCCAAGCGCCCCAGTCCGGCCGGCAACCGTCGGTAGAGCACCTGCGCCCCGGCGATCCAGGCTCCCCCTCGGGCCAACCCCACCCGCTCGTCGGCCCACCCAAACTGTGCCTTGAGCGCGCCCCAGGGGCTCGTCTGGAGGACGTGGGCGTCGGCGTGTCCGGCCACGAACAGATCCCAATCGTCGGGTTGAGGATTGCAGACAGGTTCCAGCATGATCACAGATGGGGGTGGATGGGGGGTGGCTAGTCCTCTCGTCGGGCCACGACGAGGAGACTACCGCCCTTCTCGCCAGGGGGTACGTCCATCTCATAATAGGGGCGCCAGCGGCGGCTGAGCGTGCGCACGACCAGGCGACGCAGGAGGGCCTGGTAGCCCAGGGGCCGAAGGTGGGGCGAGACCAGCAGCCCCCAGGTCGACTGTCGCTGCCCGATCCCGTAGCGCACGTTCATCCGATCCCACAACTGCTCGACTTCCTTCGGCATATAGTAGCGCGCCTTGACCATCGTCATGCCGGCGTTGGCCAGCAACCGTTGCCATTCGCTGGGTGTGTGATAATGATAGTGCTCCAACCGGGCATCTACGGCGGCGGCATATGCCTCCGCTCCCTGTACGTGCCCGGCCGCCAACCGCCGGGCGTAACCGTCGAGGAAGTGACGGAAGGCGCCTGACGGAACGGTAAAGATGAAGCGGCCGCCGGTTCGCCCTTCGGCCGGCTCAGGGCATCGCAGTACCCGTCCCACCTCGTGCACGACTCGCCACACGTCGGGGATGTGTTCCAGAACCGAGTTGCAGAAAACAGTAGCGAACGTGCCGCTAGGGTATGGCAGGTGATGCCCGTCGGCCACGTCCACGTGGCGGTACACGCCTGACCGGGCCGCCTGACGCAGTTGGTCTGCCCAGGGATCGAGCCCCACATCCGCGTACCCCGCTGTCCCGAACAGGACCCGCCCGACCCGCCCGTCGCCGCAGCCGACGTCCAGCAGGGGACGCTCGTACTGTTCCTCTGCCGCCACGCGCAGCTCGACCGCCCGCCACAGTCCCACCGGTGGGGCGAACCAGTAAGCTGCCAATAACTCGGTGAGGTAGTCTTGTGCCATGGATAGGATGCGGACGATCAGCGTCACACGGTACCAGCGGCATGCCGCAGGCAGTGTGATATGCCAAAGCAGCGCTACTTGGCCGAACGGACCTGCACCAACGTAGGACCCTCGTCCACCCGCCACACGAATTCCACGTTCACCGGCCCTCCCCATCGCTCCGCCACCGCCAGTACTAACCCAGCTAGCTCCTGCACTTCCTCCTCGGTGAGGGCGAGGCCCGGCGGGAGGGGCTGGGGTACCGTGTAGCCCATGATGTCGGTGACCCGGATCTCGGAGGGAGGCATTGGCTGGATCTGGACCTGCTCTCCCTGCACGCTGTAGATGTCACCGCCGTAGCCGTCGACGACGACCTGGCCGGTGCCGAAAGCGACCTGGACCAACACTCCCGGCAGCATCTCGACAGGGGAGTGGCTAAAGGCCACACCGGAGCGGTCCCGGGCCGTGACCGGCTCCATCGGCTGGAGGACCACCGCCATTCGCGGCAGCGGCGTTGTGTGCTGGGCGCAGTACATGAGGGCCTCGCGCCTGAAGGCCGAGGCCCACACCCGGCGGACGACATTCCACAGAGCGATGCCTTTGGGCACGGAGAGCAGCGAGAGGAACTGCCCGGCGAAGCTATGGTGAGGGTCGTCCTCGACGGTGGCTGACGAACGGACCGCCCATTGCTCCGGCGCCAGCGGCAGGTCGGCGAGCGCCGCACCCACCCGATCGGGCATCTCGGTCTGGCGTAACGCCTCTGCCACCGCGGCCCGCCGGGGTTCCAGCGCCTCCAGCGCCTGCTGCGCCGTGGCCCAGTCGTCCGCCAGGCCCGCGAGTGCCCGTCCGACCTCGACGATGGCCGCCGTCAGCCCGGCCCGCTGCACCACCATGTCGAACGCGGCTGTGCTGAGCACCCAGGTGGGAGGGGTCGGGAAGCCGTTGGCCGCCAGCCAGTAGAGGCCCCATCCCTTCCCGCCCACCATCTCCACCGGTGGGACATGCCGCTCTTCGCCTTCCTCTTCCGCCCAGGGGGTAAAGAGCAACTGTTTCACTCCAGGACCTCCACGATGCCACTCGTGCCGTCCACGCGCACGCGCTGCCCGTCCCGTATCCGGCGTGTGGCCTCCGGCACGCCGACGACGGCGGGGAGACCGTTCTCCCGCGCGACGATGGCGGCGTGGGAGATCACGCCACCCAACTCGGTGACCACCGCGCTCAAGCGTCGAAAGAGGCTGGACCAGGCCGGGTCGGTCAGTCGCGTGACGAGAACGACTGA
>DATKTN010000028.1:0-4940 GCA_035531135.1 Anaerolineae bacterium
GCCAGCGGTTGCCCCGGAGGTCGGACAGGTGCCCGGCGAGCGGGCCGATGGCGCCGGCGAGGAGCGAGCGCAGCGCAAGCAGAACGCCGCTGGCCGAGGCCACGCCGAGGACCAGGCTGCCAAGATGCACCGCCGTCCCCAGTCGCTGTTGAAGCAACAGGCTGATGGTCGAGAACACCACCCCCTCGCCGGCGAGCTGGGTGATCAGGAACAGGCCCGCGACGGCGGGTAAGCGCCGGTCAGCGCGCAGGATGGCCCCGACCTGCCGCCGCCAGGCATCGCGCAGGCGGTGGCGCAGGCCGACCGCGGGTGAGCGCGGGTCACGGCGTGCGTCCCGAGCAACGGGCCGCGCCGTCTCGGGCAGCGCGAGAAGCGCGATCGCCAGCCCGATAGTCGTGATGCCGGCGCAGGCGAGCAGACCGGTGCGAAAGCCAAACAGGTCGACGAGGACACCGCCGACGAGCGGGCCCAGCGCAAGCCCGACCAGCATCCAGGTGTTGTAGAGCCCGGTCAGGCGACCGCGGTCCGCGGCCGTGCTCACGTCGAGGACCATCGCCATGCCGCCGACGTTGATCAGCGTCCAGGCGATCCCCCAACCCAGCCGGGTGGCGAGGAACGGCCAGAAGCCACGCACCAGGCCGGACGCGGCGACGGAGAGCACGCCCACCAGCATGCCAAGGAGGAACAGCGGCCGGCGGCCCCAGCGGTCGAACAGCAGCCCTGCGAGCGGGTTGCCGGGGACACGGACGAGCCGGTTGGCGCCCAGCATGACGCCAGCCGCGCCCAGGCTCAGGCCGACCACGTCCAGTTGGGTGACGAGCACGGCGTAGAGCGTCAGGTCGCCGAACAGGGAGAGGCAGACGGCCAGGCCGAGCGGGAGGAGCACGCGGGACGGCGGGGGTGGCTGCGCGATCACGCAAGTGCCTCCGTCACGACGCGCCCGGTCCACTCGGGCGGCATCGGCAGGCCGAGCAGGTGGGCGATCGTGGGCGCGGTGTCCGTGATGCCGACGGGGGCGGTGACCGAGTGCCCGCGACGGACGCCCGGCCCACTGATGATCCAGGGAACAGTCAGGTCCTCTGCCAGCCCGGCACCGTGGTCGAAATCGTGGCCGCCGTGGTCGGCCAGCACGAGGCAGGTGGTGTCGGCCAGGCAGCCAGCCTCCCGCAGCGCGCCGAGGACAAGGCCGATCGCGCGGTCCGCCTGGTGGATGGCCTCCAGGTACGATTCCGACATCCAGCCGTAGCGATGCCCCACCGCGTCGGTGGCACCCAAGTACACGAAGGCGAAGGCTGGCCTATGTTCGGCGACGTAGGCGGCGGCGACGGCGCCAATCTCGAGGTCCCGGTCGACCGGCGGCTCGCCCAGGCGGTGGTAGTAGGCAAAGTCGAGCGCGCCGGGGCTGGACAGGTCACGCAGTTGCTCCCAGTTGTAGAAGGCGGCCGTGCCCGCGCCAGCCCCGTGGACGACGTCGATCAGGCCGGGCAGCGGCGACTGCGGCGGCACCCACACGTTGGTGACGACACCGTGGCGGGCCGGCGGCACGGCGCAGAACAGCGAGACGTGGCAGGGCAGGGTGACGGAGGGCGTGACGCTCTGCGCCCGCCAGGTGGCCGCGCCATCGGCGACGAGCCGGTCGACGTGCGGCGTGGCGGCCTGCTGCAGCCCGTCAGGGCGCAGGCCGTCGATGAGGAAGAGGATGATGTGCTTGGGTTTGGGCATGGGACGAATCGGCAAATGGGCAAATCGGCAAATCAGCGAATCAGCGAATCGGCAAATCACAGGTCAACGAGATGGCGTTGGCATACCTGCGCCCGGGGCTGGCGGGGCACACGAGGCCCGTTCGACCAGGTGGGGTGTGAGCACGATGTCGCCTGTTTCCTCCTGTCCGTCGAGGATGGCGAGCGCCAGGTCCATGGCCCGCTGTCCGAGCGCGCGCTTGGCCTGGGCGATGGTCGTCAGCGGTGGGTCGACAAAGACGGCGAACGCGATGTCGTCGTAGCCGACGAGGGACAGGTCGCCGGGCACGCGCAGGCCGGCCGCTTTGGCCGCCCGCAGCGCGCCGATCGCGGTCATGTCGTTGTAGCAGAAGACGGCGGTGGGGTGGGGGGGGCGCTGGAGGAGGAGATCGACGCCGGCCTGCCCGCCACCGGTGCGGCCGTCGCCGGGCAGGGCCAAAGCGCCGGGAATGTCCAGCCCGTGTTCCCGCAGTGCCGCGCGGCAGCCCTCCAGCCGCTCTACGCTGGAGTGGGCGTCGGGCGGGCCGCCGACGTAGGCGACGCGGCGGTGGCCGAGCGAGGCCAGGTATTCGCCGGCGAGCCACCCGCCCTGCCGGTCGTCGTTGCGGACGGAATAGACGTAGCGGCCCGCGTGCTGATTGTTGATCAGCACGATCGGGACGCCCAGTTGCTCGAGGAGCGGCACGTAGAGGCTGCCGACGCGGGACGAGGTGACGATGATCGCGTCGACGCGCTTTTCCCGGAGCGTGCGCACGCAGGCCAGCTCGCGCTCCGGATCGGCGTCCGAATCGCAGAGGATGACGCTATAGTCGCTGTCGAGCGCGGTCTCCTCGATGCCGCGCACGACCTCGGCGATGAAGGGGTCGGCGATCGTGGTGACGACGAGGCCGATCGTGGCGGTGCGGCGGGTGACCAGGCCGCGGGCGATGGCGCTGGGGGTGTAGCCCATCTCGCGGGCGATGAGCTGGATGCGCTGCTTGGTGCCAGCGGCGACGAGGGGGCTATCGGCGAGCGCGCGGGAGACGGTCGAGTGCGAGACGCCGGCCGCCCTGGCGACGTCCTTGATTGAGACGGGCTTGGCGGAGGGAGACATACGGGTGGCATCAACCCCCTGTGTGGATGGCTGCACACGTGTGCAGGGGGATTATAGCACAAGCCAGCAAATCTGCAAATTGCAAATTGCAAATCTGCCGCTCCAGGTCGGTGATCAGCGAGTTGGTGAGGCGACAAAGAGACAGGACGTGGGTTGCGGACGGATGGCGGTGGAGCGAGTCCCGGTTCCGTTAATTGTCTTGTTCCAGTAATTGTTTTTTGAGGTTTCTGAGCAGGAGCAGCTTTCCTTCCGGGGAGTCGCGGGGGACGGACTGGTGGATCAAGGCCCGCAGTCTGGCGTGCCAGGCAGGGGGGAGGTCGCGGAGGAGGGCCTGCAGCTCGGCGGCGAAGAGGCGAGTGGCGACGATGGGGATGAGCTGGGAGAGGAGGCGGCGGAGGGCGACGAGGGCCATGAGCGGGTCGGCGGTGCGGGCCTGGAGGGACTGGACGGCGAGGCCGATCTGGAAGGGGAGGTCAGCGGGCTGTTCGACGAGGTGGCGGGCGAGATGTTCGAGGTCGGGTGGGGGGAGGGGGTGGGCGTGGCGGCCGTGCTTGAGGGCGTTGAGGTTACCGTGGGGGGCACCGGCGCCGCGAGGGCCGAGCTCGGCGTCGCGGTGGGCGCGGCAGCGGGTGTGGCCGCGCATGGCCCAGGAGCGGCAGCCGGGGATCTGGCAGTGGGTTTTGTCCGGGTTTCGAGGCATGGCGAATCAGCGAGTCAGCGAGTCAGCGAGTCAGCGAATCGGCGAGTCAGGAGTGGATGATTCGCGCGCCGCATTCTCGGCGTTTATTTCCTCCCAGAAGAGGTCCAGGGCCTGGTCCATGATGACATCGATGGGATCGGGCGGGGGACCATAGATGGCGGCCCGGTCGCGCAGGAGGCGGCCGAGGCGGGTGGCGTTGCGGCTATAGACGGCGAGGAGCGTGTCGGGACGCTCGGCCTCGGGATCGTCCCAGCGGGAGTCGAGGTACCGGGCGAGCCGGGTCTGTCTTTCGGCCAGTCCACGGATGACGTCGTCAATGTCGGCGGGGGATTTGAGGGAAACGGAGTCGCCGGGTTGGTCAGGCGAATCCGCGGGCTGCGGGGGAGCGGAGCTTTCGGCCGCCTCGTCTGTTTCGGCCATGGACTCGAGCTCGCTAAAGTATGTGGCGAGAGAAGCGGCGATTATCTTGTATCGCTTCTCGGTGTCGCCATAGAGGGCACGGCGGTCGCGCAGGAGGCGACCCAGGCGGGTGGCGTTCTGGCCATAGAGCGTGAGCAGCCGGGCAAGCCGTCCGGCGTCGAGGCCGTCCCAGCCGCCGTCTATGTGGGCGGCAAAACGGGCCTGTTGGCCGGCCAGTTGGGCGATGACGTCGGCGATGTTGATGGGAGGTGGGCTGGCGTAGGACGTAGATGTGTCGTCGTTCATTGTTTCTCCTGTGAAACGGTGATATGTGGTTAATATGCAGAGAGGGGGTGCGCCCCCAATTTGCGCCACCCCCCTCCGGCTTTATTTTAGCACAAGGGTTCTATTGTGTCAAGCAAGTCAGCAAGTCAGCAAATCTGCAATTGGTCAATCGGTGAGTTAGCGAGGGATGCAGAAGAGGGCAGGCAGGGTGGGGGAAGTTTGCGCTATTCGACGCGGTGTGCTATAATATGAAGAGGTTCAACAAAGAAAGCTGTGCGCGATTTGAACGATGAACGAACGGAAGCCGAGGCCGGGGTACGGCCTCGGGGCATGGGGGAGGAGAGCGATTTGCAGGCAGGCCGCTGCGTGTTTGGCGGGCTGCCTTTTTTTGTAGGGAAAGGGGGCTGTGGAGCTGGGCGGTGGGCGCCGGTGGTGCAGAAAGTGGCGCGGCGGACGTTAAAATCGAGCGGCGGAGAGCCAGGTGTTGCAGTACCTGCAACACGCCACCTGTATCCTGGGGGCAAATCCAGGATGGAGGTGGCGGAATGGCTTTCTGGCAGAAGAAGGGAGATGAGCGCGAGGAGATGGACCAGGCCATCCGGCAGAGCCCGGGCATCCGGCCGGCGGATCTGGCGCGGCGGTTGGGGGTGTCCCGCTCGACGGTGCAGCGACGGCTGCCGGGCATGGAGGAGGCGGGGTATCTGTACAGCGAGGACGAGCGGGG
>DATKTN010000029.1:0-12232 GCA_035531135.1 Anaerolineae bacterium
CACCCAGACCACCAACTACGCTGGCAACGACGGCTCCCTGACCTGGACGACAGACTGGACCGAGGTCAACGACGACGACCCCAGCGACCCGTACCGTAGCGAGGTGCGGGTTCTGACGGACACCAACGCGCTCAGCGCGCCGGCCCACCTGTGGATGGAGGATACAGACGGCGATGATGCGGGCGTGCGGCGGGCGTTGGACCTTTCGGAGTTTCAGGCGCCCTGGCTGCGATATCACGTGGCAGGGAGCCCGAGTCTTGCTGGCGACGACTATTACACCGTGTTGAGTGGGACCACCGTCCTCACACAGACCGTATATAGCGGTGGGTACGTGGTCCGGGATATTAACATCTCTGCGGCTGCAGGAAATCCTGCGGCAACTTTGAGCTTCCTGGCGACGGGCGGCCTCGATCCTGATGAATATTACCGGTTTGACCACATCGCCGTCTACGAAACAGAGCCGTTGAGGGAGGTGACGCGCACGCTCACTTCAAAGTCGACAGTGCTCTCCTACACCACCTCCACAGATGGCGATCCCGCTTCCTACGACCCTTACATGGTCATCACCGAGGGGATGCGCCTGGCGGCCGGCGGGTTCATCACCGCTACCTTCCAGGTCCAGGTGCAGTCCCCGCTGACCGACGGCCTGACGCTGGCCAACACCGCCTGCGTCACGGCGCCCAACTGGCTGGAGATTCTCTCCCCGCCGTGCGATGACGCGGCCGTCCAGGTTCAGAGCAGCCACGCGCTGACGATCACCAAGACCGCTGCCCCATCGCCGGTGGCGATGGGGAGCCCCCTGACCTACACGCTTCACTACACGATCACCGGCAACGAGGCGGTGGAGAGCATGGTCGTGAGCGACACGACGCCAGTGAACACCAAATTCTACACAGCCACGCCGACAGCCCTGCCTACGACCACGCTCGTCAGCGCACCCGATGTGGATGAGAGAGGCCCGGTGATCTGGGAGGTGAGCGGCCTGTGGCCGCCGGGGAGTGGCATCGCGCAGAGGACCGGCACGCTGAGGATGGTCGTTCTGCTGGACAGCCCACTGCTCAGCGGCACGCTGATCTACAACGCGGTCACGATCAGCGACACGACCGAACTGACCGACACCGACGAGATCACGACGCCGGTGACCAGTGCCGCCGACTTGGCCATCTTGAAGAGCGACGAACCCGACCCGGTCATCCCCGGCGAGTTCCTCACCTATACGCTGGAGGTGGTCAACAACGGCCCCAACGACGCGGAGAACGTGGTCGTGACCGACACTCTGCCGCTAGAGGTGAACTTTGTGTCCGCCGACCCGCTCCAGACCGGCGGGCCCAACCCGTTGGTCTGGGACAATCTGGGCTCGCTGGCGGCGGGGGACACGTGGTCGGTCACGGTAGTGGTGACAGTGAACCTGGGGGTGGACCACACCTTCACCAACACGGCCTCCGTGGATAGCACCACGCCCGACCCCACCCCCGAAAACAACCGCGACGACGAGGATACCAGCCCGCCGCTGCCGGGGCTGGAACTGGTCAAGACGGTAGAGCCATACCACGCGGCACGCGACATGTCCTTCACCTACCGGTTGCGCATCAGAAACACCGGGGACCTTCCTTTCATCGCGCTGCGGCTGGAAGATCACCTGGACGATAGGGGCGACTTCCACTATATCATCGGATCCGGCAGCCCGACAGATCCGGACCCGCCGATTGTCGAGCCAGACCTGGTCTGGTCCGACGTCGGCCCGCTGGATGTCGGCGCCAGCATCACCGTCTCGTACCAGGTCACGACGACCACAGCGGCGAACGGCCCGTACACCAACACGGCGACGGTGGAGGGCACTTACCTCGGCGGCACGCTGACCGCCACTGACGACGCGGTCGTCGAGATCGCGGACCCGGCCGTGGCGGTGGATAAGCAGGTGTTCTGGAAGGACCGGGATCCTGTTGCGCCCAACTATGTCACGTTCACGATCGCCATCGATAACGTCGGTCCCAGCACGATCGACGTGCTGCCGCTGCTGGATACGTACGAGACCGATGACCTGGCGTTCGTGGACGCCACACCGTACCCCGAGGAGGACGCCGACGATGGCCTGCTGACGTGGTACGACCTCACCGGGCCAGCGCCGCACGGCTTCGGCCGCAACCTGCCGCCAGGCGAGACTCTCGTCGTGACTACCGTCTTCCGCATCGCTAGCGACTTTGACGTCACCACCAATACGGCCACCGTCAGTGGTGCAACGGACGCCTACGGCAACCCGGCGGAGCCGGTCGAGGATGACGCAACCATTTTGGATGGAGACACCCCACTGAAACTGCTCTACTTCCGGGCGACGGCGGAGGAAGCGGCCGTGCGGCTGGAGTGGGCCATGGCGGCGGAGGTGAACGTCGCGGGCTTCCGCGTTTACCGCGATCTGGACGTCAGCTTTGATGGCGCCCAGGCTATTGCCGACATCCCCGCCAAGGGGCCTGGCAGCACGTACGCCCACGTAGACCGGGACGTGACCTTGAACCAGGTGTATTGGTACTGGCTGGTTGAGGTTGGCACCGACGATAAAGAGACCCTCCATGGGCCGGTGTGGGGTGGCGTGGGGCCGCACGCGCTGCCGGTTCGCCTCTACCTGCCGCTGATTCAGAGGGATTGGTGAGAACCTACGGTGTGCGCGCCTCAGGGCGACGCGCAGCATAACGCTTGACGATTCTGATCATCATCGAAACACAAGGCGGGGAGAAGGGATGAGACATCGAAGGCAACCATGGCATAGCAAAGCACGTCTATGGCTCCTGACGTCGTCATTGGCCGCTGGCCTAGTGGGCCAGCGGCCCGTCCCAGCCGTAGGCCAGGCCCCGGCGCCACCGGAGCCGGTCGTGCTGCGTGCAGACGCGGCAGGCGTCGTCCTGGAGTGGCGGGCGCCCGCTTTCTCGCTGCGGCAGGTGACCGGTGACGACGGACACCACTACAGCACAGTGGAAGCCCCAGGCTGGTCCAAGACCGACGTGCCAGGGCGGCCGCGACTTCCGTTTGCTACTGCGCTGGCGATCGTGCCGCCCACCGGCGATGTGACGATGCACGTACAGGTGCTGAACCACACCCATCACCCACTGCCCCACCCGGTCGCTCCGGCGCGCGCGCTGGTGCCCGTCGGCAATCCGCCAACTCGAGTGGAGTGGGAATGGGCGCGGGACGAGCGCGCGTATGCCGGGAGAGGGCCGCTCCCGGCCGACGCCGTCACGCTGGAGGAGGCCGGCTGGCAACGCGGGCGGCGGCTGGTGCGGCTCACCTTCTACCCGGTGCGGTTCGATCCCGTCGGAGGAGCGCTGGAGGTGACCAACTGGACGCGCATCGAACTGCGCTTCGAGGGTCAACCCGCCGGCAATGTGCAGGGCGAGGTCGCCAGCGAGGGTAGGTGGGGCCACGACGACCCCTTCACCCCTGTGCTACAGAACGCGGTCGTCAACCCGGCACAGGTGACTCATTTTGTCCGGCCGGAGCGACAGGTCCCTGCTCCTTCGGCCCCGTTCAAGCCAGACCTCCAGGCCCCAGCCAGCCTGAACGGAACGCCGGACGAGATCGCATCGGCCCGCCTGCAAGTCAACCCGCCCGCCGGGACCGAATATCTGATCATCGCCCACTCCAAGTTCATCACCGCCGTGGCCCCGTTGGCCACCCATCGTGCCACGGCCGACGGCCTGCGCGTGTTCAGCACCACCGTCGAAGCGATCTACGCTGTCTACAGCGGGGGCGTCGTAACCTCCACCGCTATTGAAGAGTACATCACCGACGCTTACTACCAGGACTGGCCGCCCACACTCGCATATGTGCTCCTGGTCGGTGACGGTACCAAGGATACGCTAAACCGTTCTTACAGTGCCACTCCTGATTCGAACTACATCCCTCCCTATCTCATCACAGTAGACCTATACCCGTCGGAAGGGCTGGTGGTCAGCGATAACCGCTATGTCACAGTGGATGGTCCGGACAACCTGGCCGACGTGTTCATTGGCCGGCTACCGGTCAACACTGTGGCGGAGGCCACGACGGTCGTGGAAAAGATCCTGAACTATGAACTGAACCCACCCCAGTGGCCCTGGAACCAACGGGTGCTGTTCTTCGCCGGCGACGAGTCGGGCGGCAACTACCACGACTACTCCGACGACGTCTTTGCCACCCTACCCATCACCTACTCCGGCCGGCGCGTCTACTTCTGCACGTCGGGATGCAACCAGCCCCACCTGTACGCGAACATCACCGCCGCCCACGACGCGACGCTGCGGGAACTGAACGCCGGGGGGCTGCTGAGCAGCTACGTAGGCCACAGCTCCTGGCATCAGTGGGCCCTGGACCCGACGACGTACGCCCCAATGTTTCACTTGGACGACGTGGCGAGCCTGCACAACGGAGGAGCCCTCCCGGTGATTCTGGAGATGACCTGCTATACCAGCGACTTTGCCAATCCAGCGGGCGACACACTGGACGAGAGCCTGCTGCGCCGGCCAGGCGGCGGGGCAGTCGCCACCTGGGGTCCCACCACGCAGGGTTCACTCGAGGGACATAAAGAACTGCACCCATCGTTCTTCGACGCCGTTTTCCAGCACGGCATTACCGAACTGGGGCCCGCCATCGAGGAGGCCAAGTCGAGTTTACCAGGCTGGCAGGGAGACCTGCGCGACACGTTCGTCCTCCTCGGCGACCCGGCGATGGACCTGAACCTGGCCATCGTGCCGTGGACGCACGAGGCATTCCTGCCGGTCACGTTGCAAGGCCCCTAGATCGCCCCGGCGCTGGAGAAACAGATGCAAGAGGAGAGTACCATGACGAAAGCACGAATATTCACGACGGCGGGCTTGATCCACCTCACGATCGCCACGCTGCTTGCCCTGACATTCCTGTTCGGCCAGCCGGCTGCCACGACGGGTTCGGCGCTGGGCTTCACCCCTACCTCCACATCTCCCCCGCCGGAGCCCTCCCCGACCCCAACCCCCACCGACGGCGACGATAAACCGTCCTGTCATCTGACCATCACCAAGAGGGCCAGCCCGACCGAGGTGCTTCCTGGTGATACAGTCACGATTGTGATTGAGGCGTGCAACGTGGGGGATGCCACCTGCAAAGACGTCGTCGTCAGCGACGCGCTGCCGCCCGAGCTGGAGGTGATAAGCGCGTCCGCCTCACAGGGCCGGGCGGTGATCGAGGGCAACGGGGTGCGCGCCGAGTTCGGCGATCTGCCCCCGGGTGCGTGCGCCACGCTCACCATCGTCGCCCGGGTGCGCGACGACGTCCCCCTGTGCACCCAGTTCACCAACGTGGCCACCATCGGCGACCTGGTGTCCAACGTGGTGACGCTGACCATCCCGTGTCTCCTGCCAAAGAGCGGGAGAACCGCTACGCTGGCCGTGGTAGCGGGGCTGCTGGCGGTGGGGATGAGCCTGCTGGCAACCGGGTTGGCGCTGCGGGCCCGGAACCGGGCTGTGCGAGCGACTGTTGAAGACCGCTGAGTTCGACTACGAACTTGCGTCCGAGCTGATCGCCCAGACACCCATAGAGCCCCGGGACAGTTCCCGCCTGATGGTGGTGGACCGGCGCACCGGTAAGATCGCGCACCGGCACTTCTGCGAGCTGCCCGATTTCCTGCAGCCGGGCGACCTGCTGGTGCACAACGAGAGCCGGGTCATTCCAGCCCGGCTCTTTGCCTGTAAACCGACCGGTGGAAAAGTAGAGATCCTGCTGCTGCGCCAGCGCGCTGACGACACGTGGGAGACACTGGTCAAGGGAAAGCGCGCCCGGGCAGGGCTGCGCCTGACGCTGCTGGATGGCCCCGACGGCCAGCCCATCGGCGCCGAAGCCAAAGTGGTCGAGGAGGGGGAGCGCGGGGCGCGCGTCCTCGCCTTCGACCGGCCAGCGCTCTCGCTGGCGGAGCGGGTGGGTGTCACGCCACTGCCGCCGTACATCCACACCCCGCTGCAAAACGCCGAACGCTACCAGACCATCTACGCACGCGTGCCCGGCTCGGCGGCGTCCGCCACCGCTGGCCTCCACTTTACACCCGAACTGCTGCTCAGGCTGCGGGAGATGGAGGTTCGATCCGCCTTCGTGACGCTCCACATCGGCCTGGACACGTTCCGCCCGGTGAGCGAGGAGCAGGTCGAAGCGCATCACATGCACACCGAGCACTGCTCGCTTTCGCCCGAGGTGGCGAAACAGGTGAATCAGGCCAAGTTGGCGGGGCAGCGCGTGATCGCGGTGGGGACGACGAGCGTCCGGACGCTGGAGACAGCGGCGCTGGCGACGCCAGGCTGCCCGTGGCGGTCGGTCGCCGCGTTTGAGGGAGACACCGACCTGTTCATCTGCCCCGGCTTCCGCTTTCGGGTGGTGGACACGCTGATCACCAACTTTCACCTGCCGCGCTCGACGCTCCTGATGCTGGTGGCGGCCTTCACCGGCAAGGAGCTGTTGGACCGCGCCTACGCCGAGGCGATCGAACAGCGCTACCGCTTTTACAGTTTCGGCGACGCGATGTTGGTGTTGTAGCCCAACCCTTGCGAAGGTTTGAAGACCACTCTCAAGCGCAAGCCACTGCGCTGACCATCAGTCGCTGCATCACCACGGCTGCGCGCAACCTTCGCAAGGGTCAGTTCACTCTTCCTCGACGATGGTGTAATCCTGCGTGATCTCGGCCACGCCGCGCACTGTCGCGGCCACGGAGCAGTACTTTTCCTCCGAAAGCGCGATCGCGTCGCGCACCGCCTTCTCGCGCAGCCCCCTGCCCCGCACCACGTAGTGGACGTGGATCTTGCGGTAGGCCCAGGGCGGGTCGGCATCCTGCTCGCCGGTGATGACGATCTCCAGTCCGGTCAACTGCTGGCGCTTTTTCAGGAGGATGTCCACCACGTCGTAGCCAGTGCAACCCCCCAGCCCTACCAGCAGCAACTGGGACGGGCTCATCCCTGTCCCATTCTCCTCGTCCTGTGACGACATCACGACCGAGTGCTTGCTGCCATCGGTGCCGATGAACTGCCGTTTCTGGACCCACGTGACGCGCGCTGTCTTGGCCATCAGTCTGCTCCTTCCAACAATCTCTTGATCTCGAATACCCGCTCGTTGCTCAATTCTACCCCGTCCCGCCCGCCCCTGCAAGTCGGCGGGTTGCGCCCTCCTCCAGCTTGACAACCGCACCGTCCGATTGTATAATCAGTCCACTTGTTACCAATGTACCAATGTACCAATATACCAACATACCAAAACGATCGTTCGGAGGTGAGGCGTGACCACAGCAAGAGATGAGACAACGTCAGCCCCTCCCCAAGTCACAGTCCAGCGCGTTCAGACCGGCGTCCGGGTGGAGAAACGAATGCTAAAGGTTCTGAAAGCCCTCGCCGAATACTTTGATATATCGCTGGGTGATTTGCTGGAGGGCATTGTGCTACACGCGTTCGAAGGCAAGAGCCCATTTGACGCCGAGACCCTGCAGCGCGTCGAAACGCTGAAAGAGATCTATGGCATGGATTACGATGCCAGGGCAAGCCACCGGCTGGTCGAGCAACCACCACACCAGGATCGAGGAGAAAGCGACGCAGCGTCACTTTCCACGCCCAAGCACATTGCCGTCATCAGCCTGTGGGCAGAGGATGTACCCGCCGCCGTACACTTTTACCGGGACGTGGTCGGGCTGCAGGTGTTGCCATCCCATTCACACCACAGCGAACGGCCACACTTTGATCTAGACGGCACCTGCCTGACCATCCTCCAGGGCAAGCCCATACCTGCCCAAGACGCGGAGCCAGCCCGCTTTCCGCTGATCGCGTTCGCCGTAGACGACCTGGAATCCGCCGTCGAACGCCTGCACGCCCACGGCGTCGAGCTGCCGTGGGGCGTGGAGGAGGGCGTAGAATCACAATGGGCGATATTTCGGGATCCGGCGGGGAACCTGATCGAGTTGGTCCAGTTCGGCGGGCGGTAGCCGGTTTCAGGCTCGAAGAAGGAGAGGTTCGTGACACACGGCAAAGCAGCTCGCGGCATGCGCGTGTTCCTCGTCGTCTGGCTGGGACAGGTCGTCTCGGTGGTGGGTTCCAGCCTGACCAGCTTTGCGCTGGGACTGTGGGTATACGAGCGCGCCGGCTCGGTCACGCCGTATGCGCTCACCGGGCTGTTCGCAGTGCTGCCCAGCTTGATCCTATCCATGCTCGCAGGGGTGCTGGTGGACCGGTGGGACCGGCGGCGGGTCATGGTGCTCAGCGACACCGGGGCGGGCCTGGCAACGCTGGCCGTGGCCCTCCTGTTTCTCACCGGCCGGGTCCAGGTCTGGCACATCTACCTGGCGACGGCGGCCAGCGCGGCGTTCAGCACCTTCCAGCGGCTGGCTTACACCGCCGCGACGACGCAGCTCATCTCGAAGGAGAGCCTCGGTCGCGCCAACGGCCTGGTGCAGTTTGGGCAGGCGGCCTCCGAGATTTTGGCCCCTGCGCTGGCGGGCATCCTGCTCCTGACCATCAAAGTGCAGGGTGTGCTGCTGATCGACTTTGCCACCTTCCTCTTCGCGGTCACGACCTTGCTGCTGGTTCGATTCCAAAAGATCGGAAGCGCCGCGGCCGGGCGACCGGGCGAGGAACCGCTGTGGCGCGAGGTGACCTACGGGTGGCGATACGTCGCCGCCCGTCCCGGCCTGCGGGGGTTGATGGCTTTCTTCGCCGTGGTCAACTTCCTGTGGGGCATGGTGGGAGCGGTCATCGTGCCCATGATCCTCGGCTTCGCCTCTACCGACGCGCTGGGCGTGGTCATCTCGATCGCCGGTGGGGGTATGCTGACGGGCAGCCTGGTGATGAGCGCCTGGGGAGGGCCAAAGCGTCGCATCAACGGCGTGCTGACCTTTGAGATGCTGAGCGGGCTGTGCTTCCTGCTCATCGGGCTACGGCCCGCGTTCTGGCCCGTCGCCGTCGGCGCGTTCGGCGCGCACCTGACGATTGCCATCATCTATGGATCAAACCAGGCTATCTGGCAGACCAAGGTCCCGCCGGACGTGCAAGGCAAGGTCTTTGCAGCCCAGCAGATGATCGCAGCGTCCACCAGACCGCTGGCCTACCTGGTCGCCGGGCCGCTGGTCGACCGGCTGTTCGAGCCGTTGCTCGCCCCTGGCGGCGGGTTGGCCAGAAGCGTGGGACAGATCATCGGCGTGGGGCCGGGACGTGGCATCGGCCTGCTGTTCGTCGTGATGGGGGCACTCAAAGTGGGGGTGACGCTCGCGAGCTATCTGGACCCGAGAATACGGCGGATAGAAGATGAACTACCAGTCACACTTGCGGCCAGTACTGCGCCCATCGCCCCCAACACTATCCCGGCGACCAGGGCCACAAAGCTCAGCAAGACCCAAAGCCACAGGCGGCGCCAGGGCGGGGAGGAGACTGCCGTTGTGCCATCGCTGGCCTCGCCCGTGTCCCACAGCAGCGCCGACCAGGCGGTGAAGCCACGGCGGACGGCCCAGGTATGATAGACGCAGAGCAGCAGCCCGCCTACCAATGTGCCCAGGACGGCGATGGCCCACCACGGTAGAACGGTCAAGCCACTGAAGCCGCAGTAGTTCAGATGCCAATTGATCAACGTGGGGTTGATCGCCAAGAGTCCCGCGAGGGCCAGGTTCGTCGAGACGAGCACGGCGGGCAGACGGCGCAAGACGGTGCGCGCGTAGCCGCTTCTCGTTGCCCGCGCCAGAAGCGGCGACTGGTAGAAGAGCAACCCGACGGACAAGGGTATACCGTAGAACGCGAGGAGTTGCAGCAAGTGGTTCTGGCTGATTCCTGACACGAGGACGACCGCGACGTCCGTGCCGGTTGCCTTGGAGGTCAAGGTGCACGCCAGGGCAGGCGGTGTCTCGCTGCTGGTGTAGACTATGCCATCCACGACACTGCGGTATTCGTGGTAGACCGCGTAGGCACCGCTCTCGGCGAAGGTGATGTCTTCACCTCCGCTATTAATCCAGTATCGCCCTCAACAGGTCGGCAGCCGCACATCCCTTGATCAGGAAAGCGTCGGCGCCGGCGGCCAGGGCGCCGGCCCGATAGGATGCGTAGATCGTCAGCACGACGACCCTGATATCGGGCCATTCCTCCTTGATCAGGCGGGTGGCCTCCACCCCGTCCAGCACCGGCATCCTGGCGTCCATCAGCACCACGTCGGGGCGGCATTCTGCCACCAGCCGCACGGCCTCCTGGCCATCGGCCGCCTCGCCGACGATCTCGATCTCCGGTCGAAGGGCGAGCACGGCTTTCAGTCCACTGCGGGAGCGGGGACGATCGTCGGCGATCAGCACTTTCGTTTGCATCATCATCTCGTTTGTGTCCTGGGTCAGGCAAGCATATGCCAGACGCTCGGCGTTCAGTCCGCCGGAGGGTGATCAAGGAAGGCACGCACCTGACTGAAAAAGTCATCAGGACATTCCTGCCAGAGGTGCCCACACTCCTCGATCAGGACGAACTCCACCTGGGCGGCCGGGAACGTGTTCCTGGTTGCCTGAGCTGTCTCCAGGCCGAAGGGGTCATCTTCGCCCCACAGGAAGAGCACCGGATGGTTTAGCCTGGCAACTTCTGCGGTGATGTCGTATTCACCCAGGGCGGACTTGGTCTCCCCTTCCGCCCGGGGACTGTACTGCGACTGCCTGAACTCGTCGGGCAGCTCGAAGTGTGGATCGGATAAGAAGACGGGCAGGATCTGCTCGAAAGCCGTCGGCCTCGCGGGGATGAGGCCCTCCTGTTGCAGCGCTGCCTGCCGCTGGGCCAGGTTCTGTTGCCCTGTGGCGACGATCTCCGAGCTCGGCCACGCGCCTCCCCAGAGCACGAGGGAGCGTACCCGATCCGGGTAGATCGTCGCATAGCGCACAGCGACCAGCCCGCCCCAACAGTGGCCGAAGAGATGAACCCGTTCGGCGCCCACGGCCTGCCGCACGGCCTCCAGGTCCGCCACGTAGTTTAGCAGCGCATACGGGTGTCCTGTATCCCTGTCGCCGGACGGTTCGGTGGAGCGACCCGTTCCACGCTGGTCGTAGGTGACGACGGCAAACGATTCGCCCGCGAGCTGTTCCAGGCTGGCCATATAGTGGCTGGAGAAACCGGGGCCCATGTTGACGGCCAGCAGCACATCGCCGGCCTCGGGGTTGCCCGCGATCCTGACGTACAGTGTCACGTCACCGGCTTGCACCTTCAGTTCCTGAGCACGAGCAGTTGTGGGTGTTGGCTTCAGCGTCGTGGGTACTGCGGCCGGCTGACCGCAACTGGTCAGCCCAAGGGAAGCGACGAGGAGGACGATGCTCAACAGGAGCGCCCACCAGGCGCTGCGCAGGGAGGGCATCGCTTGCCGGGCTTCGCCGTCAACCGCGATCTGTGCGGGCCACGATAGGAAGCCACGGCGGGCCATCCAGCAGTTGAAGGGGTAGGCAAACAAGACTCCCGCCATCGCTCCCAGTGACACCATCAGCCAGAACATGGGGCTCATCACGTTTAAGTTGCCAAGGGGGAACCAGCGCAACTGCAACAAGATAATCACCGGTAATAGCCCAGCAAGGACCAGGATGGTGGTGATGACCTCGGTCAGCAGGGTGCGGCGAAGGGCAAAGAGGTATCCTCCGCCCGTTTGATGGGCAAACATCGGAGCCCGGAAGATCAACCAGCCCACGAGTAGTGGGAATACCAAAGCCAGCGGAAGGAGATCGCCCTGCGGCTGGAAGAGAATGATGAGGGCAAACAAGAGGCAGAATCCCGCAGCATTCCCGCTCGCACAGGACAACGTGGCACCGAGGGTGCGTCGCCAGTTTACCCTGGAACTCTTTGTCCCACGGTGGGAAACCCGATACGCCGCGAATCCCAGTGGACCAAAGATGAGCACGATCCACGCCCAAGACAACCACACTGCCAGCGGCGAGGGCCTGCTGTGGGCCAGGTTCCAGAGCAGGCCGAGCAGGGATAGGCCGGTCAAGATCGGCCACGCCCAGATGAGCACAACGGACGCGTCGCCAGGAAGCGCGGCCGGCAGCACGTACTCGCTCAGCAAGGCCAGATCCTGCATCGCGTTGCCAGAGCCCGGCTTCCACTCGTTGGTGAAGACGACGACCAGCCCGAGTTCCGGGAAGACGTGGATTTCCTGTCCACCAAACCCGGAAGCGAAATAGGTGTCGGCGCTGCGCAGACCCACCGGCACGTCGGTGCGCCACCACTGGTACCCGTATTCGGCTCCGGCGCTCGCGGCCGTA
>DATKTN010000030.1:0-9159 GCA_035531135.1 Anaerolineae bacterium
CGGAGGGCGCCGAGCGGGTCTACTACGCCGGCCAGAAAGAGTTCGAGCACGAAGAGGAATGCCTGCGGAAGGGCGTCCCGCTGCTCCGGCAGACCTACGACCAGATCTGCACCATCGGGAAAGAGTGCGGGTTGGCGAACCTTGCGAAGGTTGGATGAGAACTTCACAGCCAGAAAGGTTTCGTCTGGCCGAGGATGCTGGAATGGTCAGAGCCTGCGTAACCTTTGCAAGGTTGGGTTACACGTTTTCCTTTGCGT
The DNA here is from genome assembly GCA_035531135.1 of Anaerolineae bacterium. Taxonomy (GTDB): domain Bacteria; phylum Chloroflexota; class Anaerolineae; order B4-G1; family B4-G1; genus DATKTN01. Next base: position 258 of record DATKTN010000030.1, read on the forward strand.
CTCTGCGACTTTGCGCCTTTGCGTTGAAATCTGTCGGTTCGCTGCAAGCTCTCGCCGGGCATCTGCGAATCTCATAGGTGCGCGCGTGCGATGATCCATTCAGGCCTGGTCTCGATCACGTTTCGGAAGCTCTCGCCGCGGGAGATCGTCGACCTCGTCGTGCAGGCAGGGCTGGCGGGCGTCGAGTGGGGGGGCGACGTCCACGTCCCCCACGGCGACCTGCGGCAGGCCCGGTTGGTCCGCCGCTTGACCCGGGAGGCTGGGCTTCGAATCGCGGCCTATGGCTCCTACTATCGCGTCGGCGCCGATGGGACCGGCCCGTTCGAGCCCATCCTGGACACGGCCGTCGAGCTGGGCGCGCCCCTCATCCGTGTCTGGGCGGGCGACCGGGCGTCCGCCGACGCCGACGCACCGTTCCGCGCCCGGGTCGTCCGCGAGACCCAGCAGGCCGCCGATCTGGCCGCAGGGGCGGGCATAGCCATCGCTTACGAGTTTCACCCCCGCACGCTGACGGACACGGACGAAAGCGCCCGGAGGCTGTTGGAGGACGTCGCGCACGAGAACGTGGGATCGTACTGGCAGCCGCCGCCCGGCGCGTCCATGGCGGACAACCTGGCTGGCCTGGACGCTGTCCTTCCCTGGCTGCGCAACGTCCACGTCTTCACGTGGCACAGGACGACGGGCGAGCGCGTGCCCCTGGCCGACGGGGAGGCGGGCTGGATGCGGGTCCTGCGCAAGGTGGCGTCCACCGGCCGCGATCACTTTGCCCTGGTCGAGTTCGTCCGGGATGACGCGGAGGAGAGCTTTCTCCACGATGCAGCCACGTTGAGGCGCTGGCTTTCGCTGTTGGACAGGAGGCAGATATGAACAAGGTCGCGTTGATCACTGGAGCAGGGCGGGGCATTGGGCTGGGCATTGCCGGGTGCCTGGCGGCCGGCGGGTGTGACGTTGCCGTGTGCGACATCCACGCGCGGGAGGCCGTTGCGGATGCGCTGGGCGCACTCCACGCGCTGGGTACGGACGTGCTGTACTGCCGCGCGGACGTGAGCGATCGGGAGGCCCGCCACGCGATGCTGGCGGATATTCAGGCCCACTTTGGCTCCCTGAACGTGCTGGTCAACAACGCCGGCGTCGCGCCAGGCGTGCGGGCCGATATCCTGGAGGCGACCGAGGAGAGTTTCGAGCGCGTGATGCGGATCAACCTGCAGGGGCCGTATTTTCTCACCCAGGCCGTGGCGAACTGGATGATCGAGCAGCGCCAGCGCGACGCCGGTTTCGAGGGCTGTATCGTGAATATATCCTCGATCTCTGCCACGGTCGCGTCGCCCAGCCGGGGCGAGTACTGCATCTCCAAGGCCGGCGTGAGCATGGCTACCAGGCTGTGGGCCGTCCGGCTGGGGGAGTTCGGCATTCCCGTCTACGAGATCCGTCCCGGCGTGATCGAGACGGACATGACCAGGCCGGTGAAGGGCAAATACGACAAGCTCATCGGTGAGGGGTTGCTGGTGCAATCCCGTTGGGGGGTGCCGGAGGACGTGGGGAAAGCGGTCGCCGCGCTGGTGCGTGGTGACCTGGCCTATTCCACCGGACAGGTGCTCCTGGTCGACGGCGGCCTGACCCTGCAGCGGCTCTAAAGTGGGATCCATTAGGAGAGATGACGCAATGCGCGAGGAGACTCTGACCGTCCGAACCGCCGCTGGCGACGCCATATCGCTGCCCATGACGTGGGTGCACACGCTCGTGATCGGCAGCGGTGCCTCAGGCCTGAACGGCGCGGTGCAGCTTCGGGCCGCCGGTGTTGAGGACGTGCTCATCGTGACCGAGGGGCTTCACATGGGCACGTCGATCAACACCGGGAGCGACAAGCAGACCTATTACAAGCTCTCGATGTGTGGGGATGACGCCGATTCGCCCCGGACGATGGCCGGGTCGTACTTTTCCGGGGGCAGCATGCACGGCGACCTCGCGCTGGTGGAGGCGACCCTTTCTGCCCGGGCCTTTATCCACCTGGTCGACCTGGGGCTGCCCTTTCCCCGGGACGAATACGGCCAGTTCATCGGCTACAAGACCGACCACGATCCCAGGCAGCGGGCGACGTCCGTCGGCCCGTACACGTCGCGGGAGATGTGCCGCGCGCTGATCCGCCGGGTGGAGCGACTGGGCGTTCCGGTGAGGGAACGCTGCAACGTGGTGCAGCTCCTGGCCGTCGAGGACCGGGGCCAGAAGCGAATCGCCGGGGCCGTCGTGCTCCGCGAGGACGGGAAACTCGAGGTCGTCGGAGCGGAGAACGTCGTGTTCGCGGTGGGTGGACCGGGCGGTCTCTACAAGACTAGCGTCTATCCCGACGTGCATACGGGGGCGATTGGCCTGGCGCTGATGGTGGGCGCGAAAGCGCAGGGCCTGCCCGAGTCCCAGTATGGGATGGCTTCGATCGCGTTTCGTTGGAACGTTTCGGGGACGTACATGCAAGTCGTTCCCCGCTTCGTCAGCACGGCCGCCGATGGGGTCAGTGACGAACAAGAGTTCCTGCGGGACTATATCGAGAGCGTGGGAGACATGAACGACCGCGTGTTTCTAAAGGGCTACCAGTGGCCCTTCGATGCCCGCAAAGTCATCGGCGGCTCGTCGCTGGTGGACGTCCTGGTCTACATCGAGACCGTCCTGAAAGGCCGGCGCGCGTTCCTCGACTTCCGCCGCAACCCGGAGGGGTTCCGGTTTGAGGACCTAGGCGGGGAGGCGTTGGACTATCTCACCAGGTCTGGCGCGCGCCAGGATACGCCGATCGAGCGGCTGCGGGCGATGAATCCCGGTGCGGTCGACCTCTACCGTGAGCACGGGATCGACCTCGCCGTCGAGCCGCTGGAGATCGCGGTGTGTGCTCAGCACAACAACGGCGGGTTGGCCGGGAATATCTGGTGGGAGTCGGTCAACGTCAGGCACCTGTTCCCGGTCGGCGAGGTGAACGGCTCTCACGGCGTCTACCGGCCCGGGGGGGCGGCCCTGAATTCGGGACAGGTCGGTGCGTTCCGCGCGGCCGAGTTCATCGCCCATCGCTATCCGGCGTGGGACGTGTCCGAGGAAGCGGTGAGGCGCGTGGCTGCGGCCGCGGCCTCGGGTATCCTGGCCTGGATCGAGCGATGCAAGCGGTCGGAGTCGTCCTGGCAGGCAGAGCGCGCCGAGTTCCAGGAGCGCATGACGCGGGCGGGTGCCCACATCCGGTCCGCGCGGGAACTGCGGCAGGCCGTGTCCGAGGCTTGGGAGCAGTGGCGCCGGATCGAGCGTGCCGGCTGCGGTTTCGCGGGCGCTGCGGACCTGGCGGAACCGTTGCGGAACCGGCACCTGTGCTTCGCACACGCCGTCTATCTCGAGGCGATCCGCTCTGCCGTCGAGAGCGGGGTGGGGAGCCGGGGGTCGGCCGTCGTCGTCAGCCCGGATGGCGCCAGGGTCCACGACAAGCTGGGCGATGAATGGCGCATCGTGCCGGAGGACGCTGGTTTCCGGGAAAAGGTGCTGGAGACGGTGGCGGACGCCGGTGGCGGTGTGCGGTGCGAGTGGGTGGACCGCAGGCCGATCCCCGAGACCGACACCTGGTTCGAGACGGGTTGGGCGCGCTTTCGCAGCGGGGAGATCTATGGATAGAGGAGGGGGCAAGTGAAACGATATCGTCGCGTGGCCTCGTTGAGGACGGCTGAGAACTTTCGAGAGTACCTGCGCCAGATCGACGTCGACCTGCCGTTCGATGAGGAGATGGAGAGCGGCGCCGGCGCACCGCTGGCCCGGCCCTATCGCCTCAGGACCGGATTCGCCGTCGGCAATCGTTTCTGCATCCTGCCGATGGAGGGCTGGGATGGCACCGCGGATAGCCGCCCGACCGAACTGACGACGCGTCGCTGGCGACGCTTTGGCATGAGCGGGGCCAAGCTGATATGGGGTGGGGAGGCGACGGCCGTCCGGCCTGACGGGCGGGCCAACCCCAACCAGTTGGTGATCAGCGCGGAGACGGTCGGTGACCTGGCGGCGCTGCGGGAGAGCCTGGTGTCCGTGCACCAGGCCCGCTTTGGCCGTGCCGACGACCTGGTGGTGGGGCTGCAACTGACCCATTCCGGCCGCTTTGCCCGTCCCTACGAAAAAGGGCGACTGGAGCCCAAGATCCTCTATCATCACCCCATACTCGACGCCAAATTCGGCATCCCGCCCGGCGCGCCGGTGATGGAGGATGGAGAGATCGCGCAGTTGGTGGATGATTTCGTGCGCGCCGCCGTCCTGGCTCAGCGGGCCGGCTTTGCTTTCGTCGACGTCAAGCATTGCCACGGCTACCTGGGGCACGAGTTTCTCAGCGCCGTCGATCGCCCGGGGCGTTACGGTGGCTCGTTTGAAAACCGGACGCGCTTCCTGCGCGAGGTCGTGGCCGGCGTTCGGGCGGAGGCGCCCGGTCTCGAGATCGGCGTGCGCCTGAGCGCGTTTGACTTTGGGCCCTTCCGTCCGGGTGCGGATGGCACGGGGGAGCCGGTTCCTATCGGCGATACAAAGTACCGCTGGGCCTTTGGCGGCGATGGCACGGGCCTGGGTGTCGACCTCTCGGAGCCGCGCGCTTTCCTCGACCTGTTGGCATCGTTGGGCGTCGAACTGGTGTGTATCTCGGCCGGCAGCCCCTACTATAGCCCGCACATCCAGCGCCCGGCGCTCTTTCCGCCCATGGATGGGTACGGGCCACCGGAGGACCCCCTGGCCGGTGTCGCTCGCCTCATCCGCGTGGCTGCCAGCCTGAAGCGGCATCGGCCTGAGCTGGCCTGCGTGGGCTCGGGCTATTCCTATCTGCAGGAGTGGCTGCCCAACGTGGCGCAGAACGTCGTGCGCACCGGAAAGGCCGATTTCGTCGGGTTGGGGCGCATGGTGCTGTCGTATCCGGACATGGCAGCCGACGTGCTGGCGGGGCGGCCGCTTCAGCGCAAGCGCATCTGCCGCACGTTCAGTGACTGTACCAACGCGCCCCGGTTGGGGTTTGTCTCCGGGTGCTATCCGCTGGATGAATTCTACAGGACCCGTCCCGAGGCGGAATCTCTGGCGGCACAGAAGAAAGGCCGGGCGTGAATGCCGGCGACCCGTTCGAGCCAATATCCCTCCGGTTATGAAATTGTAACTATCTCGTATTTGTGAAAACTAGAGTTCCTGCTATAGTTAGAGGTGTAGCAAGCGTTCCCTCCTCCTTCTCAGGGAGGGGGGAGCGAGGGTGGATCCCGTCCGTGCCGGTGGTATTCTGAAGAGGTTCACACATGATTGCTTTCGGTCCCGTCCCATCCAGGCGGCTTGGCCGCAGTCTGGGGATCAACAACATCCCGCCCAAGGTGTGCACCTTTGCCTGTGTATACTGCCAGTTGGGACGCACGTTAAAGATGCAGATCGAGCGCCGTGCCTTCTATGAACCAGACGAGGTCTTGAAAGCTGTCCAGGACAAGGTCGAAAAAGCCGCGGACAGCGGAGAATCGGTGGACTATCTTACCTTCGTGCCTGATGGGGAGCCTACCCTGGACGTCAATCTCGGCCGGGAGATCGAGCTGTTGAAGCCGCTGGGGATCAAGACCGCCGTGATCACCAACGCTTCCCTCGCCTGGCGCGAGGACGTGCAAGAGGACCTGATGGACGCCGATTGGGTCTCTCTCAAGGTAGACGCCGTGCGGGAGGATGTCTGGCGTCGGGTCGATCGGCCCCACGGTTCGTTGCAGTTGGACCGGGTCTTGGATGGGATGCTCGAATTTGCCAGCGCCTATCGGAGCGCTTGTTGGCGCGCTGGCTCAGGAGAACTCGTCACAGAGACGATGCTCGTCGGTGGCGTCAACGACGATGAGGATCACGTCGGGGACGTCGCCGACTTCCTGGCCCGGCTCGGGCCTGACCGGGCCTATCTGGCCATTCCCACGAGGCCACCGGCAGAGCCGTGGGTGCGATCTCCGGGTGAAAAATCCATCAATCGGGCCTATCAGATCTTGAGCGAGAGTGTGGATCACGTCGAGTATCTCATCGGGTACGAGGGCAACGCCTTCGCCTTCACGGGCGACGTCGAGGAGGACCTGTTGAGCATCACCGCCGTGCATCCCATGCGGGAGGACGCGGTGCGCGAGTTCCTCGCCCGGGCCCATGCTGGCTGGCCGGTCGTTCGGTGGTTGATTGCCCGCGACCAACTCGTCGAGACGGAATACGATGGGCACAGGTTCTACATGAGGAAGCTGCGTGCAGAGCGCCGCTGATCGGCGGGTGAACGGGCCTCGCATCGCCCGGCCTGGCGACGTATGTGTCCTCCTGGAGCCCGCAGAGGACGAGAGCGCCGATCTGCGCCAGCGCCAGGCTGCTCTCCAGGCCCGCTTCGGAGGGCGCCCCCAAGAGCGCGTTCACCTGACCTGCCAGCGGTTCGAGCTCCGGGATGAGCACCCGCTGCCCGATCTGGTCCGGCTTTTGAGGAGTGGGCTCGTTGTCGTGCGACCGTTCTCCGTCGTCGCGGTTTCATTGGTTCAACTTGAGCATCCGTTCTGGCGATCGCGCCTGCTGCGGTGGCGCATTCAGTCCTCAGACGATCTGCGACGCCTGGGAGGTATTGTAGAGCGCACGCTGGGTGCGGTGGACATCACGCCACACTTTTCGTCGGCATCCGGCTGGGAGCCGACGCTGCTGACGGCGCTTGACGGAATCTCCGAGGTGGATCTGGAGCGTTACCGGGACGATATCCCGTTTCCCCACCACCTCTTTACCGCCAGGCGGGTCGTCCTCTCCAGGATCAGGGGGTACAGGCAGTTCGAGATCTTGGGGACGGTTCGGCTTTCGGCTTCCATCTAAATCGCGGGAGGTGATCATGTCTGGCGGTGTGCTGAAGGTGGCGACCTACAACGCCAACTCGATCCGGACGCGGCTGGGGCAGGTGTTGGAGTGGCTGGGCCGGGAGGAAGCCGACGTTCTCTGCATCCAGGAGACCAAGGTACAGGACGAGGACTTTCCGGCGCAGCCGTTCCGGGAGGCGGGATACCACGTCGTCTTTCGGGGGCAGAAGGCCCACGCCGGTGTGGCGGTCGTCAGCCGCCAGGAGCCGCACGAAGTGGCCTTCGGCATCGACGACGGCGGCGAGCCGGACGAGCCGCGCCTGATCCGGTTGGTGGTTGCGGGCATTCCCGTCGTGAACACCTATGTCCCCCAGGGCCGCTCCCCCGATTCCGAGCACTTTCAGTACAAGTTGGAGTGGCTGGCCCGGATGCGGGCGCTCTTCGAGCGGCACTATGCGCCCGATGCGCCGCTGCTGTGGGTGGGCGACTTTAACGTCGCCCCGGAGCCGATCGACGTGCACGACCCCAAGCGGCTGAAGGACCACGTCGACTTCCACCCCGAGGCCCGCGTGGCGCTCGAGCGCGTGCGGGAGTGGGGCTTTGTCGACGTCTTCCGGCTCTACCACGCGGATGAGCCGGGGCAATACACGTTTTGGGACTATCGGGTCCGGGGGGCGCTCGATCGTGGGATCGGCTGGCGGGTGGATCACGTCTGGGCGACCGCACCGCTGGCCCGCAGGTCCACCGGCGCCTGGATTGACGTCGAGGCCCGGCGGGCGGAGCGGCCGTCGGACCACACCTTCCTGGTGGCCGAGTTTGCGCTGTGAGGACCTTGTGGTACACTCAAAACACGGATCAGCAGGATTAAAACGGATCAGGATCCGCTGTCTAACTTGGTAGGCGGGATTGCTGCTATGGGGCCGGGTGTCAGGCCAGGTGAGCCTGGTCGGATGCTCGGGAAAGGAGTTGCTCGATGCACGTCTGCCGTCTTGACCTGAACAGTCGACGCGATGTGCGTCGCTTCGTCGAGTTCCCCTTTCGCCTCTACCGCGAGAGTCCGCTGTGGGTGCCGCCCTTTGTCGACGAGGTCCGTGCTCAACTCGACCCCGGCAGGCACCCCTTCTACCAGCACTCCGAGGCCGCCTTCTTCCTCGCGTTCGAGGGGGACGAGGTCGTGGGACGCGTCGCCGTGCTGGACAATGCGCGCTACAACCAGTACCGGGGGGAACACACCGCCTTTTTCTACCACTTTGACGTCGTGAACGACCGGGCCGTCTCCCGCGCCCTCTTTGACGCCGCTTTCGACTGGGCGCGCGGGCGGGGCCTCGACCTGATGTGGGGGCCCAAGGGCTTTATAGCCGCCGATGGGCAGGGGTTGCTCGTCGAGGGCTTTGAGCACCGCCCGGCGTTGGGCATCGCCTACAACTATCCCTACTATGGTGAGCTGATGGAGGATGCCGGGTTTGAAAAGCAGCTTGACTTTGTCTCCTGCTACATGGATCGAGAGATGAGCGTCCCTGGCCGCTTCCTCGAGGTGGCGGAAAAGGTCAAACGGCGACGTGGCTTCCGCACGGTGCGCTTTCGCAACAAGGCCGAGTTGCGCGCGGCCATCCCGCGCGTCGCGGCTGCCTACAACAGCGCCTTCGTCGAGGTGCAGGGGTACGTGCCCGTCACCGAAGCCGAGGCCCAGGCCATCGGCGACCGTATCCTCAGCATCGCCGACCCCACGCTGATCACGCTGCTGATGAAAGGGGACGAGATCGTCGGCTTTGTGTTGGCCTACCCGGATCTCTCGGCTGCGGTCCAGCGGTGCCGGGGGCGGCTGTGGCCCACCGGCTGGTACCACCTGATGCGCGAGTTCAAGCGCACGCAATGGCTCAACTTGAACGGCGGGGCGATCCTGGAACCCTACCGTGGCCTGGGTGGCAACGCGTTGATGTATGCCGAGCTGTACCACACCCTGATCAGGCGCGACCAGTATCAGTACGCCGACCTGGTGCAGGTCCAGGAGACCAACACCCGCATGATTCGGGAACTACAGGCGTTGGAGGTCAAGCCCTATAAGAAGCACCGCATCTATCGGCGTTCGCTGG
>DATKTN010000031.1:0-4696 GCA_035531135.1 Anaerolineae bacterium
CGTCCCGGACTGTGTAGAGTTGTATGGCAATGGGTGCAGGCATGAGTGTGTCCTTTCTTGGGTGATATGGCAAATCGGCAAATCGGCAAATCGGCAAATCGGCAAATCAGCGAATCAGCGAATCAGCGTGTCGGCGGATCAGCGAGTCGGCGATTGGGAGGTGCCGGGCATTGGAATAGAACACAGTCTGTCGGCGTCGTCCCATTCGCACGCCGGGGGTGGGATTGGGCTAGATCCGCAGCACGCCGCCTTCTATGAGACCGATCAGGATGGGCGCGTCCGGGCCGAGCCCCTGCGGGGCCGCCACGGAGGCGATACCCTGTTCGATGGACAGGCCGGCCTTCCAGTCCGACCAGGATGCGCCGCCGTCGCGCGAGACGAGCACCGCCGTGCTGAGCAGGACCAGCAGGTCGGGCCGGGCGGGGAACTCGGGCGAGAGCACGATCCCGTTCACGGTATCCGTCACGACGTCCTCGCCGACGTGCGCCCACGTGCGTCCTCCGTCGTCCAGCCGGAAGAGCCCGTGGGATTCCGTGCCTGCGAACAGGACGCCGTCGTGGGCATAGTCTGGAGACATGGCCAGGCTGAGCACGGGCGCGAAATCGGTCGGAAAGTTCACCTCGCGCCAGGCGCGACCGCCGTTCGTGCTGCGGAAAACGCCGGTCTCTGTCCCGACGAAAAGCGTCTCGTCGTTGGCAAAGCCGGGGGAGATGGCCATGCACAGGACGTTCAGATCCAACAGGCAAAAGTTCCAGGCGGACCAACGGCTGCCCCGGTCCGCCGAACGAAAGACGCCATCCTCGACGGTTCCGGCGAACAGCGTGCCGTCGCGTGCAAAATCGGGCGAGATGGCAAGGGTGGAGACGATCGGCGGCGGGGGAGGGAACACGGCCACGTTCCAGCTCTCGCCGCCATCGACCGAGCGCAGGACACCGCCCTGCGAACCGGCGAACAGGCTGTGGTCGGATGCGAACGCGGGTGAAACGGCGACGGCCGTCGTCGCCAGGGGGGCCTCGAGCGCCAGCGAGTCGTACGTGGAGCGCCAGTTGGCGCCACCGTCGTCGGAGCGGTACAGCCCTGACCCACGGGCGGCGAAGCAGATGCCATCCTGGGCAAAGTGCGGCGATGCCGCAAGCGCATAAACCAGATCCTGGATTTGGGTCTCCTCACTGCTCATAGTGTCGGTGTCTACCATCGTCATCTCCTGTCCGGCTACGCTGTGTCCATCGCCTGCGGGGGCTCCTTGTGGTGGACCAGGACGTCGACGGTCAGTGCGAGCGCGGCGCCACCGACGGCACTGCGCACGGCCTCTCGCTGCACGTTGGCCGCATCAAAGATGCCCGCCTGCGCCACGTCGACGACCTGCCCGCACCTGACGTCGAACCCGTGGCCGGTGCCGGCCCCCTTGACGTCGGCCATGACCTCGCTGGGGTCGTGGCCGGCGTTGGCGAGAATGGTGCGGATCGGGGCTTCGAGCGCCTTGGTGAGGATGCGATAGGCGGCGCGCTCGTCCGGATCTGTGGTCTGATCGCGCATGCGCTGCAAAGCCGGGCGACAGGCGAGCAACGACACGCCGCCGCCGGGCAACACGCCCTCCGTAATCGCGCCCCGCAACGCGTCGGCGGTTCGCTCTGCCCGTTCCTTGCGGGCGTTGATCTCCAGCTCCGTCGCGCCACCCACCCACAGCGTGGCCGATCCGCCCATCAGCTTGCCGATGCGTTCCCGGAGTTTCCGGCGATCGGCAGGGTCGTCGGTCCGGGCGAAGGCGGCGCGCAGGGTCGCGATGTGCTCGCGCAGCGCGCGGGGGTCGCCCTTGCCCCCGACGATGCCGAAATAGGTGCGGTCGGCCCAGACCCGGCGCGCGCGTCCCAGGTCGCTGAGCTGGACCCCGCTCAGCGTGTAGCCAGCGACCTTGGCCAACGGACGCCCGCCGGTCAGAACGGCCAGGTCCTGCAGCGCCCCTGCTCGACCGATGGCAGTTGACTCCGGTGCTTTCACGGCGATGACCTGGAATTTGGCGGGGTCCTTGCTGATCGCCAGCAGCATGGCGATCGCGTTCTCGGAAAGCTTGCTGGCGATTATCAGCAGCGAGCGGATCTCGGCCTTGATCGCCATTTCGATCACGGGTATCAGTTGGCGTGGATCTTCAATCTCGAGGTCGCTGATCAGGATGGCGGCGTTCTCCATGTCCGTCCTCAGCTTGGCGTGGTCGGTGATCATCTGGCGCGAGACGACACCCCCGTTCCAGTACATTCCCTCGACGTATTCTCGCTCCAGCTCCCGGCTGCGGCCGGACCGGATCTCGAGACGGCCGTATTCGCCGATGATGTCAAAGATCTCCCCCAGCATCCTGGCCAGAGGCGGATCGTAGCAGATGGACTCGGCAATCTGGGCGAGTTGCTCTTTGCCTTCCAGGTGGGTTGCCATGCCGGCCAACTCGTCGAGGATCACCCGCATGCTGCGTTCCAGGCAGTGACGCAGCCGCATGGCGTTGCCACCGGCGACGACGTAGCGCACGCCATGGTCAAAGATGGACTTGAACATCACAGCCGCGGTCGCCGTCCCGTCACCGACCTTTTCGTGCATGCGCCACAACAGGTGGCGGACGAACATGGCGCCCATGTCCTCGTCACGGCCGGGGAGCTCGATGATGCGGCGGGCGATCACGCCGCCGCTGTCGAGGATCTCGGGCATCTTGTTGGGGGTGACCGTCCTGTCAAGCGCGACGATGCGCGGCAGGGGTCCGAGGGTCGGGCGGACCGCCGACACGATCTGGTCGATGCCCCTCTGAAACCCCTGGTAGGTAGCGGGCTGAAAGACGACACGTTGGGTTCGCGATTTTGCCATCAGGTTGGGCACCTCCTGTGGTGGAATTTCATTGTGGGCGCTTCCATTCACCGCCGCAGGGTGTCGAAACTGGGGCGCACGAGGTGCTATTATACCTCAAGTGGGCCAATCGCGCACGGTTCGGACCGGGGCGGCATTTCAATCCGGGGGGGACCTTCCCGAAAGCTTAGCCATAGATCGGCAACGCCGGAGATGCTGCCAAGAAGCGCCGAAATGGTTGCTGGATCGCTCGTGTGAGCTTTCGGGAAGGTGTGAAGTCGCCTTGTATCATGTTGCTGCCTCGGTTATAATAGGTCCAGAGTGGATTTCCGATGACAAGCAACAGGAGTTGTAGGATGACGCTAGACGATATTCTTCAAGACATCTACGCCCTCGAAGAAGAAATGCGTATATACGAGCGCAAGTACAGTGTGCTTTCGGAAACCTTTTACGAATCCTACGTGAACGGCGAGGAACCCCACGATGAGGCGTGGGTGCGGGATTGGACCGCCTGGGCCAGTGCCTATCAACTCTGGCTACGCCGACGCGAACAGTATCGGGCTGCCATTCAGTCGCTGCGTGCCGAGACTGAGAGCATCACTGAGATGATCGCGAAGACTGCCCGCCATGAACCCATTCCAATCCCTGCGTGATTACGAGCGCTTTGTCTACACGCTTCAACAGCAGTTTCCGCATATCCTTCGCTCGACGCTGGTGGTGGCACAACGCGGCCGGTTGTTTGCGGAACTGATGGGCGAGATCACATTCGGTGGCGGGCATCGCCTAGTTGTGTATGAGCGCCTGTCCTGGGACACCGGCCCGCTGATCATCGAGGGCTACAGCTATGAGGCCTGGCGCGGCAGCGAGGAACTGTACTGGTACGACTCGCAGCCTCATCCGACTGATTCAACGCTTGCCAGCAGTCATCCTCATCATAAGCACGTCCCGCCTGACATCAAGCATCACCGCACTCCTGCGCCTGGTCTGAGTTTTACGACTCCCAATCTCCCGTTCTTGATCCGCGAGATCGAGTCCAGAACGTCTGAGGACTGACTGTCACAGCATTCGTCCTGTCAGCCCGGAAGTCCGGGGCCACTTTGGAGCATCTCTCGCGCGACGCTCTCCTCCCAGCTCAGTCCCTCGTCGAGGTCGTGCAAGAGGAAGCGGACGCCCTGGTTGTCGTTGGGGTTCAGCTCGAGCATCCAGGCAAAGACCTGGCGGGCGTCGTCGCGCTGCCCCAGCCGCCACAGGCACAGCGCGCGGCCGTGGAGCGCGCGCATAAAGGGCCGCGAGTCGACGTCGCCCCAGAAGAGGCCGGGGTAGCGGGCGGGGTCGCCAACCGTCCGGGCCTCGGCCGCTGCCTGGCCGCGCTCGTAGTGGGCCAGCGCCTCGGCGACGCGCCCCTCGTCGAAGCGGCGGTTGCCCAGGTGCACCCAGGCGTCGGCGTGGCCGGGGTCGATCCGCAGTGCCTCGCGGTAGTAGGCCTCGGCCCTGAGGGGCCAGCCGGCCCACAGGTGGTCCATCCCCCGGTCGAAGAGATAAGCGCCCCAGGCCCGCCGCGCCTCTTCGGAGCGGGCCTTGCGGCGGTTTCCCCGGGGGCGGGGCGAGGGCCAGAGGCCGGCCGGTGGGGCATGCTCCCGCTCCAGGTAGTCGACCAGCTTCCACGCCAGGTTCACGTCACGGTCGCCCACGAGGAAGCGCAGGTCGGCCCGCAGGACATCGGCCCACGGGTCGGGGGGCAGCGGGTGGCGGTAGGCGTCGTGAGCGACGAGGCGGGGGATCAGGTAAAAGTCGGGAAGGTCCATCCGCGCTGCCCGCAGCACCGCCTCCGCGGCGTCGGCCAGGGCCTGGTTGCGGGCGGCGATGGCGG
>DATKTN010000032.1:0-43432 GCA_035531135.1 Anaerolineae bacterium
CGTTAGATAGGTCTGCGAAAAACAGCCGATTCAGGTGATCGAGGCGACCTTCCCGAAAGCTCCACCAGCCTGCCGGGAGGTGCTTGGGGCGCTTGCGAGCCGCCTTTCCGCCGTCCTGGTTCGTTTGTGAAGTTTTCGGGAAGGTTTGTCGCACCCCCGTTTGACTCCTGCGCAGAGTTGCCATATACTATGTGTGCGCGACCGGGTTGATCGAGGCCGCAGAAGCACCTTGGCGGCGATCATTGTTCCACGGGGCCCGCCCACCGCCGAGGTGCGGCGGGTGCTTGCTTTCGTTGTTCTGCATCGCGTTTGCGGTGTTGACGCCCGGCGTGAACGAGCCGGTTGTCTGACGTCTTGCCCTGCGATCTGGTTGGTATGCATCATATGACGGCGCCTGTCCGTCCACAAGCCTAAAGGGGGTGGAGAGATGCGCGAGGTACTGATCAGCGTGGTCGTTCTTACTTTGCTCGTGGGCTGTGGGCCTGAGCCCGGGTACGAGGATGGTCGTTGTCTTGAGGGAGACACCTGCGCCTGGGACGATCTGGTCTGCGGTCCCGATGGCAGATGCCACCAGTGTGGCTGGAGTGATCAGCTCTGCTGCGAGGGCAACACGTGCCAGGAAGGATACGTGTGTGGCTCTGACGGTACGTGCCACCAGTGTGGCTGGAATGACAGTCTCTGCTGTGAGGGCAACGCGTGCCGGGAAGGGCACGTCTGTGGTTCGGACGGCATGTGCCACCAGTGTGGCTGGGATGGTAAGCCGTGCTGCGAGGACAATACGTGCCAGGAAGGGCTCGTCTGCGGCTCGAACGGCTTGTGCCACCTGTGCGGCTTCGCTGATTTCCCCTGTTGCGAGGGCAACACGTGCCAGGAGAGGTACGTCTGTGGCTCGGATGGTACGTGCCACTCGTGTGGTTTCGCCGATGCTCCCTGCTGCGAGGGCGATACGTGCCGGGAGGGTTACGGCTGTGGCTCGGATGGCGTGTGCTATGCGTGCGGTCGGGTAGGTCTGCCTTGCTGTGAAGAGAACACCTGCCTGGAATGGCACTCTTGTGGGGCGGACGGCACGTGCGAATCGTGCGGCCGGCTCCGTGAGACCTGTTGCGCAGAGGAAAGCTGCAAAGGCTGGTTGGCGTGTCTCAACGGAGAGTGTGCGAACTCGTTTAAAGTTGATCCCGTTGCAGATGCATCTATCTGTGAGAGGGCGGAGAAGGGAAATAGCGACAGGAGTCAGAGGGACTGGTGCTACTGGTATGTGGCGTATCTGAGAGGGGACGCGGCGGCATGCGAGCGTATCGAATGGGACGAGATGAGGAAAAAGTGCGTGGAAGGAAAAGACCCGGACGACTACTACGTCTTGCCCACCGTACGCTGACGTGCGATCGACCCACGCGACCAGCGTTTACGGCGCTGCCGTTGAGCAGAAGCCGCTCGGATTCAATTTGTACGAGGAGAGGAGTCAGGTCAACCATGATGAAGGTCAAGATACTACCTTTTACGCTGGCTGTTGCATATCTATGCGCCTTGCCTGCTTGCGGTCTGCCATCATCTCAGGAAGGCGGATCTATTATGCAAGCATTGCCCAATGTTGAATACCCAATTGACGTTGCCAGTACAGGTAAAGCTCAACTTGAGGATGGCGTTTTTGAGGAGGCCGCCGCTCCAGGTTCTGCCACCAAGACCCGGATCTCGCTTGGCAAGGAGCAGACCGCAGGGGACTTGAATGGCGATGGTGCAAAAGATGCAGCGGTGACGTTGGTAGCTGATCCCGGTGGGAGCGGGACGTTCACCTATCTGGCAGCAGTGGTCAACCAGGATGGTGTAGCCAGGCCCATCGCCTCCGTCTTCCTAGGGGACCGGATCGTCGTGAAATCGCTCGCGGTTCAGTCGGGTGAAATCGTCGTAACCTTGCTCACGCGCAAACCTGACGAGCCGATGGCTGCGGAGCCGATGGTTGAGGTGACGCGAAAGTTCAGGCTTCAGGGTGACGAGCTGGTGGAGACAGAGTAAGCGTAACGAAGCGCACGGCGCTTGAGCTTTACTCACACCGGCGAGGTTATGGGATATGCTGACGAGAAGCTTTCGTAGAAGATGTCGAGATCACGAGAAGCGGTGGCGAGACTTTTGTGTCGACAAGAATCTCGAGGAAGATTGGCTTGAGCGTCTCAATAGTCTCAAGACGTTCACTCTCATTGGTATTTGTGAGGGGCACCATAATCAACGCGCAGGTTCCGATAGCAAGTTCCCCTACATCGGCTTGAGGTTGAAGGATCAACTCCTCCCCGGCATCGCGAGGGATTGGGAAGAACTCAGAGTGGCAGTTCTGAACGAGGTGCACAAGCTCTTTCAGGCAGGAGATACTCAGTTTAACCTGGAGCTCAAGTTCAAGCTGAGGGCAGGGAGGGGCAAGTTGATTTATCAAGAAGAGCTGGCTTTGAGGATGCGCAGCTTCCAGGCTAAAGACTCGGAAGAGATGGACGCCGAGACCTGCGAGTGGTTTGAGCAGAGCGTGAGGCGCATTGAAGCCCTGGACAGCGTCGTTCTGGCGTGGCACCGCGGCGACCTGGGCGCCTGAGTTTTGGAGCACATCCGCAGCCTGCTTTCTCTCTGCTACCCATCTTGGTCACCGGGCACTTGGGCAGCGCGCTTGAGCTGGTTCGGCTGGAGGCCACGTGGGGAGGATTCAAGTGACTGACAAAAAGATCGCTATGGAGCACGATAAGAAGGTCGCCCTCGTCGCACACGACAACAAGAAACAGGCTCTGGTGGAGTGGGCCAAATACAACCGCGATCTCTTGGCGCACCATAAAGTGTATGCTACGGGCACCACCGGCGAGATACTGGAACACGCACTTGGCTTCGAAATCACGAAACTCCAAAGTGGACCGTTGGGCGGTGATCAGCAAATCGGCGCCAAGATTGCCGATGGCGAGATCGATTTTCTGATCTTTTTCTGGGATCCGCTCGAACCAATGCCCCACGATCCCGACGTCAAGGCACTCTTGCGAATGGCGGTGGTGTGGAACATTCCAATTGCCTGCAATCGGGCTTCCGCTGATTTCATGATCTCATCTCCCTTGATGGATGAAGGATATGATCGCCTGGTACCCGATTATGCGGAGTATCGCACGTGGAAGACAGCCAGGGGCGAAGGGGACTCTGCCGGAGGCGGGGCATAGAACGGGGCTCCGGGTGACCAGCAGCGTAGAGCACGGCACTGGCAAGTGTACGTGCCGGGCTCAAGCGAGAGGCGTAATACACAAAAAGGGGGGTAGAGGGGAAAAACGTCCCCTCTACCCCCTGTGATTGGCGGAGAGGGCGGGATTCGAACCCGCGGAGCCTTACGGCTCACGCGCTCTCCAGGCGCGCGCGTTAGGCCGGACTACGCTACCTCTCCGCGCCTACTACGGCGCGGATTATACCATCCTGAGGCGCGGTTGGCAAGAACCTGCGCTGCACGAGATCTACCCTCCCCCGTCCCCTCCCTGAGAGGGAGGGGTGAACGCTCACGCGTCTAGAACACGAGCTTGCCCAGCGTGAAGAGGCCCAGCGCTGTGACGGCGATCCCGATCGCCCACCGCATGTGTCGCAAGGGAATCTTGCGGACCGTGAGCGCGGCGAAGGGCACCGAGACCACGGCGCCCAGGACGAGCGAGGGGGCCAGTCCCCAGTCCACCCCGCCGTTTCCGGTCAGGTAGTAGGCGAGCACGCCGACGATGCACACTAACCCCTCGGCCAGCGACGTGATGCCGATGGCTTCCTTTTCGCCCACCCCCGCCAGCACCTGGCCGCCGCAGACGAGCGGGCCGTAGCCGCCGCCGCTGATCCCCTTGTTGAACGCGGCCAGGAGCCCCAGCCCAACCACCTTCTTCCACGAGAAGCCAAAGACCCGGCCGATGGTCAGGAGGATGCTGACGCCCATCGCCAGCACGAGCAGGCCGATGTACGTCTTGATCATCCACGTGGGCACGTTGACGGCGATGGAGACTGCGAGCAGTGTGCCGACGATGCTGCACGCGGCCAGGACCAGGGCGATCTTGAGCGGGCGCGAGCCTGGCTTGAAGTTGACGTTGCCGACTTCGTGGTGGAGCACGCCGGCCAGGATGCCGGTCAGGAACTCGGAAAGCAGCACCGACGGCACGATCTGCGCCGGTTCGTACCCGATCAGAAGCAGGATGGGCGTGAGCGTGGTGCCGTACCCCATGCCCAGCGTCGAGTCGACGTATTCGCAGGCCAGGGCCAGGAGGGCGAGAGTCCAGAGGATTTGGATAGACATGTTGTTGCTCCTTTCGGGAAATAGCTAGATAACGCTGACGAGATTCTTTGCTACGCTCAGAATGACGGACAAGTATCAAGGTGGCTTTTGCGTGTTGTGGGTTCTCCTTTCCGGAAAATAGTACATAAATCCCAGTGATTTTATCGGATTTGAGGCAAAATATAAAGGTGCTTGCGGAGAGAGTTTACCCGGCGACCAGGTCGGCCAGCGTGGTGCGCTCCATCATTCCGGCCACGGTATCGCGTACCTCTTTCATCACGCGCCGCAGGCCGCAGGCCTCCATGTCGGGGCAACCACAGGGCTCGTAGGCCGTCTCGCTCACGCAACTGATCGGAGCCAGCGGCCCATCCAGCAGGCGCACGGCCTCCGCCAGCGTGATCTGCTGTGGCGGGCGGGCCAGGTAGTATCCTCCGCGCGGCCCTTTTTGGCTGTGCACGATCCGGCCGTGCTTGAGCGTGAGCAGGATCTGCTCCAGGAACCGGGAGGGGATGTTGTTCCGCGCGGACAGGTCCTTGTTCGGCACAGGCCCTTCGCCATAGTGCGCGGCCAGGTCCTGCAGGGCTCGCAGGCCGTATTCGCCTCGCTTGGAGAGTTTCATTAAATCCTCGTTCACCGATAAATACTAGATGTTCAGTCGGACTAATTATATACCATGTGAACAGGGTTGTCAAGTGGGTGGATCATCCGAAAGTGACCACTTTGCCAGAAGATGGTATAATCTGGAAGCTGGATGCTGGAAGCTGAGGGGGAGTGTGTGATGAGAGAGAGTTCAGTTTTGGCCCTGATCCCTGCCTGGAACGAGGGGGCCCGGATGCGCCCGATCGTGGAGGCGACGCGGGCGCGCCTGCCGGTGTTGGTCGTGGACGATGGTTCCGACGACGACACGGCCGCCGTCGCGGAGGCCGCCGGCGCCACCGTCGTGCGCCATGCCGAGAACCGGGGCAAGGGGGTGGCGCTGATGGCCGGCTTCGCCTGGGCGCTGGAGCGGGGTTACGACGCCGTCCTCACGCTCGACGCCGATGGACAGCACGACCCGGCCGATATACGCAAGTTCCTGGACGCCTACGAGGCTGGCGCAGGCGACCTCATCATCGGGCAGCGCGACTTTGGCCGCATGCCGTTTCCGCGCTTCTTCACCAACCCCTTCGGCTCGTGGCTGCTCTCGCTGGCGCTGGGCACGCGCATCTATGACAACCAGAGTGGCTACCGCCTGCACAGCCGCCGCTTCCTGGAGATGCTCGACCTGACGACCACCGGCTTTGAGCTGGAGGTCGAGGTCATCGTCCAGGCGGTCTGCAATCGCGTGCGCATCGGCTGGGTGAACATCCGCACGATCTATGGCATCGACAAGGTGAGCTATTTTCACCCGATCAGGGACACGGCCCGCTTTCTCGGGATGGTGTGGCACGCGTGGCGGCAGCGCTGCTCCATGCGCCCCAAAGGCAGTTGGAGGGCCGAGACCTGAGATTCACCCCTTGGTGTTTCAGGTTTCAGAGTCCCAAGTTTCAGGTTTGGACGGTCAACCTGAAACCTGAAACCTGAAACCCTCCTCCTGCACCCTCGGCCCTGCCTAACCCCCGGGGCTACCATGCTCGCGCCAGTGCTCCACCAGCCGGTTGATCCGGATGCGCTGGGCGCGCAGCCAGCGGTGGGGGCCCAGGATGCGGCGACCCATCGCCGGGTCGGCGTCGGGCAGGCGGGTGAGCGTGCCCTCCTGCACCAACCGGTCGAAGAAGGCCAGGAAGTGCTGCTCCAGTTCCTCGTCGCCGAACTCCTGGCCGCGCTCGTACGTCTCCCGGGCCAGTTGCTCGATGAAGCCGGCGGTGCGCTCGATCAGCGTCTCGACCGGCTCCAGCATGATCCCCCAGGCATAGACCGGGTCGAGCGGCATGGAGCCGAATTCCATGGGGGATGGGGGATTGGGTTTTTCTGTCATAGGTTCCTCGTGTGGATCCTCACCACCCGCTCGCGGCGAACGCCGTCGTCAGGAACGTTTCTCGCTCCTCGGGCGTCATCGGGCGCGGCCGGGAATAGTCCTCCAGGATGGCCGTCAGCACCTCGGTGCTGACGTGCCGCCCGTCGTAAAAGACGTGCCGGTCGATGAATTCCTGCCGGTATTCCAGCCGCTGCATCTGGTCAAAGAACAGGTTGCCCAGGCCATAGTGGATGAACGCGCCCGCCTGGAAATCAAAGCACTGGGGCTGGTGGGCCTGGCTGCCGCTGACGATGACGGCGCCGGCCTCGGACAGGGCCCGGAATTCGGTCCGCTGAAGTGCGGTCGGTTCGGTCTGGTCGGTCTCCAGATACTGCACGGTGACGATCGGGATGATGCCCTGCTCGCGCAGTCCGCGGATCTGCGGGCCGAGTTGTTTGGCGAGCGCGCCAAAGTTGCAGGGGGCCGAGCCGGGCCGGTCTTCCGTCGCCCAGTCGGAGGGCGGGCCGGCGGGATTGCAGCCCACGAAGCCGAACGTGTGCACGCTGTGGGTGAGCGTCAGAGGCGTCTGGGCCTGCGCCAGGTCCCAGCCGCCGCCGTAGTAGGGCATGCCGCGCTCCTCGAACATCCTCAGCGAGTTCTTCATCGCCTCCACCCCCCAGTCGAGCAGGTGGTTGCCGGTCAACTCGACCACGTCCACGTCCACGTCCTCCAGCAGGCCGATGTAGCTCGGGCTGGAGCAAAAGACCATCGTGTGGTAGTCGGTGGATGGGGGACAGTTCTCGGCGAAGGAGACTTCGTTGCTGACGTGCGTGATGTCGGCGTCGACGAGCCAGGGGCGGATGTCCCCGGCGGGGTAGGTCACGCCCTGGCTGTCCATCCGGACGGCGGTGCCGCGCGTGAGCGCCGTGACGCCGGTCATCACGACGATTGTCATCTTGGTGGGGTCGCGGTTGGTGAGAAGTACGGATGTCCCTGGGTCGGCTGTCACGGGGTCTGGGTCGGCTGTCACCGGGCCTGGGTCGGCTGTCACGGGATCTGGGTTGGCTGTCACGGAGCCTGGGTCGGCTGTCACGGAACCCCCCACTACGTGGGGGGCTTGGTGGGGGGCTTGCTGGAGGAGTTCTTGGAGCTTGGCGACGCCGCGCTCGAGACCGGTGACGCCGGCGCGCACGACCAGCGGGTAGGCGGCCGCGTCCAGGCGCTTGTCGAGCACGGACTGGCCGTCCAGTCGCAGCACTTTCCAGCGCGGCTCCAGTTGGTCGAAGGGGACGATGGCCCACGCGGGGCGGGTGTCCCACGCGCGCTGTACGATCTCTTCTGCCGAGACAAGGTCGAGCGCGCCCGGCGCTGGCTCGCCCATCGCTTGGGCCAGCGTCGCGGCGGTTTCGGCGACCATCAGGAGTGGCCGGTCAGCGAAGGGGCCGGTCGGGTTGCCGCTCCACCTGCCGGAGACGTCGGCCCAGGCGACCTCGTCGGTCAGCGTGGGGAAGGGGGCCACGACGGCATAGACCCACTCGGCCAGCGGAGTTGTGTCGGGGCTGGGGCCTGCCCCGAGCGCTGTCGGGGGACTGAGCACCACCTGTACGTCGGCGACCTCGGCGGAAGGGGCCGGGGAAAAGACGTCGGGACGGTTGGTGAGCACGGTGCTGAGCGTCCCCTCGACCGGCGCGGGCAGTCCCGGAGGAACGAAGATGGTCACCGGCCAGGCCGGGGTGGGCGTGGGCGAGGGAGTCGGCGTCTCGGTCGGTCGCGGGGTCCGGGTCGGCGTGGGGGTGGGGTTGGGGCTGTCCGGGCTGCCACAGGCGGCGAACAGCGCCAAACCCAGGCCCAGGCTGGCGAGGGATGCCAGCCACAGCGCGCGGCGTGATGGCGTGGTCGGTTTCATGGGCGAATGACGGATAGCGAATCGCGAACGATGTAGTGCGTGACGAATCTCAGTCAAAGGGCGGAGAAAAGTGCACCCAGACCCAGGTGTTCGGCGTGCTTCCGCCGATGTAGGCCACCTTCAGGTCCTCGGGAATGATCGGATCAGCCCAGTTGAAGAACCACTGTGCGTCGCGGGGGCTCAGGTTGACGCAGCCATGGCTGCGCGTGAAGCCGAAAGCGTCGTGCCAGAAGGCCGCGTGAATCGAATAGCCCTCGTGAAAGTACATCGTCCAGGGCACGTCCTCGATAAAGTACCAGGCCGGGCTGCCGTCCTCGACGTCGGGGTTGCTCATCTTGCCTTCCCGCACCTTGGACCAGAGGTGATACAGGCCGGGCGGGGTGCTGGTGCCCGTCCGCCCGCTGGAGATGAGCGTGGCGTACACCATGCGCTCCCCTTCGTAGGCGGCGATCGTCTGCTCGAACAGGTCTACCTCGATCCACTTCCCGCCCGGGCCGACCCCCTCCGGCGGCGGGTCCACGTCCACGCGGGAGACGTTCTCCTGTTCCACCCACTGATCGGGCCCCACCAGGTACCAGATTTCGTCGCCGCGCTGCTCCTCGGCAAAGAGGGTGACGAGTTGGTAGCGGCCGAGTGCTTCGACGGCGGCGTTGGCCTCGCCCTGTGGCACAACCGAGGGCTGGACCCAGCGGTTGATCCAGGCAAAGGGATACTGTGGCTGCTCGGTGAAGTAGGCGCCCTGGAAGTGGGATGCGCCGGCGAGCGTCAGCGCGTCGGCGGGGACGAATTCCTCCTCGTTGATCTGGTACCACTGCTGTCCCTCGTACTCGACCAGGCTATCGACGCTGACCCACCAGTCGCCGGATAGCATGGAGCGCACGGGCGGCAATCCCATCGCCGCCTCCATCGGGTGGCGGTACACGTTCAGCGGCACGGCCTTGACGTGGGCGTAGGTGTGGGGGAGGAGGTCGTCGTCCTCGTCGTGGGGGAGCTCGAGGACGGGCAGTTCGGGCAGCGTATCGGGCAGGCGGATGGACGCGATCCGGTATGGCGTGGTGCCCGGCCCGTAGGTAGGACACAGTTCCGGGTTGCGCCAGATGAGGCTGGGCACGCAGACGTAGCGCGCGGCGGGAGGATAAACTCGGGTCGCCTCCCGATCGAGCGGGTCGCCCGCTGCAGCGGGCTGCGCATTCAAGGCCAGCAGGATGGACAATCCCAGGATGATGAACAGATGACGACGCATATGAGTGCTCCGACGATAGAACGGATGAACGGGTGATATTCTAACATGGAATCGACATGGCGTCCAGGGTTCTACCGTTCTATTATACCATGATTCCCGTGCGCCGTCTCGATGCGCGCTGCACGAGGGCTCGCTGCCTGGCCTATGACCGTGTAACGGCCGGTCTATGCTCAGCGCTGCATCAGCCCGCCGGGCTGGCACGTGCGGCAAAAGTTGGTCACTCGACCACGCACCTTGATCTCGGCGATGGTACCGCCGCAGGCCGGACAGGGCTCCCCGCCCTGGCCGTGCACAGCCAGAAAGTCGCGCACCTCGCGGTGGATGTCCGTGCCGACGCGCTCCCGCAGCGTGACGATGGCCTCGCGCAGCACAGACTGCATCGCCTCGTACAGGCGGATGATCTCTGCGTCGGTGAGCGACGTCCGCTTGCGGTAGGGGTGTACCCGGGCGGCGAAACAGATTTCGTCGGCGTAGGCGTTGCCGATGCCGGCCACCGCCCTGCCATGGGTAAGAACACCCTTGATCTCTCCCCGATACGGCCCCAGCCGCGCTTTAAAGTCCTCCAACGTCAGGTCAAAGGGCTCCGGCCCCATCTCGGCCCAGCCGGGAATGGCCTCGAGCCCGGCGGTGAGGTAGACCTGGCCCATTGTCCTGCGATCGCTGTAGCGCAGTTCCTGGCCGTTCGAGAGTCTCACGACGACGTGGGTCTTGGGCAGCCGGCGTTCGGTGGGGAGTGCGTACTGGAGGCGACCGGCCAGCTTGCAGTTGATCGCCAGCGTCAGCCCGGATTGCAGGGGGAAGAGCAGGACCTTGCCGCGCCGCTCCACGCCGCTGATCGTCTGGCCGGCGAGCGTCCGGCCAAATCCCTCGCCTGTGAGGTCACGCATCACGAGCGGGCGAACCACCTCGACGTCGGCGATGGTCTGCCCGGTCAATCGGGGGGCCAGCACCTCGCGGATAATCTCAAGATCAGGCAGTTCAGGCATTTTGGGTTTTGGGGTTTGGAATTTGGGCTTTCTCCAGTTTTCGTTCCAGCCGCGCCAGCCGGTGGCGCAGCTCGGCCTGTTCGGTGTCACGGCGCATCCCTGCCGGCCAGGTCTCGACCTGCGCCAGCGCTGCCCGCGTCCAACCGGCCGCCAGCGAGAGGTCGCCCACGTGCCACTCAAAGTACTTGGCCAGCTCGACGTGGGCCAGCACGTCGTCCGCGCTCTCCAGCGCCAACTGCTGCCAGCAGGCAAAGGCCTCGGCCGGGCGGCCGGCCCGCTTGAGAAGGTACCCCAGCGTGCGCAGCACGCTGGCGCGCAGATCGGGAGCGAGATCCGCCGCCGGTGCCTGTCCTGGGCCCGGCTCGTCCGGAGCTGTGCCGAAAGATCGAAGCGCCGTGCGGTAGGCCCGTTCCGCCTCGGCAGTGCGGCCCTCGGCGGCGTACCAGCGACCGAGGCCGAAGAACTCGCCACTGCTCAGGCGTGGTGTCTCCCCGCCTTCTGCCCCGGCCCAGGGGTCGGCGAAGGCACGGCCGAGCCGCGCGGTCAACGTGACCAGGCTGAGAATATCGATCCCGTTGTGGTAGAGCACCCGCTGCATCTCGCGGGCGTCGCCGGTGCGCAGGTAGTCGCGGTAGAGGGTGGGGATCACGCCGCTGGGCACGTCGTCCTGCTCGCGCAGCACGCCCAGCACCGCGCGCTCGAGCGTGCCCAGCGCGCACGACGGCAGATGATAGTGCCACAACCGCCGGGCTGGATGCAGCAGGTCGAGGTGTGGGAGCTCCGTCGTCGGGGGCGGGGTCCGCGCCAGGATGAAGCGGTTTTCGATGATCGGCACGTCAAAGGTGCGGCCGTTGAACGAGACCAGGGCCTCGAACGTCGGCAGGCGTTCTGCCAGCGCCTCGATCATCGCCGGCTCGTCGCCGGGGTCGCGCAGAAAGTACTGGAGCACCTGGAAGGCATTCTCGGCAAAGAACCCCAATCCGACGACGAAGGCCATCGTGCCGGTGCCGCCCGAGAGGCCGGTCGTCTCCGTGTCGAGGAAGCAGACCCGCCGCCGGTCGACGCCGGCGAGCGCGTCGTATTGGGGGACCTGCGCGACGATCTCAGCGGGCAGGTCCAGGAACGAGGAGAGGGGCAGGTCGCCGTGCAGGTGGTCGAGCGGGTAGGTCGTCTCGGCGACGAAGCACTGTCCGTGGGACGTCGTGTAAAAGCGGCCCGGCACCAGGCTCTCGATGGCGACGTGGCGCCTCGGGGCAGGCGTCGCCAGCTCGCGCACGCCTCTCACTACCCCCAGTTCGCGCAGCCGCTGCCGCAGGTCGTCGTGCATCGCTCAGGTGACGATCACAGGAGTGCCACCCTCCTGAACGCGCAGCCCGTCCTCATTATAGGGTGTAACGGGTCTCGTCCAGCGAAAGAGCCACTTGGCGGCCTCGGAGGCCACGTTGACGCAGCCGTGGCTGCGAGGGCGGCCGTAGTCGTTGTGCCAGTAGGTGCCGTGGATGGCGACGGCACCCCAGAAGTAGGAATCGAAGGGGACGCCGGGCAGGTCAAAATCCTCGCCCACCATGTGGCGCGAGGGAGCCTTGAACACGATGTGGTGATCTCCTCGCGGGGTGGCGCGGTCGCCTCCCACACCACCCGAGATGCGGGTGGCCAATACCTCCTCGTCGTTCTCGAAGGCCACGAGCAGTTGGTCGGCGAGCGAGATCTCGATGCGCTTGTCGCGGGCGTGGGGCGAGATCGGTGTCAGGTCCTCGGGGAGGATGGGGCGCACGTGTTCGGCCGGGACGTAGCGGCGGGCGCCGGGGACCAGGTTGTCGTGCAGCCGATACCACAGCCGGTGGTCCGTGCCCCACACCGCCTCGGCGATGCGATAGACTGAACTGTAGCGCAGGCGATAGGTGCCGTAGACGTCGGGTGACGGGGCGTGGCGGGCGTCGGTGTAGGGGATGCTGATCTCTCCCCACAACCCCTCACGGGGGAGGTGTTGCAGCGGCGCGTTGAGGTGCGCCTCGACCGGCTGGACGTCGGATGAGTAGATGTAGCCCCCGATGACGCGGAACCAGGTGGGGTTGTGCGGGTTACGGCCCTCGGCTTCGACCTCGTCAAAGTAGGTGATGACGTCGTCGCGCCGGTGGTGGCGCACGATGGGGGCGCTATGGTCTGGCTCTGTGTGCACCTGGACCGACCACTCGGCGACCCGTCCCAGCCGCACACCCGTGCGTGCAGCCAGGTCGCGGGGGGGCAGCGGCAACAGTGCGACTCCGGCCAGCGCGGCACCGCTCAGCTTGAGGAATTCTCTGCGCGTCAACTGTGTCATCTGTGTTCCCCAGATCGTAGATTATACCACGCAAGCTTTGGAAATCAAGCTGCCGGCAAGCGAGCCACCTTCCCGAAAGCTGCCGCGAGGGTATCATAGGCTAGTCGCACCAGGGGACCGGGATCCAATAGTCGTGCGTGACGCTCTGCCCGTCAGTTGATTCGACGATGATGGTGTGCACGAGCGCGCTGCACCCCTGTGCTTCGAAGACGATCGCCGGGTCAGTCTCCTCGGTGACAAAGACGTCCAGGTCGTGGTGGACGGTGTAGGGAGGTGCGCCTCCCGTGATGTTCAGGATGATCGTCGCTTCGTACCCACCGTTGTCCAGGGGCTGCCAGGCGTCGAGCCGTCCTGGCACGGCAAAGTCCAGCGGGCCGGTGCTGACCGGTGGCGCTGGTGTGGGCCGCGCCGCGGACGGAGTGGGGGGCATGGTCCCAGACGGCGTCTCCGTGGGCGCTGCCTGTGTGGCCGCTGCCTCTGTGGCCGTTGGCAGTGCAGTCGTGGGCGTTGCCTCTGGCGGGACCTGTGTGGCTGAGGGCAACGGCGTCTCCTGCGCCGGTACGGGGGATGCGGCGTCAGGCGTCCCGACGAGAGATGGGACTTGTGTCGGTGTCGGCGCGTTGCACGCCAGGACGCTCGCCACGAGCCCGACACAGGCCAGGAGCATGGATGCACGCCGTTCGTTCCTCATCGCTTTCTCCTCCGATCAGATAAAGATCTTGCCAGGGACGTCTGTCCCGGCGGCTGTGTCAGCGCAACAGCACGCCTTCCAACTGCAACAGCGCTGCTTTCGCCTCCAACCCGCCGCCGTAGCCGGTCAGCGAACCTCCCGCCCCGACCACCCGGTGGCAGGGGATCAGGATGGACAGCGGGTTGGCCCCTACCGCGGCACCCACCGCCCGTGGGGCCCGAGGCCGTCCGATGCGCCGGGCGATCTCCCCGTACGTCGTCGTCGCCCCATAGGCGATACCGGCGAGCTCGGCCCATACGGCCTGCTGGAAGGCCGTGCCGCGCGCGTCCAGCGGCAGATCGAATTCGCGCCGGGCGCGGGAAAAGTACTCGCGCAACTGGATCAGCGCGGGGGCCAGCGCGACGGAATTCTCACACGGTGGCTGCGGACCGATGTGCCGGGCCAGCCAGGCAAAGAAGCGCTCCGGCTGCCCGGCGCCCAGCCCCACGGCGCAGATTCCCGCCCGGTCGTGGCTATCCACACCGGCCCAACCGGCGAGTCCATCCGGGCGTACGCGATGCAGGCGTTCATTCTTTCGCTCCCCCAACGGCAGGCGGCACGATCGTGGAGGCGGCCTGTCACAATAACGATGAAAGGTGCGCGGTGTGCTCCAGGATCACGTGCGCGCCGGCCCGCTCCAGTTCCTCGCGCTCGCCGAAGCCACACAGCGTTGCCACTGCCCACGCCCCCGCCCGCCGGGCGGACTTGACGTCCACCGTCGTGTCCCCCACCATGGCGCACCGCTCGACGGGCACCCCCAGCAACTGGGCCGCGTGCCGGATGGGGGCCGGGTGGGGCTTGAGCCGCCAGGTGCTTTCGCGGGTCACCAGCACCTCAAAGATCCCGTGCAGATTGTGTTGATCGACGAACGCCCGTGCTTCATCCAGTCCCCGCGTGGTGACGACCGCCAGCCGGTACCGCCCTTTCAGTGCGGCGAGCATCTCCTCCGCACCCGCGACGATGCGAAAATCGGACCGCGTGCGCAAGCCACGCCATCGACGGAGCTGGTTGGTGATCCCCATCAGCGGTGCATCCAGCCCGAGCACGTCGACCACCGTCATCAGCATGTTGCCGGGGGTCTCGGAGGCCATGATGAGGCGGCGGGCGGTCCGATGCGGATGGGGCCAGCGCAGCCGCTGCAACTGGTGCGCCAGCTTCTCAACCGCCTGGTCGTCGGTATCCATCAGCGTCCCGTCCAGATCGAACAGCACGGCTTCTACCTTGTCTCTGTCGAGCATCCTCCACCTTCCAGCAACCAGTATTCGCCATCCAGTTCCCGGCGTCCAGCCAATACTATCACGACAGTGCGAGGCTGTCAACGTGATACGAGACGAGATAGGTGCCAGGCACCTGGACCTGCCCCCCACCTGAAATACACCCAGCGGCCCATTCGAAAAACCCACTGCCACGCCCACTTGCGCTGTCCTGGCTCAGCGTCTATAATCGTACGTGACCCTCGGGGGATTCACCATGTCTCTGTCCGATGTCCTGGCTGCCTTCCGGCAAGACCCGGCGCTCATGCGCTGCGTGACCGCCTGGGAGCGCATCCCGACCCGGCCGGCCCGCGTCGCTCCCTGGCCGGCCAGGCTTGACCCGCGCCTGGTCGCCGCCGCCCGTCGCGATGGTATTGACCAACCTTACGTCCACCAGGCCCAGGCTGTCGAGGCGGTGCTGGCGGGGGAGCACGTCGTCCTGGCCACCTCCACCGCCTCGGGCAAGACGCTGGCCTACAACCTGCCGGTGCTCAACACGCTGTTCCACGATCCCGCTGCCTGTGCGCTTTACCTCTTCCCGACCAAGGCGCTGGCGCACGACCAAATCTCCAATCTCCAATCTCTAATCTCGAATCTCGAATCTCCGATCGCCGTCCGCCCCTACGATGGCGATACCCCCTCCTCACACCGGCCCGCCATCCGCCGCGAGGCCCGGATCCTGGTCACGAACCCCGACATGCTCCACACCGGTATCCTGCCCCACAACACCCGCTGGGCGCGGCTCTTTTCCAACCTGCGCACCGTCGTGCTCGACGAACTCCATACCTACCGGGGCGTCTTTGGCGGGCACGTGGCGAACGTGCTGCGACGGCTGCGGCGGGTGTGCCGCTTCTATGGCGCTGATCCCCGCTTCATCTGCGCCTCCGCGACCATCGCCAACCCGCGCGAACTGGCCGAGCGGCTCATCGAGGCCCCCGTCACGCTGGTGGACGACGACGGTGCTCCACGGGGGGACAAGCACTTTATCCTGTATAACCCTCCGCTGGTGGACCCCCAGCTCGGCATCCGGCGCAGCGCCGCGTTGGCGGCGAAGGACATCGCCGCGCGTTTCCTCCAGGCCGACGTGCAAACCATCGTCTTTGCCCGCGCCCGGCTGACCACCGAGGTGCTGCTGGGCTATCTGCGCGATGCCGTTGCCGCCGCCGGGGACGTCCCGCAGGCGGTGCAGGGCTACCGGGGCGGCTATCTGCCCACCGAGAGACGCCATATCGAGCGTGGGTTGCGCGAGGGGGCGGTGCGCGGCGTCGTCGCGACCAACGCGCTCGAGTTGGGCGTGGACATCGGGCAATTGAGCGCCTGCGTGATGGCCGGTTATCCGGGCACCATCGCGAGCGCCTGGCAGCAGGCCGGGCGCGCCGGGCGGCGGGCGGGGCTCTCGGTCGCGGTGCTGGTCGCCAGCGCGCTTCCGCTCGACCAGTACCTGGTCACCCACCCGCGCTACTTTTTCGGGCAGCCGGTCGAGCGGGCCCTGCTCGACCCGGACAACCTGGCCGTGTTGGCCAGCCACCTGGCGTGCGCGGCCTTTGAGTTGCCGTTCGAGCCCGGTGAGCGCTTTGGCGACTTGAGCGACGCGGGGGCGGTGTTGGACGTGCTGGCCGAGGAGGGGGTACTGTATCGCCACGACGGGCATTACACCTGGATCGGCGAGGGGTACCCGGCCGGTGGCCTCTCCCTGCGCACCAACACGCCGGACAACGTCGTCATCCAGGACGTGAGCACGGGCACTTCGACGGGGCTCAGCGCGGGCACTTCGACGGGGCTCAGCACAGGCCCGCCACAGGTGATCGGCCAGATGGATCGCCCCAGCGCGCCTATGCTGATCCACGAAGGAGCCGTCTACCTGCACGCCGGGGCGACCTACGTCGTCGAGTCGCTTGACTGGGAGGAGGGGCTGGCCCGCGTGCGGGCTGCCGAAGTCGACTACTACACCCGCGCCTCGGCCACGACGGACGTGCGGGTGCTGGAGGTATTCCGCTCCGACCCGCCTCTTTCCTCCGCCCGCTCAGCCTGCGGCGAACTGCTCGTCACCACCCGCGCCACCGGTTACCGCAAGATCAAGCGCTATACCCACGAGGTGCTGGCCTGGGCACTCATCGACCTGCCGGAACAGGAGTTGCGCACCATCGGCTATTGGGTAGCCTTGTCCGGGGAGCTCACGGTGCGGCTACAGGAGGCCGGCGTCCTTCCACCTCCGGCCGATTACGGCCCCAACTGGCCCGCGCAGCGGGACGTGGCCCGCGCTCGCGATGGGTACCGCTGCCGGCACTGTGGCGCGCCCGAGCGGGAGGGCCGCCAGCACGATGTCCATCACATCACGCCCTTCCGCGCGTTTGGCTACGTCCCGGGTGTCAATGACCTGTACCAACTTGCCAACCGGTTGGAGAATTTGATCACGCTGTGCCCGGCCTGCCACCGCCGCGTCGAGCGGACGCGGGGGGCGCGTGGGGCGCTGAGCGGCCTGGCCTACCTGTTGCGGAACCTGGCTCCATTATACCTCATGTGCGACCCCGGTGACCTGGGTTCGGCCGTCCAGGCTCGGGCGCCGGAGACTGGTCTCCCCACCGTCACGCTTTACGATCGCGCGCCGGGCGGTGCCGGGCTGAGCACACGGCTATATGAGCTCCGCGACGACCTGCTGGGGGCCGCGCTGGACGTGGTGCGCCGCTGCCCGTGTGCCGACGGTTGTCCTGGCTGTGTGGGGCCAGCCGGCGATGCCGGGGCCGGTGCCAAAGCGCTCACCCGTCGACTGCTGGAAGCCGTCGTGGAAAAGTAGGACACTTGGATGCGGGATTAGGTGATACCCAGCCAGCGCAGCGGCTCGTAAAAGATGGCCGGGAGCAGCTTGAGATAATCGAGCACGAACACCACGGCACAAGCGCCCACGACGAGCAGCACCACGAGAACGCACCCAACCCACAGCCAGGTCCTGCGCTGCGTCTCCTCGACTGGCGGTGCGGATAGAGGAGGTGTGGGCATGTAGGTCGGCGATGGTTCGTAGCTCGGCGGTGGCGGGGGTGGTGGTTCGTAGCTCGGCGGCGCTGTCGATACAGTGGGCTGTCTGCCCAGCGGTTCTGTCATGGCGATGTCCGCGCTGTGGTACGACAACGTCACCGCATCGCCCAGGCTGATCACGTCGCCGTCGGTCAGTGTGTGGGGGCCGGCCAGTCGCAGCCCGTTGACGAACGTGCCGTTTGTGCTTCCCGCGTCCTCGATCACCGTCAGACCGCCCTGCCGCGTGATGCGCGCGTGCTGCCTGGAGACCTGCGGGTCACCGATCATGATTTCGTTGCCTGGATCTCGCCCCAGCGTGAGCGAATCCTGATCCAGTACAAAGGTTTGACCAGGTTGAGGGCCCTCTCTCATCACCAGCCGGGAATCGTCGGTCATTGTTTGCCTCCTCGCCAGTTTTGCGCTTGAGGTTTCACGTCTCGCTCCTGGTCCCCAAGTATATGGCGGTTGGGCCTGGTTGTCAAACGCGCCAGCTATGGTAGACTTGGTTATTCAGGTTGGTTCGGAGGGGATGTCTATGCTCATCGTGGATGCTCACGAGGACGTCGCCTGGAACGCACTCGCGCTGGGCCGTGACGTGCGTCGCAGCGCGCTCGAGACCCGCCGTTTGGAGGAGGGGACCGATGTCTCCCGGCGCTATGGCCTGTGCATGGTGGGCCTGCCGGAGTGGCTGGCCGGCGGCGTGGCGGTCGTCTTTGGCACGATCTTTGTCCTGCCTGCTCGCCGCGGCTCGCGGGAGCCCCACGCCTACGCCACTGCCGAAGAGGCCCACACGTTGGGCCAGGCGCAGCTCGATTTCTACCACCGCCTGGCCGACAAAGACGACCGGGTCACGTTGATCGGGAACTGTGCCCATCTCGACGGCGTGCTTGCCCGTTGGGAGAGTGGGGTGCCCCAGGTGGGTATCGTCCCGCTGATGGAAGGCGCGGACCCCATTCGAGAGCCTGCCGAGGCCGAGGCGTGGTTCGAGCGAGGCGTGCGGCTGGTGGGGCTCTCCTGGGCGGCAGGGTCCCGATACGCTGGGGGTAACGCTGTCCCTGGCCCGCTCACCGACGCCGGGCGCGGGTTGTTGGATGTGATGGCTGACCTGGGTCTGGTGCTGGACGTCAGCCATCTGGCGGAAGAATCGTTCTTCGAGGCGATCGACCGCTTCGAAGGCCGGACCGTCGCCACTCACGCCAACCCCCGTGCCCGGGTGCCTGGCTCCCGCCAACTCTCTGACGAGATGATCCGGCGCCTGGTCGAACGAGACGGCGTCATCGGCATCGTGCCCTACAATCCTTTCCTGCAGCCTGGCTGGACGAAGGGTGGCGCCAAAGACGCGGTCACCGTCGCCGATGTGGCGGCTGCCGTCGATCACGTCTGCCAGGTGGTGGGGGACGCGGCCCACGTCGGGTTAGGCTCCGACTTTGACGGCGTCTTTGGGGCTGAGAGTACGCCGGCCGGGCTGGACACCGTCGCGGACCTGGCTCGCATTGGCCCGGCGCTGGGCGAACTGGGGTATAGCGAGGAAGACATCGTCACCGTTCTGGGGGGCAATTGGTTGCGCGTGCTGCGGGCAGCGTTGCCGGGCTGAGTTAAGATCCAGGCTTGTCCTCCAACTGCACCTGTGCTAGAATATCTACTGTCGTCATCCGATCCGGTATACGCTGGCCTGTTGGGCTGATCCAGTGGTGTATTTCGACGTCCTCACTCTTTTTCCTTCCATATTCAGCGGCCCTCTGGAGGAGAGTATCCTGAAACGAGCTCAGGAGAGCGGCCGCCTTTCTGTCGTGCTGCATAACATCCGCGATTATGCGACCGACAAACATCACGTCACCGACGATGCTCCCTATGGTGGGGGAGGTGGGATGGTGATGAAGCCGGAGCCCATATTCGCCGCCGTGGAAGCGATTCTGGCGGGAGACGAGGATGTACCGATCATACTCCTGAGCCCTCAGGGTCGCTTGTTTACACACACGATCGCTTCCGAGTTGGCCCGCTGCCCACGCATCGTCCTCGTCTGCGGGCGATATGAGGGGGTGGACGAGCGGGTGCGCCGGTTTCTGGTGACCGATGAAATCTCCATCGGCGACTATGTACTCACCGGTGGGGAGTTGGCGGCGATGGTCGTCATTGACGCCGTGACCCGGCTGCTGCCGGGCGTGTTGGGACACCCCGGCGCTGCTTTCGAGGATTCCCATGCCAGCGGGTTACTGGAGGGGCCACACTACACCAGGCCCGCTGTCTTCCGGGGCTGGGAGGTGCCCGAGGTGTTGCGTTCCGGGAACCACGCCGCCGTCGCCCGCTGGCGTCGCGAGCAGGCCCTGCGCCGCACTTTCGAGCGACGCCCCGATCTCCCAGCACGGGCCGATTTGACCCCGCGAGATCGGGAACTGCTGGTCCGGTGGGCGGACGAGATTTCCCCTGAGCGTGATTGAACCTTTTAGAGTCCTTGGGAGTATATCACATGCGTTATCATACCTGGAGGGTAGATGACCGAACAGCACACAGACGGCCGGCTCGTCGTTCGCCTTCGAAGGGGTGACCTGGAGAGCCTGGGTGAACTGTACGAGCGGTACAAGATGTTGGTCTATCGGACCGCTCTGGCGATCACCTGTGATGAGGGGGCGGCTGAGGACATCCTTCAGGAGGCGTTTCTCCGGGTCTATACCTATGCTGACAGGATTGATGAGACTGTGCCCTTGGGGCCGTGGCTTTACCGCGTCACCGTGAACCTGTCCTACAGTTGGGCAAGCCGGGTGAAGCGATGGTTGCACTCCATCCAGGGCACGCTTGACCGTTGGGCATCGCCCGCCCAGCAGCATCCTGAGGCGTTGGCGGAAGAGCAGGAATGGCGGCAAATCCTGCAACAAGCGATTGACGCGTTGCCCCCCCGTCACCGCGTCGTCATCATCCTGCACTACCTGGAGGGACTGAGCCTGAAAGAGATCGCCTACGTGACCGGTGTCCCAGAAGGGACGGTCAAATCCCGTCTTCACTACGCCCGCGGTCGGCTGAGGAAGGCGATCGTGGAACGGGAGCGCAGGTTGGTCCCCGAGGTGGCGTATGACTTTACGTAGACGTGTGCTGGAGAGACGTGCCGCGGACGAGCTGGACGGGCTGATCCGGTGGGTGCTGCGGGGCAGGGTGGCCGGGGCCTCCCCGCCATCGTGGGTTTGGGAGCGCATCCGTGCGCGCGCGGGGCGGCCAACGGTGTGGAGCCTGCTGGGACTTTGGCTCTCCAGGGGCTATCGGGTGGTGATGGCCCAATTAGCCGGGTTAGATGCGTTTCTCTCTGCACAGATTGCTTTCTGGATGTGGCCTCAGGACGGATGGGTGGACTGGAGGCGCGACCCTCGTTTGACACGCCTGCTTGACCAGTACGGTTTTCTGCTGGGGCTGGCGTTTTAGGCGTCCTGATTCGAACCCTTCCACGACCTGAGGAGGGATGTTCTACTCGTTGGCGAGGTTGCACTTTCATGGGCGTTTGGGTATAATGTACGCCATGCATTGCTCTGAGCCATCACATGAAGGGGCGTTATGTCTGATTATCAACCGAACCAACCTCAGAACATCTTGCTCGATTTGAGGAACCTTGTCACCCGCTTCTACACCGAGGACGGGGTGGTGCACGCCGTCAACGGGGTCTCTTACACGCTCGAGGAGGGAGGGACCCTGGGAGTCGTCGGTGAGAGCGGCTGTGGCAAGAGCGTGCACGCCCTCTCCATCATGCGCCTGATCCCCAGCCCACCGGGAAAGATCGAGGCAGGGGAGGTCTGGTTTGACAGGCGTGACCTGTTGAAGGTGAGTGAGGCGGACATGCACCACGTGCGTGGGGCCGAGATCGCGATGGTCTTTCAGGACCCGATGACCTCGCTCAACCCGGTGTACACCATCGGCTTCCAGATCATGGAAACGCTCAAGCTCCACCAGGGGATGGATGACGCGCAGGCGCGAGAGCGAGCTGGTGAACTGCTGGCCATGGTCGGCATCCCGGAGGCTCGCCAGCGGCTGGATGACTATCCCCACCAATTCTCCGGCGGCATGCGCCAGCGGGCGATGATCGCCATGGCCCTGTCCTGCAATCCCCAACTTCTTATCGCCGACGAGCCCACCACCGCCCTGGACGTCACGATCCAGGCCCAGATCGTGGACCTGGTGAAGCGGCTCCAGGAGCAACTGGGGATGGCGGTGATGTGGATCACGCACGACCTGGGAGTCATCGCAGGGCTGGCCAGGAAGGTCAACGTGATGTACGCTGGCTACATTGTCGAGCGGGGTAACGTGAAGGACATCTACGGGCGACCGCGCCATCCCTACACGATCGGGCTGCTGGGGTCGTTGCCCCGGCTGGACGAAGCCCCCGGCACCAAGTTGATCTCCATCCCGGGCCTGCCGCCCGACCTGATTGGCTTGCCGCCGGGCTGCCCCTTCGCTGCCCGATGCACGTACGCGGTAGACCAGTGCCTGGAGGAGATGCCGCCACTGGAGGAGACGGATGGGGAGAATCACATCGTGGCCTGCTGGCGGTGGGAACACGTAGCGGGGAGGGTCGGGTAATGGCCGCTGAGAGAGTGCCCCTGGTCGAGGTTCGCCGTCTTAAAAAGTATTTCCCCATCACACGAGGTGTAATTATCCAGCGCCACATCGGCGATATCAAGGCGGTGGATGACGTCAGTTTCGAGATCTACAAGGGAGAGACGCTGGGGCTGGTCGGCGAGACCGGCAGTGGCAAGACCACCGTGGGCCGGACGATGCTCCAATTGTATGAGCCGACGGGCGGGCAGGTCGTTTTTGACAACACGGACCTGGTGAGCCTCGGGGGCGGCGACCTGCGCCGCATGCGCCGCCGGATGCAGATGATATTCCAGGACCCCTACGCCTCGTTGAACCCGCGCATGACGGTGGGTTCCATCGTCGGCGAGCCGCTGGAGGTGCACGGGGTTGCGCGTGGGAAGGAGAAGCGGGAGCGGGTGCAGGAGCTTTTGGCGCTGGTGGGGCTCAACCCCTACTTTGTCAACCGCTACCCCCACGAGTTCTCCGGCGGGCAGCGGCAGCGCATCGGCATTGCTCGCGCACTGGCCCTCAACCCCGACCTGATCATCTGCGACGAGCCCATCTCCTCGCTGGACGTCTCCATCCAGGCCCAGGTGGTCAACCTGCTGGAGGAGTTGCAGGATCGGTTGGATCTGACCTACCTGTTCATCGCCCACGACCTGAGTATGGTCCGACACATCAGCGACCGCATGGCGGTGATGTACCTGGGCAAGCTCGTGGAGTTGGCCGACCGGGACGAGATCTACCTGAACCCGCTCCACCCCTACACCCAGGCGCTGATGTCGGCGGTGCCGGTGCCAGACCCGGAGGTGGAGGAGAAGCGGCAGCGGATCATCCTGGAGGGGGACCTGCCCAGCCCGGCTAACCCTCCCAAGGGGTGCAACTTTAGCACCCGCTGCCCGGTGGCCATAGAGACTTGCTTTGAGGTGGAACCAGAGTTCGTCGAGATCAAGCCCGGGCATTTTTGTGCCTGTCACCTGGTACAGCCTCAAAGACAACAGGCGGATTAGGTCAGGCGCCCATTGGTGGTGGGGGGGCCCTACGGGGGGGATACGGAGCGGAAAGGAGGTGATGCGCAGGGAGGAATATCACGCACCAGGGCAAGGGAATCCCGTTCAGAAGCTTTTGTACGAGCCTATCTTGATACAGTAAGGAGGAGGAAATGCTTAGCAAGAAGTGGTATGTTCTGATAGTTGCGTTGGTGATCGGAAGCGCGCTGCTGGCGGCTTGCGCTCCCCCCGCAGCGGAACCGGAAGTGGTCGAGGTCACCCGGGTCGTGGAGAGGGAGGGGGAGACGGTGATTGAGCAGGTGATCGTCACGGCCACCCCCGAACCCCCGGAGCCCGAGGCACCCAAGAGGGAGCTGGAGGGGTTGTGGTTCCCCATCGGCACTGAGCCACCCACGCTGGACATCCAGTTGGCGACCGACACCACGTCGCACCTGATCATCCACCAGTGCATCGACGGCCTCTTCGAGTACCGGGGCGATGGCTCCATCGAGCCCACCGGAGCCACCGGCTACACGCTCTCCGACGATGGCCTGGTGTACACCGTCAGCCTGCGCGATGATGCCGTCTGGTCCGATGGCGTGCCCGTCGTCGCCCAGCAATACGTGGACGGCGTGATCCGGCTGCTGTTGCCCGAGACGGCGGCCGAGTACGCCTGGCTGATGTACGACGTCGAGGGAGCGGAGGGGTTCAACACGGGCGAGGTCGACGATCCCGAGCTGGTGGGCGTCAAGGCGCTGGACGACTACACGCTGGAGATCACGCTCAAGGCGCCGACCTCCTACTTTGACACCGTCCTGCCCTTCTCGACCTTTTACCCCGTTCGCCTGGACATCGTCGAGGAGTATGGGGATCTGTGGACCGAGCCGGGCAACTATGTGAGCAACGGCGCGTACCTGCTGGAGGCCTGGGAGCACGAGGCCGAGGTGGTGCTGGTCAAGAACCCCACCTACTGGAACGCCGGTGCGGTCAAGATCGAAAAGATCACGCTGCCCATCATCCAGGAGTCGGCCACTGCGTTGGCCCTGTACGAGAACGGCGAGCTCCACTCTAGCGGCGATGTCGGTCTTCCCTCCGAGGAGATGCCGCGCATCGTGGAGGACCCCGTCCTCAGCGAGGAACTCCGTATCCTGCCGCGCCCTGGCGTGTACTACGTCGGCCTGAACACGCTGCGAGCACCCACGGACGACGTGCTGGTGCGCAAGGCGCTGGCCGCGGCCATCGATAAGCAGTCGATCATCGACAACGTGGTACAGCAGCCGTGGCTGATGCCGCTCTCGTGCACCACGCCGCCCAAGATCATGGGCTACCAGGAATTCGGCACGTGCGGCTACGCCTTTGATCCCGAGCAGGCCCAGGCGTTCCTGGCCGAGGCCGGGTACCCGGGCGGCGAGGGCTTCCCCGTGCTAAAGTTCTGGTTCAACCGGGCGGACTACAACGAGGACGTCATCGAGGCCGTGGCCGCCATGTGGGAGGAGAACCTGAGCATCAACGTGGAGCTGCGCACCAACGAGTGGGCCGTCTACCTGGACTACCTGGATGCCTGCAACACCACCAAGGAGGAGCTGGCGGCCTGCGAGTTCAACGCCTATCGCATGGGGTGGGTGATGGACTATGGCGATCCGCAGAACCAGCTCGAGGTCGTCTTCGCGCCTAGGTCGACCTTCCAGTACACCGGTTGGGAGAGCGCGCGCTTCGACGAGCTCATGGAGCTGGCCGGGACCGAGTTCGACTTTGACACGCGCGAGGCCTACTACAAGGAGGCCGACAAGATCCTGTGTGAGGATGAGGTCGCGATCCTCCCCATCCACGGCTACGAACGGAATGCGCTGGTCAAGACCGGCATCACGTTCGAGTATCCGCCCTTCGGCGCGCCCGCGTTCGCGCACTGGGAGCTGCCGTAGGTTGTGTGCTCTGGGCTATGTAGCTCTCGCTCTGAGAGCTACATAGCTCTTTTTGCCATTATTTGGACATCATCGGAACCATCATACGTCACGTGTGATCTGGCCTGGGTAAAACGCAAGTTTACCCGGACAGGGTGCGAACATAAGCCTGCTGGCACCCTGAAGCCGGTGGAGAGAAATGATATGACCGCCTATATCATCAGAAGGTTTTTGTGGATGGTGCCCGTCATCTTGATGGTCACCGTGGTCGTCTTTGGCGCCATGAAGCTGGTGCCCGGGGGGCCCTTTAGCACCCAGGGCCGGCCCATGTCGCCCGAGATCCGGGCCAACTTTGAGGCTCGCTATCACCTCGACGAGCCGGTCTGGAAGCAGTACATCCGTTACATGGTGGGCGACTTTGTCGACACCGGCAACCTCCGGGATTTTGGGCGGCATGGCCTGCTGGGGTTTGACCTGGGTCCTTCGTACAAGTACCGGGGGCGCACGATCAACAACGTGCTGTTCGACGGTGGAATCGTGAAGGCGGCCGTCTCGGTCTCGGCCCAGTTGGGCACGTTGGCCGTCATTATCGCGGTAGGCCTGGGCATCCCCCTGGGGTTGATCTCGGCGCTCAAGCAGAACACCTGGATGGATTACATCGCCATGTTCTTTGCCATGCTGGGCGTTTCCATCCCCAACTTTGTGCTCGGCCTGTTGCTCATCTTGATCATGCTCTGGCTCAGCCTGCACAATCTGCCAGCCCTCCCCCTGGCCCGTTGGGGTACGGAGAGCTTTGGTTCCTGGCTCAGCCACATGATCCTGCCAGCCATCACGCTGGGCACGGGAGGGTCGGCCATCGTCGCCCGCCTGACCCGCGCCAGCATGCTCGAGGTGATTCGTCAGGACTATATCCGCACCGCGCGGGCCAAGGGGTTGACGGAGCGGTCGGTGATCCTCATCCACGCGCTCAAGAACTCGCTGATCCCGGTGACCACTGTGTTGGGCCCGCTCATGGCGGCCTGGTTGACCGGCTCTTTCATCATCGAGACCATCTTTTCGGTGCCGGGCATCGGGCGCTTTTTCGTCACCAGCATTGCCGACCGTGACTATACGCTGATCATGGGCACCATCCTGGTCTATGCCGTGCTTCTGGTCTTTTTGAACATCCTGGTGGACATCTCGTACGCCTTTCTGGACCCGCGCATACGTTTTGATTAGTTAAGGTTTGGGGAGATACTACTATGAGTGCACAGGCTGTAGCTCAGCAGAGAGCTGCGGAATTTGATTTCACGCGCCCGCCCGAGAGCCTGTGGCGCGATGCCTGGCGGCGGTTGCTACGCAACAGGGCCGCCGTGCTGGGGGGCATCTTTGTCATCGTCGTCGTCGTGGCTGTCTTCTTTGCCGACGATGGCATCGTCGCCTGGGCCTTCCAGCGGGACGCTCGCCCCCTGCTGGCCCCTTACGGCTACAAGGAGGTTGATTTCGAGAACACCAGGGCATCTCCTGGCCTGCGGAGGACGGCGGAGGGGAGGTTCCCGCACATCATGGGGACTGACAAATATGGGCGGGACGTCTTTAGCCGGATCATTTACGGCGGCCGGATATCCATTGCCGTAGGCATCTTGGGCTCGCTGGTGATCATGGTCTTTGGCCTGTCCTATGGGTCCGTGTCGGGCTACCTGGGTGGTCGCGTGGACACGCTGATGATGCGCTTCGTGGATATCATGTACGCCTTTCCCACCCTCCTCTTTATCATCCTGATCATGGTGATCCTGGGTTCTACGGCCGGCTTTCCGGCGATACGCAACATGGTGCTGGGCATTTCGCTGGTGAGTTGGATGGGCACGGCGCGCCTGGTGCGCGGCCAGTTCCTCTCCATCAAGGAGAAAGAGTACACGCTGGCGGCGCGCATGGTCGGTGCCAGGGACCTGGCCATCATCGCCCGTCACCTGTTGCCCAACAGCCTGGGACCCATCATCGTGTCCGTCACGCTGGGTATCCCGCAACTGATCATGTTCGAGGCCACCCTGAGCTTTATCGGCCTGGGCGTGCCGCCGCCGTTCCCCAGTTGGGGCCAGATGCTTAACGAGGGCTGGCGGGCCATCCGGGCGGATCCGCACCTGATCTTTTTTCCGGCTTTGACGCTCTCCCTGATCATGTTGGCCTTCAACTTCCTGGGCGATGGGCTGCGGGACGCGCTGGACCCGCAGATGCGGGGGACCACATAGACGGACAGAAGCGGTTCGTGGCCTTGGCTTGGGGCCTTTTGGCGATTTCTTTCAGGCGGAGAACATCGAGTTCTCCGCCTGTGCATGACAGGAGATTCTTCGCTACGCTCAGAATGACAACCAAGCTCAGCGTGACTTTTGCGGTGCCGTGCACGTTGTGATCGCAAGGGGATAGATCATGCGGGTTAGAAATGTATTGCTGCGTCCCTCTCTGCTCCTGGCAGTCGGCTTGACCCTGCTGCTCCTGGTGGCCACAGGCTGCGGGCTGGCCCCGGCGACCACGCCTCGCGCTTCGGACCGGTGGAGCAACGGAAAGCTGGTGGGGATAGCCACCCTGAACAACCAGGTGGCATTGCAGGTGGACGATGTGGGGCACAGCTTCATGGTGTGGGTCGGGCTCGAGCACAAGTTGAACTTTGCCCGGTTGAACGAGCGTGCCGATGTGGTCGTCCAGCAGCCGCTTGATCTGCGCACCGACTCGCCACTGAAGCCTCAGCTCCGGATGGACGCCACGGGCCAGATGCATCTCACCTGGCTGGACAAGCGGGAGCGGGGCCTGCAACTCTTTTACGCCCGTCTGTCGGCTGATGGCGCCGTGGTCCAGGAAGCAACCGCCCTCTCGCCACCTGAATGGCGAGCGGCCCACAGTTCGATGGTGCTCGATCCTGTTGGCCGGACGGTACAAGTCTTCTGGTCCGACAACGTCTACAGCCGTCCTGGCTGCTACCACGCTGCGTTGGACTGGTCGGGAGAGGTCGTCGTCCCGGCAGAAATGCTGATCCAGGATGGGATACTGCCGGTGGCCCAGGTGGACCGTCAGGGTTTCGTGCACCTGGCCTGGAGGGTGGAGTCGGAGGCGGAACGGCCCAGATTTCACTACGCTGTCTACGACCCCCAGCGCCGGGCGTTGGGCTCGGACATTGTGGCGAGTGAACCTCTGGTCCAGATGGGCTTGCTTGGCGGACCGACGGCCGGTGCCACGTTCGACGGGCCGTGGCTGGGGCTGGACGAGCGATCGGTCTACCTGGTCTGGGTCCTGGAGGTGCGTGAGCGGGGAGATGTCCGGGACTTTAGCTTCTACCAGGCTTTCCCCCAGCCCACCTTGAGCCCACGCGACGTCGCGGACACATTCGATTACCCACTTCCGGAGGTGACGGGCGGGGCAGTTTACGTGGCTTTCCCGGGCGCTGACCCCAGTATGACGGGCCAGCCGTGGTTCCTGGAGGGTCATCCGGCGCACCAGGTGCTGGCCTGCTTCACCCAGGTTTCCGGGCCGGGTGGCAGCGAGATGCTCCAGATCGCGGCGATTGACGTGGGGCCTGGGCAAATCACGGGGCACGAAATCGTCAACGCGTCCAGGGGGGCTTCCTTGCAACCGAACGTGGCGGTTGACCCGAGCGGCAACCTGCACCTGGCGTGGATCGACACGGCCGGCTTTAGCCGCTACCAGGTGATCTACGCCAGCACCTTACCCCAGGCCCGGGAGGCGCTCAACCGTGTCACCGCCTATGACGTCGTGGACAAAATCCTCAGTGGGGCGATGTACGTCTTATCCTCACTCTTTTTCGCCCCCCTCGTCCTGGTCTGGATGTTCATTCCCATCGGGTGGCTGCTCGTCTTCGCCTTGATCACGGGCGAGTCCGAGATCTCGGACCCCCGCGGCCGCCGTGCGCTTGTCATCGCCCTGATCCTGCACCTGGGGGCTCAGCTTTTCCTTTTCCCCGATCTGCTGGCCCGGTTTCCGTTTGGCTCTCTGCTGTCCCCTTCATTGGGCTTTCTCGTGGGGCGGTGGATCTTTCCACTGCTTCTAGCTGGTTTGTCTGCGGGCGTGGCGTGGGTTACCCTGAAGCGTGGGCGTGGCCAGTCCATCTTTGCCCCCTACCTGGTCTTTGCAGCCGTTGATTCCTTCTTCATCCTGGTCATCTACGTGGCTCTTCCTCTGGTGGGGTGATTCCGTTTTGCATCGGCGCCGCTGTCGATTCTTTCCTGACGCTGGTCGTCTACGTGGTTCTGCCTATGGGGGTAATCTAGTTGACTGGGATGAGGCCCATTGCTGGTGATGGCATTGCCCTGTGCCTGTTTGCCTGGCTGTGTGTGGCCTGCCAGTCCCCCCTGGCAATTTCCCCGAGTGCCCCGCCCCCGACCGCTACCTTGACCCCCGTTGAGACTCGAATGCCAACGCCTGCGCCCGGTCCGCTGACAGAGGTCGAAGCCATAGCGCTGGTGAAAGAAGAGATGGCCGCTCGCGGGGTCGCTCTCCATACGGTGAGGATCACGATAGGGGGTGAGCCACGATGGGCGTCCGTTCGCTACTCAAGCTCCTACGCCGTCGAGGGACGCGTATTTCAAGCCCAGACGGTGCTCGTCGCCCTGGCCGTGGCCCGGGTGATGACTCGGGTTCATCCTCCCATTGACGGCGGCATTCGCCTGGCTGTCATACCTGGTGGGGAGAGCGACGTGGGGCTCAGAGTGACCGTAGTGGATGGGTCTACGCTGGAGGCGTGGGCGGATGGCTCCATCTCGGACCAGGAATTCGTCGACGCATGGACGGTTGGAACCGTGACCACGGAGTAAAGTACGGGCCTGCCCGCTCCCCGTGGCGCAGAGAGGTGAACCTGCGGGCGAGGTTGTGTGTATATATTCCAATGGAGAAGGAATGACGATATCCCCCGATGTCATGCGGAAGGCGGCCGAGCTGCGCTCAAGCGGCACCGCCGCTGCGCGCGTTGGACGGATAAAAGAGGCGCGGGCGGCCTTCCTCGAATCGCTAAAGTATGACCCGCACAGCGCCAGTGCCTGCCTGTGGTTGGCGGTCACCGCGCCAAGCGAGCGTGAAGCCTATCAATTCCTGGATCGCGTGCGGCAGTTGGACCCAGATCACCCGCAACTCGTGCAGGCGGCAGAAGGCATCCATCGACACTTTGCCGAACGGCGGCAGGAACTCGCATCGGTAAAGCCGCAGGCCGCGCCGGAATATCCCCTGTCCTCTTCTGAGGGATCAGTGGCGGCACGTAGAGTTCGCGCCACCTCACAGATTCCCGCAGGCCTGCTGGGTGGAGTGGCGAATGTGTTGCTGCCTTTGACCTGGCGGCTCGTTTCCGCCGCCTTGCTCGTGGTCGCCCTGGTCTTTTTCGAGGCGCTGGTCGTGGACCTGGGTCGGGTGGGAGACCTGGGGGCATTGCCGGCGGCGCTCCCTACCGCCGCAGGGTTTACGGCCAGTTATCTGAAGGGCCTGGTTCGTGGAGACCTGGGGGTCGTGGCATCCCCCTACCAAACCGTTGCCGGCACGCCCGTCGTCGTTGAATTGGCCCGCGCCCTGCCTATATCGCTGGGGCTTCTGGCGGCGGCCCTGGCGCTGGCGGCGGTGGTGGGCCTCGTCGTGGGGATCGGTGCCGCCCTCCGGCGCGCGACCCGCCTTTCCGGGCTGTTGCTCTTTGCCTCGACGCTGGGCATCTCCACCCCCAGTTTCTTCGCCGCCATGCTCCTGATCTGGCTTAGCGTCTGGCTGTACCGCAGCACCGGCGCGCACGTTCTCCCTGTTGCCGGGTTTGGGTGGGATGCTCACCTGCTCCTGCCCGCGCTGGTTCTGGCGGCCCGCCCCGCCGCCGCGGTGACGCGCCTCAGCTACAACGCGCTGGTGGAGATTCTGGAGGCCGATTACGTCCGTACCGCGGTGGCCAAAGGTCTGAGCCCTCGCGCGGTTCTC
Source organism: Anaerolineae bacterium (assembly GCA_035531135.1). GTDB lineage: Bacteria > Chloroflexota > Anaerolineae > B4-G1 > B4-G1 > DATKTN01. The sequence goes on from DATKTN010000032.1 coordinate 31,023, forward strand.
CTCCTGCACGTGCTGCGCAACGCCGGGGTGCCCATCATGACCACTGTGGGGGTCTCTTTGCGCTACAGCCTGGCAGCCCTCCCTATCGTCGAGTACATATTCAACTGGCCGGGGATCGGCCAGGGGCTTCTGACAGCCATCCAGACCCAGGATACCAACACGGTGGTCGGGATGACCCTGCCCCTCGCCCTGCTCTTCGTCCTGGTCAACCTGCTTCTGGAGGTCCTCTACCCGCTCATGGACCCCCGGCTGCGGGACGCGCAGGTCGGTGCAACATGAGAACTCTTACCTTCTGGCAGCGACTGGGTCGGGCGGTGCGGGGCTATTACTTTATCATCGGCTCTGTGCTGGTCGCCTTCCTCGTCCTGACCGCCGTCTTGGGGCCGGAGGTGGCTCCCCACAATCCCTTCCTGGTAAAGCCGCTGCAGTGGATTGACGGGGAATTGCACAAAGCCCCCTTCCTTCCCGGTGACCTCTACCCCCTGGGGACGGACAACCTGGGGCGGGATCAGCTTTCGCTTCTCCTCTTCGGTGCCAGGACGACCCTGGTCATGGCATTCTTCGCCACCGTCGTGAGGCTGCTGCTGGGGCTCGTGCTGGGCACGATCGCCGGCTGGTGGCCGGGCCGCCCCTTTGACCGGGCCGTCACGGCCCTGGCCGAGTTTCTGGCGGCCATCCCCGGCCTGATCCTGGCGATGCTCGTCATCTTTGCCGTCGGCATCCAGCGGGGGCAGGTTGCTTTCATCGTGGCCATCTCGCTGGTCGGTTGCGGGGAGGTCGCCCAGATCGTGAGAGGCCACGTCCTGGCCATCCGCAATGAACTCTACATCCTGGCCGCGCGGGCGGTGGGGCTCAGTCCGGCCGGAATCCTCAGCCGCCACGTGCTGCCCAACCTCCTGGCAACTTTCCTGGCCCTGGCGGCGCTGGAGATGGGGAGCGCGCTGCTCCTGCTGGGGGAGCTGGGCTTTCTCCACGTCTTTATCGGCGGCGGGCGCGTCGGCGTCAGTGAGGCGGCCAGGGAGGCGTACCACTATTTCGACGTGCCCGACTGGGGGGCGATGCTGGGCAGCTCCTGGCGCTGGTTCCGCTCCTATCCCTGGTTCCCCCTCGCACCAGCGGCGGCTTTCTTCGTCTCCATCCTGGGCTTTAACCTCTTCGGCTATGGCTTGCAGCGGTTCATCGAGCGGGGGCGGTTCCATCCCAGCGGTTGGTCGGTGCTTCGGTTCCTTCTGGTGGTCACGCTGGTCCTCGTCGGCGCGCGCTCTCTCCTGCTAAGCACCGGTGTCGAGGCCCAATTCGCCGAGATGGCCCGCCAGTTCGATGCGAACCGGGCCTGGGACGACGTGGCCCAACTGGCTCAAGCCGATGTAGAAGCGGAGGAACAACCCGCCAGTTCGGACGGACCGTCCTGGGCGGCGGCCTATATCGCCGCCCAGTTCGATGCGGCGGGGCTATCTCCCACCACGCCCGATGGAAGTTACTTCCACTCCTACACTGCCCTTCGGGGGCGAGTTACCGCCGAGCCCGTCGTAGAAGTGCTGGACGCGGCCGGGAGGGCGCAACTGCGGCTGACCGAGGGCATCTCATTGGATCCCTGGCAGGCCTTTTACGCGGAGGGGAGCCGGGAGGCGGAACTGTTGGTCGGGGGGAACATGTCTAGCATGAGGGACGAGGGGGTCTTGCTTGCGCTTGACCCGGACGAGAACCTGTTCAGTACGTGGTCCTGGCCGCGTGTTTCTCCCTACGACGGGATCCTCCGCGTGGTGCCAGACGACAGGCTGGCGCGCAAGGATCAAGTCCCTTCCTTTGACCATAGCAGCTATTTAGACATAGACTACCTGCCCGACTTTCCGAACTTGCTCATCGGCGAATCCGCCGCCCGGCAGATGCTGGCGCAGGCCGGGATGGACCTGGAGGAACTCCAGGCCGAGATGGAGGTGGGAGAAAAGATCGTGCTGCGCACCAACCTCCGGGTCCGGCTGACGGTTGGCCTGGTCTACGAGGAGTCACCGGCGACGAACGTCATCGGTTACATCGCCGGCATGGACCTGGGGAGCCGGGGGGAGCGTGTCCTCGTAGCCGCTACCTACGGACAGGGCTACCCCGGCGCGGACGAAAACGCCAGTGGGGTCGCCGCGATGCTGGAGATGGCCCGGCTGCTGCAAGAGCTGGAGTTCATCCCCAAGCGGACGATCGCCTTCGCCGCGTTTGACGAAGGGGGAGGAAGCCGGTTCGTCAACAGTCCGGCCATGCCGACCACCCGGTCGGATGTCTGGACGACGGTGATCCTCCACGGGTTGGGGGCTGGGGAGACGCAGTTGGCCCGGTTGGAAGCGGGTTCTGGCCTGGCCCGCGCATTCGACCAGAGCGCCCGTCGGCTCGGGGTGCGTACACGGGAATTGGATGCGTGGCAATTCTTCTTCATCGCCAACGGCAGCCGTCTGAGTTGGGATGAGCCGGTGGTCAACAAATCCTACCAGGGTGTGGTGGTGACCCGCTTGGGGGACGATCTCTCCGGCACGCCTGCCGACACGGTCGATCGCCTGGACGGCCCGCAGCCGCTGGCGGAGGCCGGACGGGCGGCGACTCACTATGTGATGGTACTCAGTTCCCGGTAGGCGATGTGTGAGTAACCCGGGATGCGAACCCGTGTCATGGCGTGCCCGATGCCGTTGCTCCCGCTCGACCAATGGGTGGCGGTGGAGGTGTGCCGCCACCTGTTTCGTCTCTCCCATCCAGCACCTTTGACAGCTACCTGGAAGTGTGTTAGACTTTCGCCGCCTGGAGTTGGCGCTGCGATATGAACCTTTTATCTATCTCGTTGGTAAACAGATTGGCGGCCGTCGCCCGGCTTATCTCCGGCACGCAGGTGAGCCAGTAGATGCTTGCACCCTCTACCCTTTGGAGCTTTCTATGTCCCAAGTTCAAGACTTTGCGGAGCGTGTGATCGAAAATATTGAGCGCGTTATCGTCGGCAAGCGGGATGTCGTGGAGTTGGCTGTCGCCGGCTTGCTTTGCGAGGGGCATCTGTTGATAGAGGATGTGCCCGGAGTGGGTAAAACGATGCTCGCGCGTAGCCTGGCGCGCTCGCTGGGATGTTCGTTCAGCCGCATCCAGTTCACCCCCGACATGCTGCCCAGCGACGTGACAGGGGTTTCCATCTTTAACCAGGGTACTCGCCAGTTCGAGTTTCGGCCTGGGCCGGTGATGGCCCAGATTATCCTGGCCGACGAGATCAACCGCGCCACGCCAAAGACGCAGGCCGCCTTGCTGGAGGCCATGGAGGAGCGTCAAGTCACGGTGGAAGGTGTGACACACCCCCTGCCGCGACCGTTCATGGTGCTGGCCACCCAGAACCCGATTGAGTACGAGGGCACTTTTCCGCTCCCTGAAGCCCAACTGGACCGCTTCCTGCTGCGCATTCGGCTGGGATATCCGGGATTGGAGGACGAGATCCGTGTCCTGGAGCGGCAGCAGTTTCGTCACCCGGTCCAAGATCTGGAGCAGGTGACCACGGTTGAGGAGTTGTCTGCGGCGCAGGAAGCGGTGAAGGCGGTGTACGTGGCAGGGGCTGTCAAGCGATATATCGTGGAATTGACACGCCAGACCCGCCAGCATCCCGAGGCATATCTGGGTGCCAGCCCACGGGGCAGCCTGGCCCTGTTTCGGGCGGGACAGACGCGGGCGACGATCCTGGGGCGGGACTTTGTGCTGCCGGACGACATCAAGGCTCTGGCGTTGTCAGCCCTGGCCCATCGCGTGATTCCAGGCCCGGCGGCGCGCCTGCGGGACGTGACCGCCGAGCGTATTGTGCAGGAAATCGTGGAAAAGATGCCGGTGCCCGGTGGGGATCTGACGGGCGAGGCGTAAGTTGAAGGTGATCGCCTCGCCGCATGTCGTGCTCGCTCTGCTCGGGCTCAGTCTGCTGGCCCTGGCAGTGACCGGCTTGCCTATCTACGCCCGTTTGAGTTATCTGTGGGGTTTCTTGCTGGTGGGCAGTTGGCTCTGGGCTGCGCTGGCGCTGCGGAAGGTAGAGGTGCGACGCACGGCGCGCACCCTGCGCGCTCAGGTAGGGCACATCTTTCAGGAGCGGTTTGAGGTTCAAAACAGCGGTGCGCTTCCTCGCATGTGGCTGGAGGTTCGCGATCAATCCGCCCTGCCCGGTTCACAGGGGTCGCGTGTGCTGACAATGCTTCGTGGGCAGCAGGAACGGTCCTACCTGGCGCGTGTTCGCCTGGTGCAGCGGGGCGTGTTCCCCCTCGGCCCCACGGTACTGGCATCAGGGGACCTCTTTGGCTTGTTCCCGGTCAACCGCACTGTGCCACCGGATGGCTCCTTGTTGGTCTACCCGATGATGGTACAGGTGCGCACGTTTCCCAGCCCGCCGGGGTTGTTGCCGGGAGGGGAGGCCCTGCGTCGGCGCACGCTTCAGGTGACGCCAAATGCAGCGGGCGTGCGCGAATATGTCCCCGGTGATTCCCTGAACCGCATCCATTGGCTGAGCACAGCGCGGCGAGAGCAGTTGATGGTCAAGGAGTTTGAATTGGACCCCCTGGCCAAGGTGTGGATTTTCCTGGACGCTGCCCGGGAGGCGCAATCCGCACTGCCCTATTCCCTTTCCGCGCTGGCTCTGGACGTGTTGTGGCATCCTTCGACGGACGTGACGCTGCCCCCTTCGACGGAGGAGTACGCGGTGAGCGTCGCTGCCTCGTTGGCGCAGTATTTTATGCAGCGCGGGCGTGAGGTAGGGCTGGTGAGTTGTGGCCGGTCGCAATCTCCAAGTGTGCTATCCCCTGACCGGGGCGGACGGCAGTTGGGCAAGATACTGGAAGCCCTGGCACTCTTGCGCTCGGAAGGGGATCTGCCCATTTCCGCCCTGGCGACGGCCCAGGCCCAACATCTGCCACGCGGCAGCACGGTGATCGTGATCACTCCCTCGGTTCAGGAAGAGGTCGCCCTGGCTGTGGACGTCTTGTTGCGGCGCGGGTTGCGGCCGGTGGTCGTCTTGCTCGACGCCGCCTCTTTTGGTGGACTGCCAGGGACTGCAGACCTGGCAGCGGCGATCACGGCGCTCAATGTGCCGGTGTGCCAGGTGACGAACGGCGTGGACCTGGCGATGGCTTTGGGCATGGCAGGAGCCTGAGAATCGTATGAGACGATCGACCTCAGCTCGTTGGTGGGACCTATCTGCCGCTTTCCTGTTGTTGGCTGCTCTACTCACTGCCGCCAGCCGTCTGGTCGCCACCGAGTGGGTGGATCACCTGACCATGATCCGCACCTTGACCTTCCTGGGGGTGCTGGCCGGCCTGGCGCTGGGCCAGAGCTGTTTCTCCCCGTTCCAGGCCACCGCCTTTGCCCTGGTCTATGGCCTGTTCGCCGTCCCTTGGCAACTCGGCCTCACACTGGGCCACGATATTCTGTGGATCGAACGGCTGATTGGCCTGGCCGGTCGAATGATCAGCGCCCTCAGCCAACTGGCGCGACAGGAGGCGGTGCAAGACCCCCTCCTCTTCCTGTGCTGGATGTCCAGTCTCTTCTGGGCGCTCAGTGTACACGCTGGCTACACGCTGACCCGCCACGCCCACCCCTGGCGGGCCACACTGCCTGCTGGACTGGCGCTGCTCCTCATCCACAACTCTGACCCTTACATAGCTTCTCGTGCCTGGTACCTGGCTGGCTACCTGTTCTTCTCTCTCCTGCTGCTGGCCCGTCTGACCCACCTGCGACAACTCGTTCACTGGCGGCAAATCCGCGCGCACGTGCCTCACCTGATTGTCCTGGATTTGATCCACGTCATCCTGTTGGCCGTCGTATTGATCGTCCTGCTGGCCTGGACCATACCCGCTCTGGCCGATGCCCTGCCCGTTGCCAGGGAGGCATGGCAAGCTGCCACCCGTCCCTGGCGGACCGCCATGCGCGAGCGCATGGACAACGCCTTCGCATCCCTGCGCCGTATTGGAGCACTGGTCGCGGTCGCTGACTACTATGGCGAAAATATGCCACTGGGCCGCGGGAGCGAACTCACCGATGCTGTGGTTCTGACCGTCCAGGGCCCGCCCCACAGCGGGGTGGGTATCCGCTACTACTGGCGCGCCCGCGTCTACGACGACTACGCCGACGGCGTATGGAGCAGCGCCACGCTCTCCACCACCCAGTCCGTCAACCCTGCCCGTTTCGGCCTGACCTTCCCCGAACTGGAGGGTCGCCAGACGCTTACCTTTACCTTCACCTCCGCTGTCCCGATTGCCACCCTCTACACCGCCCCCCAGCCTCGGTGGGTCAGTCGGCCCGCCCGGGCCGACCTGGCCCGTAACCCCGACGGCACGGCCGACCTGGTCGCCTTGCACGCCACCCCGCCCCTGCGCGCTGGCGAGACGTACCAGGCTCGATCTTCGCTCAGCAGCGTCACCGTCGCCCAACTGCGCGCGGCCGGGACGGACTACCCCCTGTGGGTCACCAGCCGCTACCTGCAGCTTCCTCCCACCGTCACCCCGCGCACCCGGCAACTGGCCCGTCAGATCGCCGCCGGCCTGGATAATCCCTACGACATCGCCACGGCCGTAACCGACTACCTGCGCACGAACATTCGCTACAGTGAGACTGTCCCTCCCCTGAGTACCGATCAAGAACCCCTGGACTGGTTCCTCTTTGACCTGGGCCGGGGCTTTTGCAACTATTACGCTTCCGCCGAGGTCATCCTGTTGCGCTCGCTGGGCATCCCTGCTCGCGTGGCTGTTGGCTTTGCTCAGGGCGAGCAGCAGGCTGGGAGCAACACCTACCTGGTGCGCCAGCACGACGCCCACGCCTGGCCTGAGGTCTACTTCCCCAGCCTGGGCTGGGTCGAATTCGAACCCACGGTCTCCCAATCTCCGATCTATCGCTTGTCGGGCGAGGGCGAGTCGACAGGCTCCGCCGGGCCCGATGACGCCGATAGAGGTGAGCGCGAACGGTTGGAAGAGCTCCTGGCCCTCGAGGACGAGTCGCTATCCGAAACTGCCGCCGCTGGTGCGCGAGATTCCAGGATGACCACAGCTTCCTGGGCCTTGTTCCTGGCCCTGGGCCTGGTGGTGATCGCGCTCGCCTGGCGCAGGCGACGTCGGCGTGGCTGGCCCCCGCTCCCCGTCCTGCTGGAAGCGGGCCTGCGCCGCTTTGACCTGCGGCCACCCGCGGCTTTGCGTCGCTGGGCCTTGCGCGCTGTCCTGCCTCCTCTGGCGCGTGCCTACATGGAGCTCAATCAGGCCCTGGCCCGCCTGGGGACTGCTCCTGACCCCGCGGACACCCCGGCCGAACGTGCCGTGGCCCTGGCCCGCCTGCTCCCTGCGGCTGTGGACCCTGCTCAGCGCTTGCTGACCGAATATCACGCCACGGCCTATGGCCCCCGCGCCGGGAACCTCGGCATTGCCCGGCAGGCCGGTCGCGATATTCGCATCCTGTCCTGGCGAGCCAAAATCCGCCAACTGTTCGTCCGCCGATAGTCCATGCAGCAGCCGCGCGAGGCGCCGGGGGGCACTGCATAGGTGATGCTGCGCGTGCCCGCGGTTGCACTCCTGCCTGTGTGATGTTATACTCGCCCCCCGGGAGGGAGAGATGTTGCATCAATGGCGATGTGTCCTGGCTGCCTTCGCCGCAGTCGTCTTGCTGATCACCGGTTGTGCACCCCAGATCGTGACCGTCACCGTGACGACGCCACCCGAGACGGTCATAGTCACGGCTACCCCTTCCCCGTCGCCGACGCCTCTGCCTCCGGCGCCAAAGGTGCTCACCGTCTGCCTGGACGGCGAACCCGACACGCTGTATCTCTATGGTGGTTCTCGCCTGGCGGCCACGCGGCACGTGATGGAAGCGCTCTACGATGGTCCGATCGACCATCTCGATTACGCCTATCAGCCGGTGATCTTGCAGAAAATACCCCGTATCGCCGACGGGGATGCTGTCGTACGCACCGTGCGCGTGCGGGAGGGCGACCGGGTCGTTGACGTCGCGGGTGAGGTCGTGGAACTGGCGGAAGGTGTGCGGGTCCGTCCTGCCGGCTGCCGTACTGAGGCGTGCGTGGTCGAGTTCGGCGGCGAACCGCTGCGGATGGAGAAAATGGAGGTCACGTTTGCGCTGCGAGAGGACGTCACCTGGGCCGATGGCGAGCCCGTCACGGCGGTCGACTCGGTCTTTGCTTTCGAGGTAGCCTCCGACCCTGCCACGCCTGGCAGCCGCTACCTGGTGGAGCGTACGGCCCGGTACCGCGCCCTGGACCCGTGGCGTGTCCGATGGGTCGGGGTGCCCGGCTTTGTCGATCCCACTTATTTTGTGAACTTTTTTTCCCCTCTCCCGCGTCACCAGCTTGAGCGCCGTGCGCCGGGTGAACTGCTCAGCGCGGACGAGACGCGGCGTTATCCGCTGGGTTGGGGGCCATTCGTCGTCGAGGAGTGGGTGCCGGGGGCTCACATTACCCTCTCTCGTAATTCCCGCTATTTCCGCGCTGCCGAGGGTCTGCCCAGGCTGGATCAGGTGGTGTTTCGGTTCACGTCTGGCGCGCCAGAGATGACCGCCCGCCTCCTCTCGGGTCAGTGCGACGTTGGCACCCACGATGCCGATTTCCTGCCGTCCTTGCCGCTGCTGGTGCAGGCTGAAGAGCAAGGCCTGTTGCAGGTGGCTGCCGCGACGAACAACGAGTGGGAGCACATTAGCTTTGGCGTTGACCCGGTGCCGGACTACCGGCGGGAGAGCTTCTTGGGGGACGTGCAGGTGCGCCAGGCCATCGCTCAGTGTATTGACCGCCAGGCCATCGTGGACGAGGTCGCCTATGGCCGCAGCGTCGTGCCGGACAGTTACCTGCCGCCGGAGCATCCGCTCTACGCGGGTGACCGTCTGGTGCACTGGGACTATGACCCGGTGGCCGGTCGTGCATCGCTCGAGGAGGTGGGGTGGCTGGATGAGGATGAGGACGGAGTGCGCGAGGCTCAACGCATTCCCGGGATCCGTACCGGTACCCCCTTCGAGATCACATTGCTCACGTCTTCGGATCGCCCGGCCTCGCAGCAGGTTGCCCGGATCGTCAAGGCCAACCTGGCGGATTGTGGCATCCGTGTCAACGTGGAAAGCCGGCCCCGATGGGAGTTCTTCGCTGATGGGCCCGAAGGGCCGCTCTTTGGCCGCCGATTCGACCTGGCTGAGACGGCGTGGTGGTTCGACGTCGTCCCTCTGTGTGGGCATTACCTGTCTTCTGAGATTCCAGATCAAGGGCGTTGGTATGGGGATAATCCCACCGGTTACAGCAATCCTGACTATGATGCGGTCTGCGGTGCCGCGCTTCAGTCCTGGCCTGGTACTCTTGAATACGAGGAATATCACAGGCAGGCACAGGTCATTTTCTCCGAGGAACTCCCCGCCCTCCCGCTATTTCTCTGGCTGCGGGTTGCTATCGCCCGGCCGGACGTGTTGAATTTCGCACTGGACGCCACAGCGCCCAGCGAGTTATGGAATATCGAGATGCTCGACGTTGAGTAATGCGTAATGCGTGATGCGTAATGCGTGACTCCGGCTTCTTTTTGTGCTGGCCGAGGTCGGATGACCACGACTACGGTTTGCGCATTACGATTACGGTTGTACTGCGCACTTGTGTACGTTTGTAAAAGGCGTATAATCAGTCATTGAGAAAATCCCTTACGTATTGCGTTTTGCGCATTACCTGGTGATGGCGAGATGGAAGTTAGTCAGCAACCGGCACCTCCCCGTATCCTCATCGTCGAGGATGACGCCGAGATGGTGGAACTGATGCAAAGCATGCTGGGGCTGGTACGCTGCGAGGTACAGGTTGCGTATTCCGGCGATGAAGCACTTTCCCTCTTGCGTCGGGAGGCAGAAGTATCGCGTGAGATTGATCTGGTCTTGCTGGACATCATGGTGCCGGAGATGGACGGTTACGAGGTGATCACCCGCGTCAAGGCGGACCCTGTGCTGCGCAATACGTCCATCATCATGACCACGGCTCTCGACTCGATCAGCAACAAGACGCTGGGCCTGGGGTTGGGAGCCGACGATTATCTGACCAAGCCCTTTGATCCCCAGGAACTGTTGGCGCGGATTGACGCCGTCATGCGCATTCGCCGCAGTGAGCAGGCATTGCGGCGGCGCAATCAGGAGCTGTCGGCTCTCGTCGAGATCAATCGGATGGTCACCTCCAGCCTGGAGTTGGACGAGGTCCTGGAAGCGACGATGCAGGGCATCCGTGAAATTCTGCAGGTTGAGGCCGGCTCTCTGGTGCTGGTGGATGAGGAAATCGGTGGTGTGGTCTTCCGCAAGAGCTTTAGCCCCGAGCAAGGCTGGATCACCGGCCGGACCATCCAACCGGAAGAGGGCATCGTTGGCTATGTGGTGCAGTCTGGCGAGCCCAAACTCGTCAACAGCGTCGAGCTCGACCCTCACTTCTCGGCCGCAGTGGATGAGGAGATGGGGTTCACCTCGCGGAACATCCTCTGTGTGCCTTTAAAGATCCGCGATCAAGTGATCGGTGCCATCGAGGTGATCAACCGATTGGATGGCACATTCACCCAGCAGGATCTGGAACTGCTGCAGGCAATGGCGGCGTCGGTTGCCGTAGCGGTGGACAACGCGAATCTCTATAGCGAGTTGGCCGACTTTGCCAAAGAGGTGGAGCGTTCCCAGGCGCAGCTCATACAGGCGGAGAAGATGGCTGCTATCGGTCGGCTGGCTGCCTCCATCGCCCACGAGATCAACAACCCCCTGCAGGCGATCCACAACAGCCTGCATCTGGGCCTGCATCAGGGTCTCGGTGACGGCAAACGCTGGGAGTATCTGAGCATGGCCCAGGCCGAGGTGCAGCGGCTGATCGAGATTGTACAGCGCATGCTGGATTTCTATCGGCCGTCGCGCGGTGGCACGGTACCCACCGATGTCAACAGCGTCGTGGAAAACGTGCTGGTCCTGGCTCGCAAACGGCTGCAGCACGGGGACATTCGTGTACATACCCGTCTGGGCTCCGGCTTACCCCGGGTGCCTGTGGTCTCCGACCAGATCACGCAGGTGTTTTTGAACATCGTCATCAACGCAGTCGAGGCCATGCTCTCAGGTGGCGACTTGTGGTTGGAGACGATGCTTTCCGAGGACGGCGACTGGGTGCTGACGTATTTCCGTGATACGGGTCCGGGTATGTCGTCTGAACAGATCGCCAACCTGTTTGAACCTTTTTACACCACCAAGCCCGACGGAACTGGACTGGGACTGGCGATCAGTTACGGAATCGTTGAGCGCCATGGCGGCATGATCGAGGTATCAAGCCAGCCGGGCCAGGGAGTGACTTTCGTCGTAAGGTTGCCTGTATATCGGGCAGGAGCAGAGAGCGGCGTGACCTTTGAGCGTGCCGCACAGTGAGTACAGAGAAATGGCAGAGCAAGGCAGATCAGCACACATTATGGTCGTAGATGATGAGGCCGTAGCACGCGTCTCCCTGGCAGAGATACTGAGGTTGGAGGGCTATCAGATCGGTACCGCCGCCAGTGGCGAAGAGGCACTGAGTTTGTTGAACAAGAGCGGGCCTTTTGACATGATGGTGCTCGACCTCAAGATGCCTGGGATGGATGGGCTTGACGTGACTGAGGTGGTGCAAAGGGAATCTCCTGGCACAGTGATCATCCTGCTGACCGCCTTCGGGACACTGGAGACCGCGATTCAGGCCATTCGGCAGGGTGCCCACGACTACCTGCTAAAGCCCTGTCCTATCCCGGATGTCCTGGAGAGCGTGCGCAAAGGCCTGGCGAAACGCCACCAAGAGCAGCAGCGCCAGCATCTGGTCAGCCAACTGAAACGGACGCTCTCCGAGCTGGTCGTCGTGGAAGGCACGGAGGTAGTGGAAGATGGGGAGCCTCCTGAGCCTAGCCGCTTTATTCAAATTCGCGATGTGGTGGTGGACCGTCAAAAGCACGTGGTCATGCTGCAAAGACGACCGCTCGACCTGACTCCAACAGAGTTCAAGATATTGGTCTGCCTGATGGAGACCCCGGATGAGGTTTGGAGCCCGCAGGAATTGGTGCGGCGTGCCCAGGGGTATGAGACCGATGCCTGGGGCGCGCGTGCGATCGTAAGGGTCCACATCCGCCGTCTGCGTAAAAAGATGGAAGCGGACCCATCTAACCCCAAGTACATCCTCAACGTGCGTGGCGTGGGTTATATGTTCGCGAGCAGTAGTCCTGCGATGAACTGACTCTGCTCGCCCTGTAACCAAATCGTAACCCCTTCGCAACCCCAGGAGCAGTTTTCTGTGGTATGCTACGCTTGCCCGTACGTCAGAGGGTATTCTTCGCGGGCGACAGAACGTCCCTGGGTTGCAGTGGTTGGGGCGCAGGGTGTGGCAGGGGAGAACCGGTCGATGGTACTAGCTAGAGCGAGGGAGGCTCATG
>DATKTN010000033.1:0-42578 GCA_035531135.1 Anaerolineae bacterium
AGTGCACGTGGGCGGACGGCGACACCGACGGTGCCGAGGCCGGGACGGTGATCGCCGAGAACGAGGACGGCACGTTCACGGTCCTGATAGATGGCCAGGAAGTGACCATCTCCGTCGATCCAGATACCGCCGAAGAGCTAAGAGAGGCGCTGCAGGCGCTCTCGGTCGATTGGGAATTGGACGAGGATGGCGGTGTCGTCCAGCCCGGCGATGAGATTGCCGCCTACCACGAGGACGGGCTGGGCTTTGGTGTGCTCGTCAAGCTGTATGCCATGGCGGCCGCGTCGCAGGAGGACTGCGGCGACGAGGAGTCCGCCGAATCGTGCGGCGTGACGGTGGAGGAACTGGTGGCAGCCTTCCAATCCGGGACGGGCATGGGTGACTTGTTCAAGGAGTACGTCCGGCCCTCCATCCGCGGCGTCGGGCACGTGCGTGGCAAGGGCGGTGACCGTCCAGACCACGCTGGCCCGAAAGACCGTGCGGATCGGCCCGGCGATGACGCGGACGGCGACGCAGATGATGACGATGGCGATCCGCTCAACCTGGCTGGCCCGAAAGACAAGGGCGGTCGGCCAGACCACGCCGGCCCGCCTGCTCACGCTGGTCCGAAGCCGAAGAAGCCGAAGAAGAACAAGTGACAGGACGACCGTCTCGGCCCCGGTCATTGTCATCGCCGTTCATCGTTCATAGGGCCGGGTGAAAGCGTGGGGCTGTCCACTACTGGACAGCCCCACGCGTTTCTCTGCCGCAGAGAGGCTTCAGCCCGTGGCCAGGCGCAACAACACTGCCGGCACCCACAGGTCGCCGATGTCCATGAAGGCAAGAACGGTTGAGAGGACAAAGATCAGCGCACCGGCCGCGATGAGCGCCTTGTCAGCGCGCCGGTAGAAAAGCTGGCGCACCCAGGTGCGCGGTCCCACCCCGAAGGCGCGCAGGTCCATCGCGTCGATGATGTCCTCCGCGCCGACGATGGCGTTGATAGTCACCGGCACCAGCAGCGGCGCCAGCCGGCGGATTTGCGCTACAATGCCACCCGATAGCCTCTCTACCTCGTACCCCCTGGCCCGTTGGGAATCGAGCGTGATGCTGAAATCGCGTCCCAGCGTGGGCACGAAGCGAAAAGCCAGGTCCATTGCATAGGCGAACTTGTCGGGCAGGCCCAGTTTTCGGAACGTAATGCCGTAGAGGTTGGGGTCCACCGTGTAGGGAATGGTGATGGCCATGATCGTGATGGCATACATCCGGACGAGCTGGCTGAACGCGAAGATGGTCTTTTCGGCAGTGATGTTCACCGAGATCTGCCATCTGACGATGGGGAGGGAGAGAGGTCCGAGGCGACGGATGAGATGTTCTTCGTGATAGGCATACTCCACGCCGCCTCTCCCGGTGAAAAACGTCAAGATGGTCATAAAGAGAATGATAAAGCTGACGAGTATCCATACCCGGCGCGTTTCGTGCCAGGTCAGCCTGGCGAGCGCATACTGGCCTACGGCGATGCCGAGGAACAGGAGCATGAAGCGCAGGTCCCAAAACTGGATGATGGAGAAGAGCATGGCCAGCATAAAGATGATCCGCGCGCGGGGGTCCAGGCGCTGGATCACGGTATCCCGTTCGCGGTAGCGCCAGGCGATCAGCATGTCATCGTCTCCCTGTTAGCGGCCGGTGCGGGCTGTGACGGCCTGGTAGGCGGCCAACAGGATGGGTGAGAGGATCATCGAGTTGAGGATGTTGGGACCGGCGGCCGGCGCAAACTCACCGATGATGGCCGTGGCGAAGCTGTAGCCGTTGATCCAGATGTCGGCGAGAGCGGCAAACCCGATGCCGACGATGATGCCCAGCGTTCCCCACAGGTTGATCGCCGCCAGGTCTACGCCGATCCGCTCCAGGACAAAGCGGCCAGCGATCACCACGACGCCGCCGATGATGAATGCCCAGGCCCAGAAGGAAAAGTCCTCGATCTCGCCCGTCCAAGGCCCGGGTACGCGCGGGTTGAGGTAGATCAGAGCCGAGGTGATGACGACGAGCACTGCAACCAGGATGGTCAGGAAGTTGAGGCTGCGTTTCTTGTCAGCGAAGAGCAAGACCAGGCCGGTAACCAATCCGATCAACCCGTTGGCGATGTCCCAGGCCGGGTACACGCCCCATCCGGTGAGAAAGTCTCCCAGGATGTTGCCCACGGCCCCGGTGAAGAAGCCCACCACCGGACCAAACGCGTAGCCAAAGAAGACAGGGATGCAGATGGAGGGCCGCAGTGCCACCTGGCTGACGGACGGCATGGGGATCGTGTTGAAGATATAGTTGAAGACGCCGTACAGCGCCGCGCCGATGGCCATGTACACCACCTGACGGGTGCCGACCTCCCAGGCATCGCTTCTCGCCGTGGCGAGGTAGACGACGAAGACGCCGATCAGGCCGATAGCGGTCACGCCGATCGGCGCGATGCCCTGGATTTTGTCGCCGCTGGTTAACACACTGGCCAGAACCATCAACACTACGAATATGACCAGCACGATGAGCCATATGATGGCCCGATTCTGTGTGGATCTTGTTGTAGTCATGTTTTGATCTCCTTTCGCAGGGGAGCTTCCGAGGTTCGAATCGGAAGCGATGTACGATATCAAACGATTTCAGCAGCCGGGCAGCAGGCACGTCCCTCCCCCGGCGTGGCTGCCGCACGCGGTCTCCACGAACCTGTGGTTGGATTGTCTGAATCACCCCCTTTCTTTGCGCACGTAGCCTGCTTCTTATAACACCGGCGGTCGCGGTTCGGTTTGCTCTGGATGCGGGCCGCCCGCGATGGCGTGGGCCAGCGCCTCGGCCGACATGAAGCGTCCCGTCTGTGGCAAGTGCTTCAGATTGACCTCCAGCAGCGAGGTTGGCACCAAGCGGCACTGCTTGAGCAACTCGGAATCAGATAGCACCTCGGGCGGTGATCCATCCGCGGCGATCCGCCCCTCGTGCATCAGAATGACCCGGCTGGCGTAGCAGATCGCCAGGTCGATGTCATGAGTGATGAAAAGGATAGCCTCAAATGCCGGCATCTGAAGGATGGCATCCATGAACGCCATATAGTTCCAATAGTCCTGGCCGGCGGTGGGTTCGTCCATCACCAGGATTTTCGAGCGCATCGCCAGGATGGCAGCAATGCTCACCCGCTTCTGCTGTCCAAAAGAAAGCGCCAGCGGCGGATACTCCTCTTGTCCCTTGAGGTTGACAATTTCTATCGCCCGCGCCACCCCCTCCACAATGGTTTCCTTGCTATAGCCCAGGTTCTTGGGGCCGAAGGCCAGCTCCTCCCGCACGGTCGGTGCAAAGAGCATGTGGCTGGGGCTCTGGAAGACGTAGCCCAGTGTGTGAGCAATCTGCGCGACGCTCATCTTCCTCGTGTCCTGCCCTTCGACAGCGACCTGGCCCTGGCGTGGCTTCAGGAGACCGATGGCGTGCTTGACCAGCGTCGTCTTCCCCGCGCCGTTGGGGCCGAGGAGCGCGACCACGTCGCCGCGGCGGATGGTCAGGTTAACGTCATGAATGACCGTTGGTCCGTCTCCGTAGGCGAAAGAGACGTTCTCGAACGTCACCAGCGGCTCTCGGCCATCTGGCTTGATCGCGGGCTCGAACGTGGGAGGTGGCTCGCTGGCGGCGCGCTGAATCACGATCGGGGCGGGCATTTTCACCTGCCGGTAGTCCACGACCTCCGCCAAGCCATCTGACCGGCCGTAGTAGGTGACGTTGCCTTCCTGCATGAATAGGACCCGGTCTGGGCGGATGCTCAACGCGTTCTCGACCCGATGCTCTACGAGGATG
This sequence comes from Anaerolineae bacterium, assembly GCA_035531135.1. Taxonomy (GTDB): domain Bacteria; phylum Chloroflexota; class Anaerolineae; order B4-G1; family B4-G1; genus DATKTN01. The sequence continues at coordinate 3,805 of DATKTN010000033.1, forward strand.
ATGCTGACCCCCTCATCGGCCAGGCGGCGGAGGAGGGCCAGGGCCTCCTGGGCGCTGGCAGGGTCGAGACTGGCCAGCGGCTCGTCGAGCAGGAGGATGCTGGGGCGCATGGCCAGCACGCCAGCGAGGCTGATCTTTTGCTTCTCACCGCCGGATAGATAGAACGTCTCTCGTCCACGCAGGTGGGAGATACCCAAATAGTCGAGCGTTTCGTCCACCCGCTGCACGATCTCATCGCGGGGCAGTCCCAGGTTCTCCAGCCCAAAGGCTACTTCGGCGGAGACGTAGGCACCCAGTATTTGCCGCTCTGGATCTTGCAGCACCGTGCCGACGATCTGGGAGATACGCGAAAGGGGCAGCCCTGTCGTGTCCTGGCCATCGAGGATCACCCGCCCGCTCAGTTCCCCTTTGTAGCTGCGCGGGATGAGGCCGTTGATGCAGCGAATGAGCGTCGTCTTGCCACATGCGCTGGCGCCGGCGACGAGGAGCAACTCGCCGCTCCCCAGCGTCAGGGAAACGCCGCACAGCGCAGGCTCAGGGCGGGTATGATAACGGAAGGTAAGCCCTTCAATCACCAGCGGAGCAGTGGTGGCACTTTGTTGAGACACGGTACCTTCTCCCCTACCTGAATCACTCCAGCGGCCCAGACGATGCAACGCCGCCGGGTACCTCCTGGGCTGCCTCCGCTGCCTCTTCCTCTCCCTCGGGTACAGGCCATATTTTCTCCGGATCTTTTACGTGGTCGATGAAGAGGACGCCGTTGACGTGGTCGACTTCGTGCTGAAAGACGCGGGCCAGCAGCTCCTGCGCCTTGATGCGCATGGGCTTTCCGTGCAGGTCCCTCCCCTTCACGGTGACGGTGCGGTGGCGCGGCACCTCCCCGACCCAGCCAGGGATGGATAGGCAACCTTCAATACCTTCCTCTATCTCGCGGGATCTGCGCGCCAACTCGGGATTGACGATGACGTACAGTTTACCATCCTCGGGGTTCTCGTCATCTTCGGGCAACTGCACGACGATCACGCGCTCGGGCACGCCGATCTGAATGGCGGCCAGGCCGATGCCGTTGGCTGCGTGCAACGTCTTGACCATGTCGTCGATGAGCTGCTGCAGGGCTGGACCGAACCGCTTCACGCGGCGCGATTTCTGGCGCAGCAGTGGGTTATCGGAAAGCACAACCGGACGCACAGGCATGGATCAAGTCTCCTGGTAATATGAAGATGGTGGCAGATTGGCAGGGGGTGCCGAGTTGCGAATCTGATCGTAGACGCTGAACCAGTCGAGCAACTCGGTCCGGCGGCGCTCAGCTTCCTGCTGGCGCTGTTTGGCCTGAAATGCCTCCACCCGTCGAAATATCTCGGCCTGGACCCCCCGTGGGTCTTTGACGTGGTCAAAGGTAAAGGCCCCGGCCCCGGCTGTTTCAATCGTCACTGAGCCATAGTTCAGCAGATTCCCCTGCACGCCGGGGATCTCGAGGCTGACGTTCTGGATCACCCCCAGGCTGGCCTCGCGGCGCTGTTCCCGCAGGTATAGCGGCAGCCGCTCGACGTCGATGATGCGCGTGGTCGTCACCTGATAGACGTCGTTCTGCCAGTCGTCGAATATCCACAGCCACCACAGGAACACACCCGCCATCATCACGCCATAGGCGATCAATATCGGGCCCCAGTTGGAAAAGTGATAAAAGATCAGGTACGTGGTGCCCAGCGTGCCCAGGATGATGATCAGCGTGGGAGGCGCGATGGGCTTGAGCAGGGGGATCCAGTGTTTGCGCCAGGTGATGGTATCCCCTTCCTCGTAGCGCAGGGGGGGCATAAAGTAGCGAAAGAGACGCACAGGCGCGAGAACCCATTGCGGGATGGTCAGCTTGAAACGGGGTGTTGGACGCACCACCTCGGACGCTGGCGCGGACGTTTCGAGGGAGGGGATGCCGAAATGATGTCGTAGCGTATCCCGGATCGCGGCCCGTTCCTCGGCCCTGGCTCTGGCGAGCACGCGCTCGATTTGCTCAAAGATGATCTCTTGCGTCTGCGCTGGGTCCGGGATCTGGCGGAAGATCACGTGCCCGCGTTCTCCAGCCGTCTCGATGATCAGGTTGCCAAAGTTGCACAACTGTGCCAGCAACCCCTCCTGCGTCTGCTGAATATCTTGCACAGTGCGCAAAGGGGCTTCCGTCCGCGACTCGAGGACGAAAGGAATACGCTCCTCGTGTACGACCCGTTTGTTCGTCACGACATAGTCGTCGTTGCGGTGATCCAGGGTCAGGTACAGCGTAAGCAGGGCGGGGAAGAGCCCGAGGAATATCCCAACGATCAGGGCCAACGGAGACCTGGACTGCACGTACCAGTAGCCGCAGCCAACTATGTCTGCCAGGAGCACGAGGCATGGGATGAAGATGTTGCGGATCAGGATTACGTTGTGTTTATGCAAGCTGGCGACGACGACCTCGTCGGCGTCCTGCCATCTGAAGCGACGAGCGAATCGCTTTTTCGCGACGTCGGGTCGTATCTGCAGCGCCTTGAGCACCCAGGGCCGCTCTTCCAACAACTGGTCGAAATCGCACTTGTTCAGGTACAGCAGGGTGGCGTCCTGGACAACCTCGACAGTGGCGTCACGCGGTTCGCCCAGCATCAGCGAAGTCTCGCCGAAATACTCGCCGGGTCCCAGGCGGCCGACATCTTGCTCGATCCCCTGTGGGTCCACGCGCAGGACGCGGAGTTCGCCGCTCTCGACGAAGTAGATCGTCTGGCCGAGTGTGCCCTGGTGGCAGATCTCGCTCCAGGCCGGATATTGCGTGCGCTCGACCAGTTGGGCGACCGCCTTGAGGTCGTCCCGGCCGAGTTTGGCAAACAGCGGAATTTGCTGGAGTTGTTTCGCCAGATCGTTCGGCATACCGCCCCTCCCTGCTGTTAGTATTGTAGCACATTCTGGCGGAAGGGGGAAGGGGGATGGGAAATGACCAATGACCAATGACCAATGATCAATGACCAATGACCAATGACCAATGGGCGATGACCAATGGGCGATGACGGCGTGGACCGCCTCACAGCAGTAGACAGGAGTGTGCAGGATAGCGTAGAGGCAGACGAGGATGGTGGGAACGACGAAGGGGGACTTTTATCGTTTCATGCCGCCACGTCCCGGTATGCAGCCAGCACCTTCCGGGCGGCGCGCTTCCAGGAGAAGCGAGTGGCCTGGGCTGGCGCGCGGCGTCCCAGTTCAGCGTGGAAGCGGTCGTCGGTCGCCAGTTGGATCAGCGCGCCCGCCATCCCCTCGGCGTCATCCGGTGGCAACAGGACTCCTGCGTCGCCGACGACCTCGGGGACAGAGGAGACGTCGCTGCCCACGACCGGCGTGCCGCAGGCCAGCGCCTCCAGCGGCGGCAGGCCAAAGCCCTCGTAGCGGCTGGGAAAGATAAAGGCCACCGCCCCCCTGTAGAGAGCGGGCTTGTCTCCCTCGTCCACGAAGCCGGTGAAATGCACGAACCTCTCGTCTATGTCCTGCTCTCGGGCCAGCCGTCGCGGGTCGGGCGTGAAGGGCGTGTCCCGCTCCGGCAGCCGCCCGGCGATGACCAATGGGCAGGCTTCTCCAATGACCGGCCCGGCCCGGCGGTAGGTGCTGAGCACCGTGGTGACGTTCTTGCGCACGTCGAAGCCACCCAGGTAGAGCACGTATCGGTCCGGCAGGCTGTACCGCGCGCGGATTTGAATGTCCTCGGGCACGGGGGTGGAGGTGTAACGCGCGTCGGCGGCCAGGTAGATGACGCGCACGCGCTCGGCGGGCAATCCCAGGTGGGCGATGATGTCCTGCCGGGAGGCCTCGGAATCGGTGAGCACCAGTGCGGCGCTCCGCGCGGCGGTGCTGACCAGCGTGGTGTAGAGCCGCACCCATGGCGACCCCCGGTACTCGCGCAAGAGCAGAGGAATCAGGTCGTGAATGGTGACGACGGTGGGGACCGAGGGGCGAAGCGGTGGCGCCCAATACGGCACGTGGGCCACGTCGGCCCCGAGGCGACGGCAAGTGCGGGAGAAGGCCACTTGCTCGAACCACACCTTTCTCAAGTTGCTTGTTTCAGGTTTCAGGTTTAAGGTCTCAGGTTGGACAGACCCTGAAACCTGAAACCTGAAACTTGCAACCCGAGAGCCCCACCCTCTGGGCGTGACCAGCTTGACCTCCAAATCCGGTTCCAGCGTAACCAGGTGCTCGGCCAGCCGCCGCGTGTACTGCCCGCTGCCGGTGGTCGGACTACCCCAGAACCAGGCGTTGACGGCGACACGCATCAATTGCCGTACCCTTGAGGGTGCGCCTGGTGCCACTCCCAGGCGTGCTCGACGATGGTCCGCAGGTCGGGGTACCTGGGCTTCCAGCCCAGTTCCCGCCGGATCTTGGCGCTGCTGGCGATCAGCACGGCCGGGTCTCCGGGGCGGCGGGGACCGACCCCGGCCGGGATGGGATGACCGGTCACCTGGCGGCAGGTTTCGATGACCTCTTTGACGGTAGCCCCGTGGGTGTTCCCCAAGTTGTAGGTGCGGCTGCCCTCGTCGAGCGCCCGCAGCGCCAGGATGTGGGCCTGGGCCAGGTCAGTGACGTGGACGTAATCGCGCACGCAGGTGCCGTCGCGGGTGGGGTAGTCGTCGCCGAAGATGGTGATCTTGTCGCGTTGGCCCAGTACCACCTGCAGGACGAGCGGGATGAGGTGCGTCTCGGGATCGTGGTCCTCGCCCCGCTCTCCCGATGGGGAGGCACCGGCCGCATTAAAGTAGCGCAGCGCCGCGTAGCGGAAGCCATAGATCCGGTCCAGCCAGTACAGCATGCGTTCCAGGATGTTCTTTGACTCGCCGTAGGGGCTGCCAGGGACGATGCGCTCCTCTTCGTCGATCGGCATGCGTTCCGGGTCGTCAAAGAGATTGGCGGTGGAGGAAAGGATAAAGCGGCGAACGCCGTGAGCGACCGCCTCTTGAAGCAGGTTCAGGCCGTTGGTGACGTTGTCGCCCAGGTACATAAAGGGCTGCTCCATAGACTCGCCTACCAGCGTGTAGGATGCAAAGTGCATCACGGCGTCGATGTCGTAGGTTACGAACAGGGACTTGACGGCGGCCCGGTCGGCCAGATCCCCCTCAACGAAAGTTGCCCCGGGGTGGACGGCCGCCCGGTGGCCGTAGTAGAGGTTGTCAAAGACGATGGCTCCGTCGCCTTGGTTGATCAGCTCTTCGGTGACGATGCTGCCGATGTAGCCGGCGCCACCGGTGACCAGGATGTTCATTATGTAGATCTCCTCGTTGATGAGTTAGCAGTTCGCTGTGGAAGATTCCCTCCGCTTGGCGTGGAGCGTGAAACGCGATGCGTGAAACGTGATGAGGTGTCGACAAGGGATTTCACCAGCCGGACCACATGCGCATCGTAACATATCTCTGTTTACGTGGTGTCAAGGGAATGTGAGATATTGACTAGAACTGATTGTACAATGAATGGCGGGAGTTGGCTAGTGGCTTGGTGCTGGATACTCGATACTCGATACTGGATGCTCGTTGCTGGCCGTTCGACTTGTGCGGTGAGGGGGTTTTTGGAGTATAATGTAAGACGTGAAACGTGATACGTGAAACGTGACGCAGATAAGGAGATGCCAGGTGAAACGGGTCCTTGCTGTGCTGTGGATGGTGTTTGTGGTCCAGGCGGTGGCGGTGCCCGCCGATGCGCAGGGCGCGCGGGAGGTCTGCGTCCTGACGGTGGATGGTGCGATCTCCAGCGCGACTGCCGATTACATAGGCCGGGGTGTCGAGTCGGCTGGGCGGAGAGGGGCACACGCCGTCGTCATGCAGCTCAATACACCCGGCGGCGACCTTGCCGCCACGCTCAAGATCATGGAAACGCTCGAGAACGCAAAAGTGCCCGTCATCGTCTATGTCTGGCCGCGTGGTGGAATGGCTGCGTCGGCCGGGGCCCTGATCACGCTGGCGGCTTCAGGAGCGGCGATGGCCCCCCACACGACCATGGGCGCAGCCCATCCGGTGACTACGGGCGATGTGGAGGCAGACGCCGAGGCGGTGGAGAAGGTCGTCAACGCGCTGGTGGAGCACGCGGGCGTGTTCGCTGCCCGGCGGGGCGAGGCCGCGGTGGAGTGGGCCGAGCGAGCCATCCGCGAGAGCGAGACCGCAAACGAGCGGGAGGCACTGGATCTGGGGCTGATTGACGTCGTCGCCGATGACCTGGATGGCCTGCTGACGCAGTTCGACGGGCGCACGGTACCGTTGGGCACGGGTGAGATCACGCTGCACGTGGCCAACGCTGTGCTGCGAGAGGTGCCAATGTCGCCCGTCGAGCAAGTGTTGAGCGTGCTCGTCAATCCCAACGTCGCTTTTCTTCTTTTGGCCCTTGGCATCCAACTCATCCTGGTGGAACTTTCGGCCCCAGGTGGGTGGGTGGCTGGGTTCCTGGGCGCGCTCTGTCTGGCACTGGCCGCCTATGCCATGCGGGTTCTGCCCCTCAACTGGCTGGGATTGGTGCTCATTGGGACGGCCTTCGTTCTGTTCTTCCTTGACCTCAAGACGCCGGGTGTGGAGGCGTTGACCTTCGCGGGCGTCGGGACACTCATCGCTGGGGCGTTGATCCTGTTCAACGTCCCGGCAGGCTCACCCTACGGCCGGATTTCGGTGCCCCTGGTCGTGGCGACGAGCCTGGCGATTGGGGCCTTTTTCGCCTTCATCGTGGCCAAGGGGCTGCGTGCCCAGAGGGCACGACCGGCGACCGGCGCGGAGTTGCTGATCGGCCGGTTGGGTATCGTGCGGACGCCGCTGGATCCCAAGGGGACGGTGTGGGTGGCAGGAGAACTTTGGACGGCAGGTGCCGAAGACGGCCCCCTCGCCGCGGGAGAGCAGGTCGAGGTCGTCGCTGTGGAGGGACTGCGGCTGCGTGTGCGGCCAAGCTCCGGGGACGAGAAGTGAAGGAACATCGCTTGTGTCTCCTCACTGCTGTGCTATAATGAGACGTCAAAGAGCCATCATTCATAGGAGGCACCGTGCGTCGCTCAAAATCCCGGCGAAACCGCATCATACTCTGGGTCATCAGCCTGCTGGTCATCCTGAGTATGGGGCTGAGCCTGGCAGTAACGTTCGTACCCCCGCGCCGTGTCACGCCTACGCCTGTCCCTACGTACACTCCATTCCCCACGCGTACGCCCACGCCCACTCCTGCGTGACGACTGACACAGACACAGAGGCGCACGATGGATAGAGCAAGATCCATTTCTGGCCGAGGCGGGGAAGCGCTACGCGAGATCACGGAGAGGATCGATGTCTGGCACGCACGCTGTGCTGGCATACCATCGTAGCAACGGGGCCATTTTCCCTGAAGGAGTCAGGCGATGACCGAAAAACCACTCAAGATCCTGTTCCTTGCCGCCGAAGCGGTGCCCTTCGCCAGGGTAGGGGGGTTGGCAGACGTAGCCGGCTCGCTGCCCCAGGCAATCCGGGCGCTGGGCCATGACGTGCGGCTCATGATGCCGCGCTACGGCACCATCCGCAGCGACCAGTTCCAGCTTGAGAAGCTGGGCGAACCCTTCCCCATACCGGTTGGGCCTGGGGAGGAGCACGTCCACCTGATCGGAAGCACGCTTAACGGCGATATCCCGGTGTATCTCATCTGGAACGAACTGTATTTCTCCTCCCGCGACCGCGTCTACGGCTTCGAGGACGATGCCCAGCGCTTCGCCGTCTTTGGACGGGCCTCCCTTGCAGCGCTACGCTTCCTGGATTGGAAGCCGGATGTGATACACGCGAACGACTGGCACACCGGCATCGTGCCGGTCTGGCTGAATACGGCCGGTCGAAGGGATCGTTTCTATGGCGACATCGCCACGCTTTTCACGATTCACAACCTGGCCTTCCAGGGCATCGCTGGCCGGCTGATCTTGACCTTTGCGCAGATGGAATACGTGAAGCATCTGTCCGTCGAGCAGCCCGGAACGGTGAACTGGATGGCCCAGGGAATCGCCCATGCCGACCTGATCAACACGGTCAGCGAGCGGTATGCGCAGGAAATCCTCACTGAGGAGATGGGGATGGGACTGGCTCCCCTGTTGCGAGAACGACGGGACCGGCTCTTTGGTGTACTCAACGGGATTGACTACAAAGAGTGGAACCCAGCCACAGACCCCAACATCCCCCACCGCTTCGACGCCGGTACGGTCGATCGGCGGGTGGCCAACAAGACCGCCCTGCAGCAGCAGGCGCGCCTTCCCGTGCGACCCGAGGTGCCTCTGGTCGGGATGGTCTCGCGGCTCGATGAGGTCAAAGGTATGGACCTGATGGAACCGGTGCTGGAATGGCTTCTGGAACGGGAGACGCAGTTCGTCCTGCTTGGCACCGGGCAGCCCGAGTATCATAAGATGTTCGAGCGCGTCCAGGCCCGCTTCCCCGATAGCATGCGCGCCTGCCTCAAATGCGATTCGGTGCTGGCGCGACGCATCTACGCTGGCGCGGACATGTTCCTGATGCCCAGCGGTGTCGAGCCGTGTGGGGTTGGGCAGATGATCGCGATGCGCTATGGCTGCGTGCCCGTCGTGAGGGTGACTGGTGGGCTGGCCGATACAGTCTCCGATTACAAGGCCAGGCGAGGTCGGGGCACCGGCTTCACCTTCACAGATTACACTCCCGAGGCATGCCAGGAAGCGTTGGAGCAGGCGCTGCAGGTTTACCACAACAAGAAGGCCTGGCGTAGACTGCAGCAGCGGGGAATGGCACTTGATTTCTCCTGGTTGGCCTCGGCGCAGGAGTACGTCAAGCTTTATCGGCGTGCGATCAAGGTGCATGGTACGTAGGAGACAGGATGCGCACCCTGGCGATGATCCTGGCGGGTGGTGCGGGCAGCCGCTTGAGCGTGCTCACGCAGAAGCGGACCAAACCGGCTGTTCCCTTCGCTGGCAAGTACCGGATCATTGACTTCACACTCTCCAACTGTGCCAACTCGGGCATATATACCGTTGGCGTCTGCACCCAGTACCGCCCCCGCTCGCTCAACGATCACATCCGCTCGGGCCAACCATGGGACCTGGATCGTGCAACCGGCGGTGTCACCTTGCTTCAGCCCTACGTGGGCCCCCGTTGGTCCGATTGGTACCAGGGAACCGCCGATGCCATCTACCAGAACCTGGACTTTATCGATCACTACCAGCCCGACGTCGTCCTCATCCTCGCCGGTGACCACGTCTACCAGATGGACTATGATGTGCTGGCCACTTTCCACCTGGACCATGGCGCCGACCTGACCATCGCGACGGTGCGCGTCGCGCCGGAGGATGCCTCCCGTTTCGGCATCCTGGAGATGGGCGAAGAGTACGAGGTCATTGGTTTCGAGGAGAAACCAGCTCAGCCCCGTGGCTCTCTGGCCTCGATGGGCATCTATGCCTTCAACGCCGATGTGCTGCACGAGGTGCTGACGGCCAACCACGCGTACGCTGGATCACGCCACGACTTTGGCGGCGATGTCGTTCCCCGGATGATGGGATCCTATCGCATCTACGCCTTCCCATATCGCGGTTACTGGGTGGATGCGGGTACCATCGAGGCGTATTGGCAGGCCCACATGGATCTGCTGGCAGGCAATCCCCGGCTGGACCTGCTTGATCGAAAGTGGGTCATCCACACCCGCAGCGAGGAACGTCCCCCCGTCAACGTCCGCAGCGAGGCAACCGTATCCTGTTCCTTCATCACTGATGGCTGCGTGATCGAGGGGGCCGTTGACCACTCGGTGTTCTCGCCCGGCGTGGTGGTGCGGCCTGGAGCCGTCGTACGTCACTCCATCGTGATGACCGATGCCGTAATCGGGGAGGATGCAGTCGTGGATCACGCGATCCTGGACAAGCGCGTCCGGGTTGGGGCGAAGGCTTGGGTCGGCTGGGGGGATGACCGGACGCCCAACGTGCCGGCCGGCCTGCACAGCGGCCTCACTGTCTGTGGTAAGAACACGTCGATCCCGGCCCACATGCGCATCGGTCGTAACTGCGCCTTCGCCGCCGATCTTGGCGAGGAAGCTTTTCAGAAGAAGGATTGGATCCCCAGCGGGACGAGCGTCGGGGGTGTGCGCGAGTAAGAGGGTCACATGCAACCAGAGAGTCCAGTGCGAATGGCCAGAGTGCTCGAATTCCATGTCTCCCGCAAGGCACGGGACCTGTACCAGTTTGATCAAACGCTGTTTTATTTAAGCGGAAACGTCATTTTTGCCAATTTCCATGCCGCGCGGGTGTTTGCCCAGAAAATGAACGAAAGGCGGGACTTGGTCAGATTTCCAGAGCAAGCCATAAAAGCAGGGCAGATCAATGCCATGGGGCTGATAGACGAGATTCTGCACTATGTGGTTGGTTTGTATCGGGAACAGAGGAATCCACATGTCTTTCGGCAGGCGCTGGATTGGCTGGATGAAAGGCTCGGCGAGGAAGCGGTTGACACCACCTTGTATAGATTCGCGGACGAATTCCCTCCGCTCGTCGTCTATCGGCAGGAGGTCGCACTTGAAGATTACATGGAGGGAGAAACCGCTGGTGTGCCCCATCGCCAGATCGTGTTAGAAGAGATGGTGATGCTCTGGCTAGCAAACAAGAACCCCGCCTTCTCGCCATTTCTGGAGCTGTTTGACGACACCGCACTGGACAGGGAAACAGCATATCCGCAGGTCGTGACTGCTCTGCACGAATTCTTCGAGGCGCAGCCGGGTTTTGGCCCCGATGATGAGAACCTGGTGGATATGCTGCGCCGCCCCGCTGTAGCCGTGCCTCACTCACTCTCTGGGCAATTGGAATACATTCGAGAGCGATGGGCCTACTTGCTGGGCCGGTACGTATACCGCCTGCTCAGCAGCCTGGATCTGATCAGGGAGGAGGAGAAAGCGATCTTCCTGGGGCCAGGCCCCAGCCGGGTGTACGAGTTCGCCGGGTTAGAGCTGGATCCCGAGCGCTTCAGCCCCGACCGGGAGTGGATGCCCAGGCTGGTGTTGCTGGCCAAGAACATCTATGTGTGGCTGGACCAACTCTCCAAGCAATATGGTCGCCCAATGACGCGGCTGGATGATGTGCCCGATGCGGAACTGGACACGTTGGCTCGCCGGGGCTTTACTGGTTTGTGGTTGATTGGTCTCTGGGAGCGCAGCTCGGCCTCGCAAAGAATCAAGCAAATGTGCGGGAACCCCGAGGCCGTCGCATCGGCCTACTCGCTGTTTGATTACCACATCGCGGCTGACCTGGGAGGAGATGATGCTTACCAGGATTTGAGGGATCGAGCGTGGAGGCGAGGCATTCGTCTGGCCAGCGACATGGTGCCCAACCACATGGGCATCGATTCTAGATGGGTGATCGAGCATTCAGACTGGTTCATCTCGTTGGACTATAGCCCTTTTCCCTCCTACACTTTCAACGGCCCCAACCTCTCCTGGGATGAGCGCGTGGGGATCTATCTGGAAGATCACTACTACGACCGCAGCGACGCCGCGGTGGTCTTTAAGCGGGTGGACCACTGGACCGGGAGCGAAGTGTATATCTACCACGGGAATGACGCCACCAGTATGCCCTGGAACGACACGGCTCAGTTGAACTATCTCAATCCCGAGGTGAGGGAGGCGGTGATTCAGGCGATTCTGCGCGTTGCCAGTAAGTTCCCCATCATCCGGTTTGACGCCGCGATGACCCTGGCCAAGAAACATTACCAGCGGTTGTGGTTCCCAGAACCTGGCGCCGGGGGAGCCATACCCTCGCGGGCGGAACACGGCCTGGCGAGGGCGCAGTTTGACGCCTTGATGCCCAAAGAATTCTGGCGCGAGGTAGTGGACCGCGTGGCGCAGGAGGTGCCGGACACCCTGTTGCTGGCCGAGGCCTTTTGGCTGATGGAGGGGTACTTTGTCCGTACGCTCGGCATGCATCGCGTGTACAACAGCGCTTTCATGAACATGCTCAGGGATGAGGAGAACGCCAAGTATCGCAGCGTCGTGAAGAACACGCTAGAGTTCGACCCACAGATTCTAAAGCGGTACGTGAATTTCATGAACAATCCGGATGAACGGACTACGGTCGACCAGTTTGGCAAAGGCGACAAATACTTTGGCATTTGCACGATGATGGTGACGATGCCGGGCTTGCCGATGTTTGGGCATGGTCAAATCGAGGGCTTTACAGAAAAGTACGGGATGGAATACCGCCGGGCGTACTGGGACGAGCAACCGAACAGTTGGTTGGTTGGGCGGCACGAGCGGGAGATCTTTCCCCTGCTGAGACGACGGTACCTGTTTGCGGGGGTGGCGGACTTTTTGCTGTACGATCTCTTTACCGCGGAGGGCGACGCCAACGAGGACGTCTTTGCCTACTCGAACCGGCTTGGCGACGAACGGGCACTGGTGGTCTATCATAACAAGTACGCCGAGGCCCGGGGATGGATTCGCACCTCCGTCGCCTACGCGGTAAAGACGGGGCAGGACGGTGAACCTCCGCCGGGCTCGGTCGCGGCGAAAGCACTGGTGCAGAAATCCCTGGGTCAAGGTCTGGGTTTGCGCGATGACGCGGATACCTTCACGATCTTCCGGGATCACGTCACCGGCCTGGAGTACATCCGGAACAGCAAGGAATTCTTCGAAAAGGGGCTGTACGTGGAACTGGGCGCGTACAAGTACCACGTCTTTCTTGACTTTCGCGAGGTGCGGGATAATGAATGGCAGCAGTATGCCCAACTGACAGACTATCTGAACGGGCGCGGGGTGCCGAGCATTGAGGAGGCTTTGAGGGAAGTATTCCTGCAACCGGTTCACCGCCCGTTCAGGGAACTGGTCAATGCGCACTCGTTCCGCCGGCTGATGGATGCCCGCGTGACCGAACCCGATGGGCAACTTGATGCGGGGCTGGCGTACGAGGTAGAGCAGAAGACGGCTCACCTGCTCCGCGAGATCATAAAGCTCACCGGAGGGAGCGGAGATGAGGCGGCAAGGGTTGCCGGTGCAATCGCTTCGGAAGTCCGGCAGAAGTTGGAAGCGATATTGCATCTGCCCGTCATGGAGAGTCGTTTCCGTCTGCCCCGCTCACGCGAAACCATTTGGGCCGCGGAGTACCTCCAGGCAGGTTTGCGCGATGATCCAGGAACCTGGGGCACGCTCTTTGGGTGGCTGTTCACCCATGCTCTGGGGAAGGCCGTGGACGGGGCAGATTTTGAGCAGATCAGCCGCAGTTGGGGTGATGAGTGGCTGCTGGGCAAAGTCGTCGCGGGCGTGTTGCAAGACCTGGGACTTGACGAGGGCGCAGCCTGGCAGGCGGTTACGACGATCAAGGTCCTCACCGGTCACCAGCGCTGGTGTGAATTGCAGGCCCCTGGGGAGAAGCGGGCATACCAGGTGTTAGAGTCCTGGCTGAAAGACGATCAAGTGCAGCATGTCCTCCAGGTGAATCGCTACCGGGGTATTCTATGGTTCAACAAGGAAGCGTTTGAACGATTGCTGTGGTGGATGTTGCTGCTGGCAGTGGTGTCGACCAGCGCCGATCCGCGGCGTCCGAAAGTCGAGGTGGCCCGGGAGATCGCAACGTGTTGCGATATCATCAAAAAGCTACAGCGGGCTGAAGCGGAATCGGGGTACCAGGTAGAAACACTGCTGGATGTCGTAAAGATGTGATCTTGCCCTGTGGTAGTCACCCCCTTGTGTGGTTCGAATTATAACGATGAGATTTTGACAAATTATAGATGGCGTGCTAGAATGTCCACGTCGCTACCTATACCTGGAGAGAAACTAGAGTCATGCAGGACACCCGAGAGCGAATTCTGGACATTCTCAAAGAACGCAATCAGGCGACGGTTCACGAGTTGAGCCGGGAACTGGGCCTGACCGCTGTCACCGTGCGCCATCACCTCGACATTCTGCGCGGGGAAGGATACATCGCGGCTCCCATCGTGCGCCGTCGCAAGACACCGGGCCGTCCTCAGTACGCCTACATCCTGACTGAAAAGGCCGATGCATTCTTCCCTAAGAGGTATGATCAGCTTACCAGCCTGATGTTCGACGAGTTGCGTTCGTGCTTGTCGGCGGCTGAAGTAGACCAGATGATGGAGCGCATCGGCGAGCGCATCGCCAGCCAGGTGACTTTCTCCGATGCGGACGATTGCGAGGCCCGGCTTGCCGCCGTGGTCGAATTTCTGGACGGAATGGGCTATATGGCTCGCTGGGAGCGCCGTGACGACAGTGATTACTGGCTTCACATCGCCAATTGTCCGTACGAGCAGGTGGCATCTCAGCACGACGAGGTCTGTACAATGGACTTGAGGATGCTGACCCATCTTCTGGGCAGGTCGCCTCGACGCATCTCCTGGATGGCCCGGGGCGATCATCAGTGCACCTACGTTATCCATCCTCCTGTGGAATAGCCCACCGCACGGGAGTCTACATGCCTATCCAGACAACCCTCATTTTCCCTGGTATCGCCGGCCGTGGCTTCAACTCGCTCAAGCAGGGTATGGACGCCGGCTGGATCTCGCACGGCCTGGCCTCCCTCAGCGCTGCTGCAAAGGCCGCCGGCTTCGAGGTGGACCTGATTGACCTGCGGGCGCTTTCCGGGTGGGATCACTTCCGGGAAGTGCTGGCGGAGCGGGATCCCGATGTCATCGGCGTGACGATGATGAGCGTGGACTATAACCCGGCCCGCCGGGCGATCGCTATTGCCAAGGAGCTCAAGCCCGGGGTTATCACCGTCATCGGTGGTCCCCACGTCACCATCGCGCTGGAGGATTCCTTGCGTATCCCCGGTGTGGACTATTTGGTGACTCAAGAGGGGGAAGTGACCTTCCCCAGATTGCTCCGGTTGATCGAAGGCGGCGACCCGCCGCCCTACCGCGTCTTGCGGGGCGAACCGCCTGACCTCGATGCCATACCCTTCGCCGACCGCGACTTGTTCCTCGGTGAGTGGCGGAAGTGGGGCTACGATCTCGACTCGCCCGAGGTCCCTTTCGTCGAAGAACTGCCGCCCCCATTTGTCACGGTCATCGCGGGGCGGGGCTGTGTCTACAACTGCGCCTTCTGCAAGCCGGGAGAGGACTATCTCTTCGGCAAACGCACCCGCCGTCGCTCCGTGGCCAACGTCATCGCCGAACTGGAAATGCTGTGCGATCGGTATCACTATGCCTCCTTCATGTTCCACGACGATTGCCTGACCGAGGACCGCGATTGGGTGATCGAATTCACCGATGAGTACAGGGCGCGGGGCTTCACACAGCCCTTCTTCTGCCAGAGCCGGGCTGACATCATCGTCAAGCACGAGGACATGGTGGCCCGCATGGCCGCAGCCGGGCTGCGCGGATACTTTGTCGGTTTCGAGAGCGGCAACGATCGCGTCCTCAAGTTCATCCGCAAGGGCACGACGGTGGAGCAGAACCGCCAGGCAGCCCGCATCTGCCGCAAGTACGGCATCTCCATCTGGGCCAACTATATGATGGGGCTGCCGACTGAGACCAAGGAAGAAGTGATGGACACGGTGCAGTTGATGAAGGAGATCGACCCGGACTATTACAGCCCGGCCTTCTTTACCCCTCACCCGGGCACCGACCTGTACGACTATGTGGTCGAAAACGACCTGAGCCGGATCACCGACTATGATTCCTACCGCCGCAACCCGACCGAGCCCAAGATCAAAGCGCAGGACTATGAGTTCCTCAGGAGGGCGATGGCTGAGAGCCAGCGCCGCAGGCCGTTCAATGTCTTCAAGCGCTGGGTGCACCATCAGTGGCAGCGGGCACGCCGCGCCACTCCGAGAAAAGTGGTGCAAAAACTGGGCCTGGCAAGGGCGACGTAGGGTTGAGGTGACGTTTGCCAAAAGCCCCCGCATGTGCTAGAATATCGGCCACTTGTTGGAGCAGGGGCAGATATCTGGAGGGCGGTGTGCACGTGTGGCGGCTTCGTGCCGCCCTTTTCGCGCCTGCTCCACTATCAGATACTTCCCCCCGGGTGTAAACCAACCATTTCGCGTGAGGAGATTCCATGGAAGACTCAACGTCCGATGTTCAGTCTGAAGGACAGCCAGCGATGGAGGAGCAGCGGGAGGCCGTGCCTCCCTCGTTGGGACAGCGATTGCGGGCGACGCTGGTGCAGGCTCGCGAACAACTGAGTCTCGGGGCCTGGCTGTATGGCGCGATCGGCATACTGATCGTCGTCGCCCTGCTGCTGCCCCCGGTATCGCTTCTGGGACGGCTGGGCCTGGCCGGTTACACGACGCTCAATGCGGCGAAAGGCTCCATTTCCCATCCCGACGGGTTGACGGTGAGTGTGGATCCGGAGACGTTTGCCGGGCGGTTGCGGGTGAGGCTCGAGGCGGTGCCTCGGCTGGAGTTTCTGGAGGGGTCGGCGGGGGGTGCACTACGGCGGGCGGTGGAGGCGTTGCCGGAGCGCCTGGATGTCAAGAGCCCGCTCTATCAGATCGAGGTGCGGGGCGAACTCTCACAGCCAGTGATGGTCGACGTGGTGATGCCGAACGATGCGGACCCATGGGAAACGCTGGATCTGTACGCCTGGACGGGCGAGGCGTGGGAGTGGGTGGGCAGTGAGCTGCACGCCGAGGTGGCGGAGCACGAGTTCATCCGTGCCCGTGTGAGCGACGTGCCGGGCCCGATCGTGGTGGTGCAGGCAGGGGCGATCACGCCGACGGTCTCGGCATCGATGGGGGCGAGTGACGATCCGATGGCCGGTGCCGGTGGGGTGGTGGATGAGGTCAACCCGACGGGGTTGCTGTTGGGCACCGACGGCGGTTTCGTCGGCAATCCGGGGAATCTGCCGGAGACGGGTGGAGGGGAGAGCTACGCGGTGCTGCCGACGCTGCGCAACTGGGCGCCGGGTGCGAGCGTGAACCGGGGTCTGCTTCTCGACGTGCTGACGATGCCCGAGATTCAGGCGGCCCACATCGCGAATATCATGGAGCTGTGCCGCGGGTGGGGCTTTGCCGGCGTGGACGTGGACTACCGGGGCGTCGGGGCTGACGAGCGGGAGGCGTACAGCGGGTTCATCCGCGCGCTGGGGGAAGCGCTGCACGCCGAGGGGTTACGGTTGACGGTCGTCGTGGGGCCTGCGGTGCCGACCGACGGAGGTTGGGAGACGGCAGGGTACGACTGGGCGGCGGTTGGCGCTGTGGCGGATGCGGTCAAGGTGCCGTTTCCAGAAGATCCGGCTGCGTATGTTGAGGGGGGCAAGGCCCAGCGGCTGCTCGAATGGGCGACGGCGCAGGTGCCGCGTGACAAGCTGCGCATGCAGGTTTCTTCGCTGAGCGCGGAACGGAGCGGGGAGGACGTGAGCACCATCTCGCTGGAGCAGGCGCTGGCACCGTTCGGGGAGGTGGTGGCGTTCGGGGACGTGAGCCGGGTCGAATCAGGGAGCCAGGTGGAGTTTGGGCTGGCGGGCCGGATACTGAGCATCACGCCGCAGCAGACAGCGGGGCCGCAGGAGGCGGCGGGCACCTATCGTCTGGAGTACGAGGGGGAGGGTGGAGAGACGCACACGGTGTGGCTGGGGACAGCGGCAAACCTGGTCACCAAGTTACGCTGGGCGCAGAGGTATCACCTGGGCGGCATTGCCGTGGGGGACCTGTTCGATCTGGGGAACGCGCCAGGCATCGCGGAAGCAGTGGCGGGGTATCGGGCCGGTGCTGTATCGGCTGCGGGCCAGGGGATAGAGGTGGCGTGGACGGCTGCGAGTGCGGCGACGGCGGTAGATCAGCAGGTTTCGCCCCTCACCGAGCCGGGCTACACCTGGACGGTGCTGGTGACGAGCGGGACGTACACGGTGGGGGCCAAGATCGCGGGCTTCGATCACGGCTCGGTGGCGGTCGTGGTCGGGGAGCCGGAGCCGGTGGTGACCGAGGTGGTCACGAAACCGGTGGCGACAGAGGAGGTGACATCGACCGCCGAGGCGGCTGCGGGTGGGGGGGAAGAGGGGGATGATTGTCTGGACGCGCAGTACGTGGCCGACGTGACGATTCCGGACGACACACAGTTGGACAATGGGGAGGAGTTTGAGAAGACGTGGCGGGTGAGCAACGCGGGGACGTGCGCCTGGCCGGAGGACACGGTGCTGGCCTTCTCGAGCGGGTCGCGGATGGATGCGCCGGAGAGCGTCGAAGTGGGAAGTCTGGACTCTGGTGCTCAGGTGGAGGTCAGCGTGAAGATGAAGGCGCCGGCTGAGGCGGGGCGGTACACCGGCGTGTGGCAGATGAAGGCGGGGGACGGGCTCTTTGGCGGGAATCTGACGGTGGTGATCCGGGCGGGGGACGTGGCACAGGCACCGCTTGTCGCTCCCGCACGGGTCAGCGGTGGCTCGTTCGAGCTGGGAGGCCACGTCCGTGACACGGGCTTCCCCTACGGCGACAAGATGCACTACGCCGGCATGAACTGGGCAAAGGCCCAGGTGCATTACGGGCAGGATGCCTCGGGTCTCATCGCGGTTGCGCATGAGAAGGGGTTCAAGATTCAATTGAGCGCGCTGGGTTCGGCTGATATGGTCACCAAGGGTGGCTTTGAGCAGGACTTTGCCAACTGGGTGGCCCGGCTGGCGGCGGACGGGGCCGACGCCATCGAGGTGTGGAACGAGCCCAACATTGATCGCGAGTGGCAGATCGGCCAGATCAGTCCACAGGCGTACACCAAGTTGCTTTGTGCCTCGTACAGTGCGATCAAGGCCGCGAATCCCGCTGCCGCTGTCATCAGCGCCGCGCCATCCCCAACCGGTTACTTTGGTGGCTGCAGCCCGAATGGCTGTGACGATGCGCCGTGGATGGCGGGGCTGCGCGATGCCGGTGCGGCCAATTGCATGGACTACCTCGGCGCGCACCACAATGCAGGTGCTACAGCTCCCTCGGCCCGCAGTGGCCATCCGGCTGGTACCCACCACTCGTGGTACTTTTTGCCGCAAACCGAGTTGTACTACAACACGTTCGGCGGTGCGCGCAAGTTGTTCTACACCGAGATGGGTTACGCCTCGCAGGAGGGCGTCCCCACGTTTTCGGACTGGTTCGGCTGGGCGCGGGGCACGAACAACGCCCAGCAAGCGGCCTGGCTGGCCGAGGCTGTCCAACTGAGCGCCTCGACGGGGATGGTGCGCTGTATCATCGTGTGGAACATTGACTATGTGCGCTACGGTGATGACCCGCAGGACGGTTACGCCATCATCCGCCCAGGGGGAGGTTGCCCGGCCTGCGACACGCTGCACAACGTGCTGGGCACACGCTGAGGTGTTGACCGTGGGTACTGGCTATGCTATACTGATGTCGGGTGACGACCCAACATCAGTTGAGAAATGGGCCAACGCGGATTTGCGGGGTTAGAACCCAGACCTGACAGGTTTCAGCAGAAATCAGTGAAACGGCCGGGCACTCTCATAGCAGATTAGAGTGAATGGCGGCAGAAGATGGTGAAACCTGTCAGGTCTTCCCATCGAGTTTGCGCAGAGCCCGAAAAATCAGGTTGGGCAAATGGCAACAGCAGGTGAAATAGCGCAGAGATGCAAGAGCGTTTTGGAGGGCCACTATGGACTCCAGTTCAAGGGCTTGGTTCTGTATGGGTCTGTGGCCCGCCACCAGGCGAGCTCACTGAGTGATATTGATCTGCTTGTCTTGTTGAGTAGACCGTTCGACTATTTTCACGAGCTACGACGAATCATAGACCTGCTCTATCCGATACAACTTGAATCGGAGCAGCTTATTTCTGCCAAGCCGGCTGCCCTGGATGAGTTTGAGTACGGAGACATTCAGCTCTATCGGAATGCTAGAAGAGAGGGGCTATTTCTATGACGCTGAAATATGCGGGGGAGTACGGTAAGGATTTAAACTGGCTTTTCGAATTGCGTGGTGTGGGCGATTATGGAGCGACCGTCCATGTGTCTCAGCAAGATGCAGAGAAAGCCATCAGGGCCGCAGAAGGTTTTGTGCAAGCCATAGAAGCCTTGATCCAGAAGGAAACTGAGTAGGTCAACATTGCTGAGCTTGCCACAAGATTGGAGCGGTAAGACAACATAACCGCACCCCATAAAACAGGCCGGGGGTTCGGCTGCAGCCGAGCCCCTTTGCCCGTAAGGAGGTAGGCCACAATGGGTATCTCATACAACAATAGAGGGCTGAGCGGCAGACGGCTCTACGTCGCCGTCGCTGCCTGGCTCGTTCTCGTCCTCGTCGGAGGGTTCTGCACCTGGTACGGCTGGCTCGGGCCTGGCGGTGAGAGCAGCGAGGAGGTGGCGGAAGCCACATCTACGCCTGAGGAGGCCGCCGCTCCCACTGCGGAACCAACGGCCGTTCCGCCTGATCCTACTCCTACAGCCGCCGCTGTCCTGCCTACCGTGGTGCAGGCAGAGGAGGTTTTCGGTTATGGCATTGCCATCAACGGCACAGGGGGAGGGGACATCAATTACTGGATGGATCAGGTAGAGAGTCTCGGCCTGGGCTGGGCCAAGCAGCAGGTGCGTTGGGGTTACTTTGAGGGCAACCCTGGCCAGATGGACTGGAGTGGCTACGACGCGGTCGTGGACGCTGCCAATCAGCGGGGCATCAAGGTGATGCTCAGCGTGGTGGAAGCGCCCCACTGGTCGCGCACCTACTTTGACGACAACGTGGAAGTGGCACCCCCAGATGACCTGACGCTCCTGGCGGATTTTATGGGGCGCATGGTGGACCGCTACCAGGGCCGCATCCACGCCATCGAGGTCTGGAACGAGCAGAACCTGGACCGCGAGTGGGATACCGCGGAGGGGGTCAACGCTGAGCGGTACGTCGAGATGCTACGGCTGGCCTATCAGGCGATCAAGAGCCGCGATCCCAACATCATCGTCATCAGCGGCGCGCTCTCGCCCGTGGGAGCCACGGCCACTGATCCCAACAACCCGGACCGCGTCGTTTATATGGATGATTTCGACTACTTTGACCAGATGATCGCCGCCGGATTCCTGAACTACTGCGACTGCGTGGGCGCGCATCACAACGGGATCAACATGCCGCCCAACGTGGCGTGGGACGAGGGGTACAACGACCCAACGGCGCAGTTTCGTGGTCCCTTCGACAATCCTGACCACAGTTGGTCCTTCAAGTCCACGCTGTGGGGCTACCACGACCGTATCGTGGCCGCCGGGAGCGACAAACCGCTCTGTGTGACCGAGTTCGGCTGGGCGACTTCGGAGGGGTTCGACGGCTACCCGCCTGGGTTCGAGTTTGCACTGGACAACACGCTGGGAGAGCAGGCGCAGTGGGACGTGGAGGCATTCCAGTTGATGCGACAGTGGGGCTTTGTGCGGATGGCCTTTCTGTGGAACTTGAACTACTCGCAGTTAGGATGGGGACCGGAAGACCCCAACGCGCCATACGCGCTCATTGACTTCAAGGGCATCGGCCGCCCGGCCTTCGGTGCCATCGGCGCAATGGAAAAGCCCTGAAGCCAATGACCAATTAACAATGACCAATGACCAATCTCGCCGGCGACGGCGGATCGTCCGGATCGCGCTGTTGGGACTGGGACTTTTTGTTCCTAGTCTTCTGCTCTTGGGTTTGGGGTTTGGGGTTTGGGATTTGGGAGTTGACCCCACGCCGACCGCTCTTCCCACGCCTACCTCGTGGCCCCGCGTGCGTCTGGTATCCCCTGAGTACGGTTTGCAGGCTTCCCTGTGGTGGCACAAGGAGGTGGCCAGACGTGACCTGCAGTTGATCAGCGACGCCGGCTTCACGTGGGTCAAGCAGCACGTAGGCTGGCGGGACGTGGAGGGGATCACCAAAGGTCACTATGATTGGTACTTTACCGACCGCATCGTCGCCGATGCAGAGCAAGCTGGTCTGAACGTACTCTTTCGCCTTGACCGCGAGCCCGTGTGGGCCATAGCCTCCAGGGGGACCGACTCCGACAGCGGCCCACCGGACAACCCGCAGGACTTGGGCGACTTTTGCCACGCCATGGCTGATCGGTACCGGGGGCGCGTGCAGGCCTACCAGGTGTGGAATGAGCCCAATCTGTCCCGCGAGTGGGGAGGGTGGCCCCCCGACCCGGTCGAGTACGTCGAACTGCTGCGTGCGTGTTACATCGGCATCAAGACCGCGGACCCGGACGCGCTGGTCATCTCGGCCGGCCTGTCGCCTACCGGGAACGGCCCACCCGAGGCCATGCCGGACGCCGAGTATCTCATTGGTATGTACGAGGCGGGTGCCGCTTCCTACTTTGACCTGTTGGGGGTGCATGCGCCTGGCTTCCTTTACCCTCCTGAAATCTCACCTGACAAAGTTGCTGCCAAACACGACGGTCACCGCTTCTTCTGTTTTCGCCACGTCGAGGACTTGCGTGAGATTATGGTTCGTTACGGGGATGGTGACCGGCAGGTAGCGGTGCTGGAGATGGGCTGGACCACCGATCCTGTGCATCCCTCCTACGCCTGGTTCGCCGTCACACCTGAACAGCAGGCCGACTATCTGGTGCGGGCCTTCCAGTACGCCAAAGAGCACTGGTCGCCCTGGATCGGGCTGATGACCGTGCTCTCCATCCCCGATCCTGAATGGACCGAGGAGGATGAGCAGTACTGGTGGGCCATCACGGAGCCGAGCTGGCCTGAGACGCGCGTGCGTCCGGCCTACGAAGCGCTGCGCGAGATGGAGAAGTGAAGGGTAGATTGCAGATCCCAAATTCCAAACCCCAAACTCCAAAACCCAAAGCCCAAGGTCAGGACGATGGTGGTGATTGATGGGTCCTATGGTGAAGGCGGAGGGCAGGTGCTGCGCACCGCGCTCACGTTGGCGGCCCTCACCGGGCGGACTATGCGCATCGAGCATATCCGCGCCGGGCGCAGGAAGCCGGGCCTGCGCCCTCAGCACCTCACCGCCGTGCGGGCGGCTGCGGCTGTGTGTGAGGCGCACCTGGAGGGGGATGAGTTAGGCTCTCAGACGCTCACATTTGTCCCTGCTGGCCCGCCGTCCCCCGGTCACTACACCTTTGACGTAGCCACGGCGGCCCAGGGGGGCAGCGCCGGGTCGGTGGGCCTGGTGCTGCAGGCGGTGCTCCTGCCTCTGGCGCTCGCGGAGGGCAACTCGGTTCTGACGTTGCGAGGTGGGACACACGTGCCTTGGGCTCCGCCGGTACCCTACCTGGAGCACGTTTTCCTGCCCGTACTGGCGCGGATGGGCGTGCGCGCACAGATCGAACTGGTGCGCTGGGGGTTCTATCCGGCGGGCGGTGGAGAGATCCGGGTGCAGGTTTCGGGACACGGGGGACCTTTGCACCCGATCGTGTTGGCCGAGCGAGGGGAGATGCAGCGGGTGTGGGGTACGGCGGCGGTGATGAACTTGCCCGCTCACATCCCGCAGCGCATGGCCGCCCGGGCCCGCAATGTGCTGGCGGACGCAGGCCTCCGGGCGCAGGTGGAGCCACGCCGTCTGCGCGGGGCCGGACCGGGGGCTGGCATCTTTTTGTTTGCCGAGTATGCGGCCTCGCCGGGCGGTGAGATCGTGGTCGTTGGCTTCACTGCCTACGGACGCAAGGGCCTGCCGGCCGAACGCGTGGCTGAGGCCGCCTGTGAGGAGCTTTTGGCCCATCATCGCTCCAGTGGACCGGCCGACCCACACCTGGCCGATCAATTGGTGCTGCCGATGGCCCTGGCGGAGGGAGAATCGCGGTTGGGTACCTCGCAGATATCGCAGCACTTGTTGACCAACGTCTGGGTCGTACGGAGATTTCTAGCGCGGGACGTACGTGTTGAGGGGGAGCTTGGGACATCGGGTACATTGGTTGTAGCGTGACAAGGAGTGGGGCATGATTGAGATTGTCTTTCTGGGTACTTCCGCGTCGGCTCCCTCGATCCATCGTGGGCTTTCGGCTCAGATTGTCCTGTACAAGGACTACCGCTTTCTGGTTGACTGTGGGGAGGGGACACAGCGGCAGATTCTGCGCAGCGGCCTGGGCTTTAAGCGGCTCAACCGAATCCTCCTCACCCACGGACATCTCGACCACATCCTGGGCCTGGGCGGGTTGATCTCCACCTTTGCCCGTTGGGAGGCGATGGAGGGTATCGAGATCTACGGGGGCGGCTGGGCACTGGAGCGGGTGTACGATCTGATCTATGGCGTCGTGCTGCGGGGTGCCGAGCCCCCGATCAAGATTGACCTCATCGAGGTACGCCCTGGGGTTGTTCTGGAGGATGAGACCTTTGAGGTTGTCGCCTTTCCGGTTGTCCACCGTGGGCCCTGTCTGGGCTACCTCTTTCGCGAAAAACCGCGCCGCCCGTTCATCAACGAGCGGGCGGATGCGTTGGGCGTGCCATGGGGACCGGAGCGACGCCGGCTGGTCGCTGGAGAGTCGGTGACACTGTCCGACGGTCGTGTGATTCATCCCGACGACGTGCTCGGCCCGCCGAGGCCAGGTGCATGCCTGGCGCACGTGGGCGACGCTGGTCGGACCGATGGTTTAAGGGCGTCCGTGCGTGGGGCCGACATGTTGGTGATCGAGGCTACGTACTTGCGGCACGAGGCGGATATGGCCCGTCGTTTCGCTCATCTTACAGCAGCGCGGGCGGCCCGGTTGGCCCGGGATGCTGATGTCCACCGGCTGGTGCTGACCCACGTCTCGCGGCGCTATCGCGAGGCCGAGATCATCGACGAGGCACGGTCGATATTTCCCGAGACGGTCGTCGCCCGTGACTTTGACCATTTCCGCGTGCTGCGCAGGGACGTGAAACGTGAAGAGTGAAACGTGAAACGTGAGAAGACACCAATATGACTGTTCAATCGCGTCTTACGCGTCACGCGTCACGTTTCACGCATCACGTTTCACGTATGGGGCTTGCCAGAAGCAGGCGGACGGGTTATAATTTCAGCCGGTGAGGGGAGCGAATATGCCAGCGTACCGTAAGGCCAGTATCCGTGAATTGGCTTCAGCCGCCTACGAGTTGGACTCGGGCGTCGTCGAAGGTCACCTGCGTCGTAGCGCGGAGGATGGTCGTTGGATGATTGGCAACGTAGAGCTAGGGGAGTGGCTGGCCGGATACGATGGCCAGGAAATCGTCCTGATCGTTGCCTCGCTGGACGATGACCGTCCCCTCCCCTCCAAGGTCTGCCGCACCTGTGGCACGGACTACAAGGGTGTTGAATGTCCGCGTTGCCGCGAGGCTCGCATTCGCCTGCGAGGTCGTTGAACCGAGGTCGTTAGACGGTGATTACAACATAGGCCAAGGAAGGGGGTGTCGTAACAGGCATCCCTTTTTTTGTTCGCGGTCACATGGGCGTACCCGGGCGATGGGAGATCCCCCTCTCTTCACCGATCGTTCGTCTCGCCGCCCACGTGGCTGTGATATGCTGGAGATACCTATACACGTGAGGAGCAAGTCTATGAAGACAACAGGTATGGTCGCTGGTGGAAAACGCCTGCTTGCGGGTAACGAGGCTATCGCGCTGGGGGCGTGGGAGGCTGGCGCCAGATACGCGGCCGCGTATCCAGGCACCCCTAGCACGGAGATTCTGCCTGCGTTGGCGCAGTACGCCGGCGTGCGGGCCGAATGGGCCGCCAATGAGAAAGTCGCACTAGATGCCGCCGTCGGTGCCTCCTTCGCTGGGGCACGTGCGCTGGCGGCGATGAAGCACGTCGGTGTAAACGTCGCCTCCGATAGCTTGATGACTTTGTCCTACACGGGCGTGGGAGCAGGGCTGGTGCTCGTCAGTGCCGACGACCCCGGCGCTTTCAGTTCGCAGAACGAGCAGGACAACCGTCACTACGCTCGCTTCGGCAAGTTCCCGTGCCTCGAGCCGGCCGATAGCCAGGAGGCGAAGGATTTCACCGCTTTCGCCTTTGAACTGAGCGAGCAGTTC
Organism: Anaerolineae bacterium; assembly: GCA_035531135.1. Classification (GTDB taxonomy): domain Bacteria; phylum Chloroflexota; class Anaerolineae; order B4-G1; family B4-G1; genus DATKTN01. The sequence goes on from DATKTN010000033.1 coordinate 29,615, forward strand.
GACACGCCGGTGATGCTGCGCTCTACCACGCGCCTGTCTCACTCCAAGACCGCGGTTGAGGTCAGGATGCCCACTGCGCCACGGGAATCTGGCCCCCTGCCTCCCTTCGAGCACAAGTCGCGCAAGTACGTGATGATCCCCGCCCACGCGCGGCTGCGTCACCCGGAGATCGAGGATCGCCTGCAGGCTCTGGCTGAGTACGCCGAAGTCGCTCGGCTGAGTGTTCACGGCGAAGCCTATCCGCTCAACCGTGTGGAATGGGGGGATAAGCGCGTCGGCGTCATCAGCAGCGGCGTGGCTTACCAATACGCCCGCGAGGTTTTTGCTGGTTTCTCGTTCCTCAAACTCGGGATGACCTATCCACTGCCAGCCAGGATGATACGCGACTTTGCCGCCGAGGTAGAGACGCTCGTCGTCGTCGAGGAACTGGACCCATTCCTCGAGGAACAGGTCCGCGCGTTGGGACTTGAGGTCATTGGCAAGGAGTTCTTTCCCGCGACCGGCGAGCTGACTCTGGCGCGGGTGCGGGAGGGAGCTTTGGAGGCGAGACTGCCAGTTGGAGGAGAGTCTCGGGTCTCAGGTGCCAGGTCTCGTTCCAAGTCTCAAGGAGAACCTGAAACTGTGCAACCTGAGACCCTGAAACTGGACGTCCCGGTGCGTCCACCCGCATTGTGCCCCGGCTGTCCCCACCGCTCCGTCTACTTTAACCTGCGGAAACGGAAAATGCTGGTAGCGGGCGACATCGGTTGTTATGCGATCGGTGTCCTTCCCCCCTTTGAGGAGATGGATATGCTGATTTCGATGGGGGCGAGCATCGGGATGGCCCACGGGGCCAGGCAGGCGGGTTGTCCAGACAGGGTCGTCGCGACCATCGGTGACTCTACCTTCTTCCATTCCGGCCTGCCCGAATTGGCCAGCACCATCTACAACCGGGGCGTCGCCTGCACGATGATCCTGGACAACGGCACGACGGCGATGACCGGCGGGCAGGACAACCCCGCCACCGGCATCACGTTGCAGGGGGAGACCACCCAGCGGATTGACATCGAGTCCGTGGTGCGAGCGATGGGCGTCGAGGATCTGTGGGTGGTGGACGCGCTCGACGTCAAGGGAGTTGAACAGGCCATCAAGGATGCGGCGGCCGTCGAGGACCGGCCCACCGTGATCATCGTCAACGGTGCATGCGTCTTTACACCGCAGTTTCAGCGTCGTGCAGTCGTCGCAGCGGACCCGGAGGTCTGCAACGGCTGCGGCTTCTGCTTCCGCGTCGGCTGCCCGGCTATCCTCAAGTCGGACGAGATAGACCCAAAGACGAAGCGTCCCAAGGCGCAGATCGACCCGCTGCTGTGCACCGGCTGTACCGTCTGCCTCCAGGTCTGCCCGCGCAAGGCGATCCATCAAACCTCAGGGGAGGAGGCGTGAGATGAAGCGAGGCATCAACTTTCTGTTCGTCGGCGTCGGAGGGCAGGGTATCCTGACCGCCTCCGACATTGCCGCCGAGGTGGGGCTGGAGGCCGGGTACGACGCCAAGAAATCTGAGGTGCACGGTTTCTCCCAACGGGGCGGTGTGGTCGAAAGCCACGTCCGCTGGGGCGAAAAAGTCGCAGCCCCATTGGCTGAGAAGGGGACGGTGGATTACCTGATCGCGACAGAGCTGCTGGAGGCGGCACGTTGGATCGATTGGCTCCGCCCTGGAGGGACGGTGCTCATCAACAACCAGCGCATCTCGCCGATGTCTGTCACGGTGGGATATGCGGTATATCCCTCCGATGAAGACATTCTGGTCGCCGTGCGTGCCCGCACCGACGACGTGACGGTGACAGAGGGTCTGGTCACGGCCCAGCGGCTTGGCAACCCCCGCCTGGCAAACACCGTCCTTTTGGGCGCGCTCTCTACGCGGCTGGACGTCCCGCCGGAGACGTGGTTGGCGGTCATCGAACGGCGCGTCCCGCCCAGGTACGTCGAACTGAACCGGGAGGCATTCTGGGAGGGGCGACGCGCGATGGGTAGCAAGTGAGTTTGGCCCGGCGCAGTGTGTGAAGGCTACGCCAACTACTCTGCATCTTGCTGCCGCCCGCCGTGGGCTGTCTCCAGTGCCAGAGCAGGCTGCAGCGGGCGGCGGCGAGGCGCGACTGCCTGTGCCAGTCCTATCCCCGCCACTGTCCCGAATGCGGCTGCGTACAGCAGCAAGAAGGGAATCAACCCATAGCGACCGGAGGCGTGGGCCACGAACGCCGTCGCCAGCGCATAGAGCGCCAGCACGACCTCGCCGATGATGCTGCTATCGGCCCGGAGCCGGTAATTGCTATCGGTCCAGCGCCCCGCCGTTCCCTCGAGCCGGAACTTGGGCGTGCGGGCGAACGTGCCACCCCAGCGAGTCAGGCCGCGCCACACGGCCTGCGTGTTGCACCACGCGATGCCGATTCCGATCAGTATCAGCAGCGGCAGGGCCCGCAGTCGCTGCCTCCAATTGGGATACAACTGCCGTTGGGCGATGGCGTAGACCAGTGGCGGTCCGAGGCACATCAGCCCCAGGCCGCTGAGTGAAAAGACCTCAGAATCGGGCACCAGCAGCAGGGGGAGTGAGATCAGCAGGAGCACGACCATCAGCGCGTGGGCCAGGTAACTGCTCATATGCACCAGCGCCATCCCCTTCTGCGTCCACCTCAGCCGTCGGTCGTGCAAGATGGACGCGGCCAGTTTGCGCAGGGCTTGCATCGATCCCTGTGCCCAGCGGGACTGTTGCTGTTTGAAAGCAGCGATCTGAGGCGGTACCTCGGCTGGTGCGTCCACCGCTGGCAGATAGAGGCATTCCCAGCCAGCCAACTGAGCGCGATAACTCAGGTCTAGATCCTCGCAGAGAGTGTCGGATTGCCACCCGCCGGACTCCTCGACGCACCGCCGGCGCCACACGCCGGCCGTACCGTTGAAACTCGTCAACAACCCCGCGTGGTGCCGCCCCGCCTTCTCTACGACAAAGTGACCATCGAGCGCCAGCGTCTGGGCGCGGGTCAGGGGTGAATAGTCGGCGTTGAGGTACGACCAGCGCGCCTGTACCAGCCCTAACCGTGGGCGTGCCAGGAAGTGAGGGACCGTCTGGAGGAGAAAGTCGGGATGGGGGCGGAAATCAGCGTCAAAGATAGCGACGTATTCACCACAGGCTCGGGAGAGGCCCCAGGCCAGTGCCCCGGGCTTAAAGCCCCTGCGGTCCGGCCGCCGCACAACCGCGATGTCCACCCCTCGCTCGCGGTGCAGTGCTGCCCCTTCCTGGGCCAATCGCGTCGTCTCATCGGTTGAATCGTCCAGGATCTGGATGTGCAGACGATCGCGGGGGTAGTCGAGCGCAGCTACGGCGTCTATCACCCGCTCGATCACGTGGAGTTCGTTGTACACCGGCACCTGCACGGTGACATCAGGCAAAGCGGACCGATCGATGGGTGGGGTGGGCGTGACTGCCCGCCGGTGGCGCAGGAACAGAAATGCCAGAACAAAGGATTGCAACCCGTAAACCGCCAGCCACAGGGCGACCAGGGCGTGGATGAACGTCAGGAGTATCACATCCTGTCCCAGAAAAAGCAGTCAGGCGGTGAGCCTGACACATACTCGTTCGCAGATAAGACTCGCGCAGGTTCGAAACGGCATGTGGAACCTGCGCGAGTTTTGTCCTGTGCGGGCTAACCCCGCAGCCCTCGCAGTTCGTACACGGTGATCGGTTCGTTAAAGCCTGCTGCTTTTATGGGCGGGAGACGCTGAGCCTCGATGTGCTGTTGTACTCGCTCGTACACCGTATGTGAAAGCAGGATCTGACCCGGTCCTGCGGCCTCCTGCAAGCGGGCTGCCATGTTCACGCTGGACCCAATGGCGGTGTAGTTCATCTGCTGTGCAGTGCCGACGTTGCCCACCACCACGTCACCCACGTTGATGCCCACCCCATAATCCAGCCGGTAGGATGGGGGCAGATGCTCGTGGAGCAGGGTGATCCCCTCCCGTATTTTCAGCGCTGCCCGCACTGCGCGCAGGATGTGATCTGGCTGAGCGAGTGGTGCGTTGAAGAAGGCAACGATGCAATCTCCCATGATTTTGTCGAGCGTTCCCTCCTCAGCCAATACCGCCTCGGCGCCAACCGCCAGGTACTGATTGAGGATGTCCACCAGCGTCTCGGGATCGTGCTGCCGGCTAAAGTCGGTGAAACCACGGATGTCCGCAAACAGGTTGGTGATCTCCTGTCGCTGTCCGCCCAGTTTCAGTTCATAGGGATCGTCCGGCAGTCGCTCGATGACGGCCGGCGGGAGGTAGCGTTGGAACAACTGATAGCGTGATTCCAGCCGGCGCTGTTCCGTGAGGTCGTCTATCACGATGGCAGTGCCTTGCGTGTCGTCGTTCGCGTCTTTCAGCGGGGAGAGGCTGGTGCGCAGCTTGACGTAGCCACGCTCTGGCAGCAGTATCGCGCTCTCGAACTCTACCACCGGCTCTCCGTACGTCTTGACCTGGTCCACCACCGGCTCCAATGCATGCGCCAGCTCCGGGAGGGCATCGATCAAGCGCGAGCCCACGATGGCCGTCGCCGGCACCCGCAGGACGCGCTCGGCGGCCCGGTTGAAGAGCGTGATCTGCTCCGCAACGTCCGTGGTGATGACCCCGCTGGTAATGGAGGCAAAGATGTTGTCCATCAGTGCTTTTGCATTGGCGACGCTCTCGAACAGGAGGGCGTTCTCGATTGCGACTGCTGCCTGGTTGGCGAAGGCAGTGAGCAAGTCGCGGTCCCGGTCGGAGAAGAGGCCGGTCAGAATCCGGTTGTCGGCGTAAACCACGCCGGTGACCCGCCCACGTACTCTCAGTGGCACGCACAGGATGGATCGCAGGTTGTACCCGATGACGCTCTCCTGTGCTTTGAAACGCGGGTCCATCTGCGCGTTGGTCGTGACGACGGGTTGACTGGTAGTGGCGACCTCTTTGACGATGCTGCGGCTGATCTCAAACGAGGAAGAAGCGATCGTCTCGCGGTCCATGTTGCGGGCAGCACGGAACTCTAGTTCTCCCGTGTCCGGGTCTACGAGCATCAGGGATGAGCGTTCGGCTCCCGTGAGGCGGATAATCTGATCCATCACCTGATTCAGGACCTCTGTCAGATCCAGGGAAGAACCGATAGCCTGGCATATCTCGTACAGGGCGTCCAATTCGCCCCGCTCGCTTGCCTGGGCCTTGAGCTCCTGTTCGAGGTGTGCCAGCAGATCCTGGAGGGCCACCACATGCTGCGAAAGCTCGGCCAGCAGTGCGTCAGCCCCGCGCTGCCGGGCGATGATGCGGGTGAAGTTCGTCAACCCCTCACGAAGAGCGGCGATGCTATTTTGGCCTGGGATTATGGTCTTGGAATGAATGTCGATCATCTTGACCTCGCTGATAGGGTGGCCTCATTATACCGCATATTTCCTGTGCAAGCAAAAGCCCACTACCGCAGCGATTCGCGCCCGACGCCATCTGCCCCAGCGCCAGCACTGTTCCTGTCTGCAGAGCGATGCGCGCCTGCACACCTTAAAATTCTCTCCAGGCTATTGACAGCGCCAACTTTTCGTTGTATAATGACTGAAAGTCAGTTAATGACCACGAGTTAGCAAAAGGTGTCTCTGTGACGACAAGAGAGCGTCGCGAGCGGGAAAAGGAAGAGCGGCGACAATCTATTCTCGGGGCAGCCCGTGAGGTCTTTTTCGAGCACGGTTTCTACCGCGCCACGGTGGATAGCGTGGCCGAGCGGGCGGAAGTCAGCAAGGGCACCGTATACTTGTATTTCGAGAGCAAGGAGACCATCCTTGCTCATTTGCTTTTAGAGGGGCTGGATGAATTGATCCAGGAACTGGAACAGGCGTACGCAATGGACCGGGTGATCCCGGCCGACGAGCGGCTGCGGCGGCTGGGATGGGCGTATCTCCAGTTCTTCCAGCGGGAGCCCCGCTATTTCCGTTTCCTGACGGCGATGGACCGGGGGCAGTTTCGAGAGGCGGTCACCCCCGAGGTCTATCAGGAGGTGTTAGAGGCTAGCTTGGAGGGCCTCAACTGGGCGGTTCGGGCTGTCGAGCAGGGGATCGAAGACGGCGTGTTCGATTGCTGCGACGCCCGGCAGGCCGCGGCCACGCTGTGGGCAATCCTCAACGGTGCGTTGCAGTTGATGGAGCATCCGCTGCGGCGGGAGATGCTGGGAGTGGGGCGTGAGGCGCTTTATCAGGCAGCCCTGGAAACGGTAATCCGGGGTTTGCGAGCGCCCCTTGAGAACTAGAGGAAGGAGATGCGTGAATGAAGGAAGTAGTCATCATAAGTCCGGTGCGAACACCGGTGGGAGCTCACGGCGGTGCACTGCGCAGTCAGCGGGCTCAGGATCTGGCCGCGATTGTCTTTCGAGCGGTCTTTGAGCGGACGGAGTTGGACCCGGCGGTGCTGGACGAGGTGATCCTGGGCAACATCGGCCAGCCTTCGGACGCGGCCAACATCGGTCGTGTGGCGGCGTTGATGGCAGGAGTGCCCCTGCATGTGCCGGGCTATACCGTCCAGCGCAACTGTGCCTCCGGCATTCAATCCGTCACCTCGGCCTACCAGGCCATCCAGGCAGGGGATGGGGAGGTTTATCTCTGTGGCGGCACCGAGAGCATGAGCAATATTCCGTACATTCTCAAGCAAGCCCGCTGGGGATATAAACTCCGCCACGCAGAGCTGACCGACGGTCTATGGGAGGGGCTCACCGACCCCATCTGTAACCTGATCATGGGCCGCACCGCCGAAAACTTGGCAGAGAAGTACGATCTCTCCCGCGAGGAGCAGGACAAGTACGCCATCCAGTCCCACAAGAAGGCGTTCATGGCCCAACGAATGGGCAAGTTCGACGACGAGATCGTCCCCGTCGAGGTGATCAAGAAAGTGGCCGGGCGGGAGGTCGCGCGGGAAAAGATCATCCACGACGAGACGATCAACCCGGGCCTGACGGTGCAGAAGGCGGCTCTCTACCCGACGGTCTTTAAGAAAGACGGCACAGTCACCCCGGCCAACGCGTGTCCCATCTCCGATGGCGCTGCCGCCATGATCGTCTGCACGGCTGAGAAGGCGAAGGAACTGGGCCTCAAGCCGACGGCCCGCATCGTCACCTACGCCTACGCGGCGGTAGATCCGGCCTACATGGGCATCGGCCCAGCCTTCGCGATGCCCAAGGCGCTCAAGCGGGCGGGCCTCACCCTCGACGATATCGACTTGATCGAGTTGAACGAGGCCTTCGCCGCCCAGGTGCTGGCTGACGCCAAGGAGATGGAAGCGCAGGGGCATAACTGGGATTTTGACAAGGTCAACGTCAACGGCGGCGCGATTGCGCTCGGTCATCCGGTAGGCTGCACCGCCGCCAAACTGGTCGCCACGCTGACCCACGAGATGCAGCGGCGGGAGGCCCGCTACGGCTTGGATACGATGTGCGTCGGAGGTGGCCAGGGAGGTTGCTTGATTCTGGAACGGATCCCAATGGACTAAGGAGGGAGTCAGATGTACATTTTCAAAGCCGCAGTGGTTGGCGCAGGGACGATGGGCGGCGAGATTGCCCAGGTCATCACGTACTCCGGCCTGCCGGTGGTGTTGAAGGACATCGACCAGGCCATGTTGGACAAGGGGATGGAGAAAGCCCGCTCCATCTACCAGCGCCGGGTGGACAAGGGCAAGATGAGCGCCGGCGACATGGAGTCCAAACTGGACCTGATCACGCCGACGCTCACCTACGACGAGTTCGAGGACGTGGACATCGTCGTCGAGGCGGTGCCGGAGAAGATGGCGATCAAGCAGGCTGTGTTCAAGGAGCTGGAGGATGTCTGTCCCGAGCAGACGGTCTTTGCCAGCAATACCTCGGCCCTTTCGATCTCCGAGATGGGCGCGGCCACGGCCAGGCCCCACAAGATGATCGGCATGCACTTTTTCAACCCGGCCAGCGTCATGAAACTGGTCGAGGTCATCCCCGGCCTCGATACCGGACAGGAGACGATCGACGACGTGGTGATGTTCGCCGAGAGCCTGCGCAAGCTCCCGGTGGTGGTCCAGGAGTGCCCGGGGTTCCTGGTGAATCGGCTCCTGATGCCCTACCTCAACGAAGCGACCAAGGCGCTTGGGGAAGGGGCAGCGACGGCGACGGAGATTGACCAGGCCATCGTGAAGTGGGGGATGCCGATGGGACCCTTCACGCTGATGGACATGCTGGGCCTCGACGTCTGCGCCCACGTGGGGGAGTATCTTTACTCTGAATACGGTGAGCGGATGAGTCCGGCCCCGCTGTTCACGAAACTCGTCGAGGCAGGGAGGCTAGGCGAAAAGTCCGGCGCGGGCTTCTACGACCATCCCGGCGGCGAGTCGGACGCGGTCAATGGGATGGTCAAGGAACTGAAAGAGTCTGGCGCGGTGCCCACCGGCACCAAGTTTACTGTCGGACGCCTGATGTACCCCCTGATCAACGAGGCCGCGCTGTGCGTCCAGGAGAACATCGCCAGCATCACCGACATTGACATGTCGATGGTCGCCGGCACGGGGATGACCTACGGCGGCGAGCGCGTTGGCCCGCTGGTCATCGCCGACAAGATTGGCCTGGACGCAATGGTGGAGACGTTGGAGGCCCTGGCGGAGGATCTGGGTCCCCGCTTCCGGCCTGTCCGCCCGCTCAAGCTGCGTGTCCGCGCCGGGCACCTGGGGGAGAAGACGGGCAAAGGGTTCCACGAGTACGCATAAGGAGCGAACAATGGGAGAGTGGCAATACATCCGGATCGAAGTCGAGGACAAGATCGCGGTGCTGACAATCGATCATCCGCCGGTCAATTCCTTCAACAAGCAGGTGGTGACCGAGCTGGAGGGGGCGATTGACGAATTGCTGGCGGACGATGACGTCAAGGCCATCGTCATCACCGGCGGGGGGACCAACGCTTTCGTCGCCGGTGCGGACATCCCGGAGATCAAGGCGTTGCTGGATCAGCCCGAGGAGGGGTACGCCGCGTCTCGCGAGTTCATCGAGCGGGGACAGGGGGTAAACCTCACGATTGAGAAAGCCATCAAGCCGATCATCGCCGCCATCAACGGCTTTTGCCTGGGCGGTGGGCTGGAACTGGCGATGTCCTGCCACGTGCGCATCTGCTCTGACCGGGCGCGGCTGGGGCAGCCGGAGATCAACCTGGGGATCATCCCCGGCTGGGGTGGCACGCAGCGGCTGGCCCGCCTCGCCGGCAAGGGGAAGGCGGTTGAATTGATCCTCACCGGTGACATGATCACCGCGCAGGAGGCTTACCGGCTGGGCCTGGTCAACAAGGTCGTGCCGGCCGGGGCGGTGGTCAAGGAGGCGCGGGGCCTGGCACGAAAGATTGTCTCCAAATCCAAGTTTCCCATCGCCGCTGCGCTGCGGGCCATCACCGAAGGATTGGCCGTCCCTATCGAGGAGGGGCTAAAGATCGAGGCGGATCAGTTCGTCGGCCTGGCCGATACGGAGGACATCCACGAGGGGGTCAGTGCCTTCCTCGAGAAGCGACAGCCGCAGTTCAAGGACAAGTGACGAACTTTAACTGGTTTGGCAGGCACGTGTTCTGATGCCGTGGCCCACAATGGACTAACCATCGCAGCCACATCGTCGCTCGTCGTTGCTAGCAATGGTGCCGACCGTACCGGTCGGACGACATCGCAGCCACATCGTCGCACATCGTCGCCACCAAAGGGCCTGAGGTCGCAGCTACATCGTCGCCCATCGTCGCCAACAATGGTGCCGATCGTACCGGTCGGACGACATCGCAGCCACATCGCCGCTCGTCGTCGCCAACAAAGGGCCTGAGGTCGCAGCTACATCGTCGCACATCGCAGCCACGTCGTCGCTCGTCGTAGCTAACAACGCAGCATCATCGCCGGGATCAGAACCGTTACCTGGAGGGGCTCCGGCCCCGCTTTGGTGTCGTACTCATCATGTCATCGCGGGGCCGGAGTTCCCTGGATAGTTGTTCGATTGCTGGTATGCCCGGTGTATCGATTTACCAGGCTGCCCAGCCCGTGTACCAGGTCAGGAGGACTGGCTATGGACTTTACCTTCAGCGAAGAACAGCAGATGTTCCGCGCCATGTTCCGGGACTTTTCCGCCAAAGAGGTCGCGCCCAAAGTCGAGGAGATGGACCACGAGGAAAAGCCGCCACTGGACGTGCTTCGCAAAGCGGCCAACCAGGGCTTCCTGGGTGCGACGCTGCCGGAAGACTACTTCGGCGCGGAGTTGGATACCGTAAGTTACGCGCTGCTCGTCGAGACGCTGGCCAGGGATTGCATGTCCACCGCCGTGACGCTGGCCACGCACGTGAGCCTGGTGGCGATGAGCGTCCTGGAGCACGGCACCGATGCCCAAAAGGAGGAATGGCTCCCGCTGATGGCGGCCGGCGAGATGATTGGCGCGTTCGCGCTCACCGAGCCGGACGCCGGAAGTGACGCGGCTCATCAGAGTGGGACCCATCGGAATGCGGCCCATCAGAATGGGGGCACCATTCAGACCCAGGCCGTGCCCGACGGCGACGATGCGATCCTGGACGGGGTCAAGACCTGGGTCGCCAACGGCGGAATCGCGGGTCTCTTCCTCGTCTTTGCCCATGGAGCGGAGGGGCTTGAAGCCTTTCTGGTGCCCAAGGACACGCCTGGGCTGACCGTAGGCTACCGGGAACCGACGCTGGGGCTGCGCAGTGTGACCTTCAACACGATCTACCTGGAGGGCTGCCGGGTGCCGCAGGCCAATCGACTTGGCGCGCCTGGTGAGGGGTGGACAGTGGCACAGCGGGCGCAGGACCGTATGGCGGTCGCGCTGGCAGCGGCCGGGTTGGGCGTTTCGGAGGACGCCGTGGACGTCGCGGCCCAGTTTGCCACCGAGCGGGTTCAGTTCGGCGTCCCTGTCGCCAAGAAGCAGGCCATCCAGTCCTACGTGGCCGGGGCGTTCACCGAGGTCGAGGCACTGCGTTACCTGGTCTACCACGCCGCCTGGCTGGTGGATCAGGGAGGGGATTTTTCCTTCGATGCGTCGGTGGTCAAGGCGTTCGGTGCACAGGTCGCTCGCAGCGTCACCAACCGCATGGTCCAGGTGATGGGCGGCTACGGTTACATGGAGGACTATCCGATGGCCCGCAAGTACCGCGACGCTCGTGCGCTCGGCATCATCGGCGGGCCGACGGAACTGCACCACGTCCGGGTCGCTCAGCGGATTTTTGCCGAGCGGGACGTTGAGATCGTGCCTTAGGAGGTGGTAGATGGACTTTTCATTTTCTCCGGAGCACGTCGCGCTACGCCGGATGATCCGGGAGTTCGCCGAGAACGAAGTGGCCCCCATCGCCGCGGAGATCGACCGCGAGCACAGAGTGCCCGTCGAGGTCATGCGTAAACTCGGCGAGGTGGGTCTCCTGGGCGTCTGCTTCCCGCAGGAGTACGGCGGCATGGGAGCCGGCGAGGCCGGCTACTGCATCCTGATGGAGGAACTGGGCCGGATTTGCACCTCCACGGCGACCAACGTCGGCGCCCACATTGGCATCGGCGCGATGGCGATCCACCTGGATGGCGACGAGGAACAGAAGCGGAAATACCTGGTCCCGCTGGCCCGTGGGGAGAAGGTCGCCGCCTTCGGCCTCACCGAGGCCAATGCCGGGTCCGACGCGGCCAACATCCGCACCCGCGCGGTGCGGGAGGGGGATTCCTGGATCCTGGACGGGGGCAAGGTCTTTATCACCAACGGTGGCTACGCAGACATCATCACCGTCATGGCGGTGACAGATCCTGCGTTGGGGGCCCGTGGCGGTGTCACGGCCTTTATCGTCGAGACCGATTGGGAAGGCTTCTCGGTGGCCCGGGAAGAGGACAAGATGGGTATCCGGGGCACGAGCACCGCAGAGTTGGTGTTCGAGGAACTGCGGGTCCCCCACGGGAACGTGCTGGGGAAGGTGGGCGAAGGCTTTGTCACTTTTATGAAATCGCTGGACATGGGCCGGCTGACGCTGGGCGCGGCCTGCCTGGGTGGCGCCCAGGCGGCGCTGGACTGGGCGGTCCGCTGGGCCAAGACCCGCAAGCAGTTTGGGGCGGAGCTGGCGCACAAGCAGTCGGTCCAGTGGATGATCGCCGACATGGCCACGGAGGTGGAGGCGCTGCGTAGCCTGGTCTATCGGGTGGCCTGGATGGTGGACGCCGGCCAGCCCTTCAGCCAACTGGCGGCGATGTGCAAGATGTATGGCTCTGAGGTGGCCTCGCGGGCCATTGACATGGCATTGCAGATCCACGGTGGACTGGGGTACTCGCGCGACTTTCCCATTGACCGGGCTTTCCGTGACGCCCGCATCGCCGAGATCTTTGAGGGCACCAACGAGATTCAGCGCATCGTCATCGCCAGCAGTATCTTCCGCGAGCACGGCGTGCGGATCAGGCCATAGTGCTGGATGCTCGATAAAGGAGTTGCCCATGAGAGTGATCGCAGTTTTGGGACGAGTCCTCGACCCCGGCGGCATCGTGTTCAACCGGCGGCGAGGTCGTATGTTCGTCAACCGGGAGGAGTATCTACTCCAGCCAGCGGATCGGTGCGCGTTGGAGGCGGCGCTGCGTATCAAGGACCTCGTGCGACCGCAGCGGTCGCCTAGCGTTGAGGTGGTGGCCTTTCCCCGGGCACCGCTGCCCGATGACGACGTGCTCCGCCAGGCACTGTCCGCCGGCGCCGACCGGGCGGTATACCTGACCGGCGATGGCTTCCGAGAGGCCGACGACGCGGTGATGGCCCGGGTGCTGGCAGCGGCGGTGGAGCGGTTAGGGGGCGCGGACTTGCTTCTGACCGGCGCGACCACAATGGACACCGGGCAGGGCCAACTGGGGCTCCGGCTGGCCGAGGTTCTGGGCTGGCCCCAGATCGCCAGCGCCTGGGCGGTCGAGGTGGCTGACGGGCACGTGCAGGCGGTCCTCAGGGAAGGCACCG